>NZ_CALMFB010000077.1 GCF_937863155.1 uncultured Brevundimonas sp. | reverse complement strand
CCTACTGCAGATTCACGTCCGCCACCCCGCCCGCATCGGGCAGGGTCTTGGTGAGGTTGGCCTTGGCCACCTCATAGGCGAATTTGAAGAAGCCGCCCTCGTTCACCCACACCCGGCCGTCGTCGGCGTCGAAGCGCAGAATGGTCAGGTGCGGATCGTCCTTGCCCTGCGGGTACCAGGCGGCCAGCACCGGGTTCCAGTAGCGGTCGATGATGGCCCGGTCGGCGCCGTGCACCGACAGGTCGCCATGGATGCAGGCCCAGACGTTCTGGTCCTTGGAGCCATAGTGGAACATGGCGCCCTGGCCCGATCCGACCGCCGCATCGCGCGCCAGGTCGGTGTCGTCGCGGCTGAAGAACCAGATCGTGCCGGTCTCCTCCTCGCGGAAGGCGGTCATGGGCTGGGCGTGATAGCCGGGCTGGTCCAGGCCCAAGAGGCCGGTGTTGGACTTTTTCAGACTGTCCCAGAAAGCCTGTTCGGCCTCGGCGGCGGTCAGGGTCTTGTCGCCCATGGCGGGATCTCCTCGTGCGGTTGCGAGACGATCAAACCGTTGGCGCCGGAGCCGGTTCCGTCACACCCAGTCGGGGCGCGGCGCCCCGCCCAGGGTCGCCAGGTGGATGACCAGCAGCATCACCAGCGCCGCCGCCAGAACCATGACGAACCGCCAGGGCACCATGCGCGGCCCCTTCAGCAGGTTTGGCGGCTGGGCCCCGCGCCAGCCGGCGAAGACGGCGACGGCGATGGAGGCGGCCAGCAGGATCAGCGTGGTCTTCAGGTCCATGGCTGCTCAGGTGGCCCCTGGGCGGCGCGGACGCAAGCGGCGAAATCCTTGCCGGGTGGTTAATCTTCATGCCCCGTTAACCCTGTTCGGGCGAAGGCTGGGGCTGGGCGAGCGGCGATTTCCACAGGTGCTTGGCCGCCCCCAACATCTTGGGGTTAACGGTGCGTTTACACCCCTGATCTGGGCGATTAGCGTGCCATCTGTAGGTCGGGAGGCGAATCAGTGAGCGCAGCCGCGCCGTGGAGCGTGAAGGGGATCGATCCCAAGGCGCGCGAGATCGCCAAGGATCTCGCCCGGCGCTCGGGCATGACCCTGGGCGAATGGCTGAATTCCATGATCATCGAGGACGGCGGCGACGACGGCTATACGCCCCTGCCGCGCCGGTCCCACGCCGCCGACAGCTATGAACGTCGCAACCGCATCCGCCGCGTGGACGACGCCTATGACGCCGAGGACGAGACCCTGCACCGTGTCGCCGCCTCGGTCGATGCCCTGGCCGCGCGGCTGGAGGCGTCCGAGCGCCGGTCGCAGCTGGCCATCCAGGGCGTGGATCAGGCCGTTGCCGGCCTGGTGCGCCGCCTGGATGAACAGCAGACGGGCGACCGCGCCTGGGGCCGCCGCATCGACGACATCTCGGACGAGCTGAAGGAAGGCCACCGCCGCCTGCGCCGCTTCGAGACCGAGGTCGGGCCCCAGACGGCCGAGACCTTCGGCAAGGTCGAAACCACCCTGGGCGCCCTGGCGGGGCGTCTCTACGACATGGAGGAGCGTCAGCGGTCCTCGGTCAACGAACTGCGCCAGCGGATGGACGCGGTCGAAAAGACCCAGCCCGCCCAGGATCTGATGGGCCAGGTCGGCGCCCGTCTGGACGCGGCCCAGGCCCGCACCAGCGAGGCCCTGCGCGGACTGGAGCGCTCGTTCGCCGATCTGGATCGCCGCCTGGTCGCCGCCGAGGGTCGGGTCGAACCCGCCGGCGCCCGCGAGGCCGCCCGCTTCGAGAAGCTGGCTGAAACCCTGTCGCGCCAGGTCGACGCCAACCGCGTCGAGATGATGCGCCGCCTGGACACGGCCGAGGCCGACAACCGCATGGCGCGGCTGGAGCAGACGGTGGCGTCCGTCGGCGAACAGGCGCGGGCCGCCGAACAGCGCGCCGCCGGTTCGATCGAGGCCATGGGCCGCGAAGTCCTGCGCATCGCCCAGAACCTGAATGGCCGCATGCAGCGGGCCGAGACGTCGAACCAGGCCCTGACCGCGCGGTTCGAGGGCGAGCTAGGCCGCCACGCCCAGGCGGTCGAGCGCCGCCTGACCGCCTCGGACGACCGGCATGCCCTGGCGCTGGAGAAGCTGGGCGGCGAGATCACCCGCATCTCGGATCGCCTGTCGGAGCGGATCGCCCAGTCGGAGCGCAAGTCGGCCCAGGCCATCGAGGAGATCGGCCGCCGTCTGGCCGACAGCTCGGACCGGATCGAGCAGCGCTATGACCGCGCCTCGGGCGAACTGACCGAGCGGATGCGTTTGTCGGAAGAACGCACGGCCAAGCTGCTGGCCGAGGCGCGCGAGAACATCGACCGCCGGGGCGATGCGCCCCGCCGCGACGATCCGATCGCCGAGCCCGCCGCCGTGGTCGAGGCCGCGCCCGAACCGGCGCCGGAATCGCCCCTGGTCACGCCCGACTGGCGCGCCGCCGCCTTCAACGATCCCGCCTTCGACGCTCCGGCCTGGCCCGAGGCGCCCGAGGTTCAGGCCTTCGTCGCGCCGGAACCGGCCTTCGACCCTGCGCCCGTTACGGAACCCTCGGCCAGCGACGAACCGACGCCGTTCGGCGCCCCCCAGCCCTTCGCCGCCTTCGGCGGGGCCGATGTGCAGGATGTGCTGGAAGCCACCGCCGCGGCCATGCAGGCGCCGGTCGCGGCCGCCGCCCCGGCGCCGGCCCAGACGTCGGCCCGCATTCACGACGCCGGTCTGGACCTTGGAGGCCCCGACGAGTTCGCGGCCGAGACCGACTTCGTCGATCCCCGGACCCTGCGCGCCTCCATGGGCGCCGCCGCCGCCGCCGGACGCGCCGCATCGCGCCCCTCGGGCGGTCGTGACGCCATCGACGCCGCGCGGGCCGCCCTGACGACCCCGGCCGAGGAGGCCCCGGCGCGCGCGTCCTTCGGCCTGAACCGCAAGAAGGGCGGCAAGTCCAAGCTGCAGGAACGGTTGGACAAACAGGCCGCGCGCGACGGCTCGACCGTGCGCAAGGCGCTGTTGGCCTCGGTCACGGCCGTGGCCCTGACCGGCGGTCTTTACGGCTACACCCGCCTGACGGACGGAACCCTGGCCCTGCCGGGTCTGGGCGGCGCCGCGCCGACCGAGGTCGCGCCCACGGCCCTCAGCCTGACGCCGACCGCGCCGGCCGATCCGGCGGTGCTGGAACAGGCCCAGGTCCTGTATGGCCAGGCGCTGGAACAACTGGACGCCGGCGACGCGGCCGGTCTGGAAACCCTGAAGCGCGCGGCCCAACTGGGCGACGCCTCGGCCCAGCTGCACCTGGTCAAACTGTATCAGGACGGCGAGGCGGGCGCGCCCCAGGACCTGAGCCAGGCTCGCGCCTGGGCGCGGCGCGCGGCCGAGGGCGGCGACGCGCGCGGCCAGCACGCCTACGCCATGTATCTGTACGACGGCCAGGGCGGCGGCCGCGACCGGCCCGAGGCGCTGCGCCTGCTGGCGGCGGCGGCCGAACAGGGGCTGGTCGACAGCCAGTACAATGTCGCGCGCCTTTACGAGATGGGCGACGAGGGCATCGCCGCCGACACGGGCCAGGCCCTGAAATGGTACATGATCGCGGCGCGCGGCGGCGACGCCGAGGCGCCGGCCGCCGTGGCCCGCCTCAGCGAACGCGCCTCGCCCGCCCAGGTCCAGGCCGCCCGCCGCGCCGCCGACACCTTCCAGGTCGAGCCTCTGGCCGGTTGACCGGACGCCCGTCTGGGGCGTGTCGGCTGGCCTCGCCGGTCCGCGCTCGCTAAAGCCTTCCCGTCGCCTGTCGGCGCCTGTCCTTTTTGTCCGTCCAGCCGAAGGCGCGTCCTTTGGATATGTATCTGCCGATCGCCGAGGTTTCGGTGAACTGGCCGCTCCTGATCCTGCTGGGGGCGGCGGTCGGATTCGTGTCCGGTCTGTTCGGCATCGGCGGCGGCTTCCTGATGGCGCCGGTGCTGATCTTCATGGGCATTCCGCCCTCGGTGGCGGTGGCCAGCCAGGCCAGCCACGTCGTCGCCTCCTCCACCTCGGGCGTCATCCGCTATTCCAGCCAGGGGGCGGTGGATTTCCGCATGGGCGGCGTCATGGCCCTGGGCGGGGTTGCGGGCGCGCTTCTGGGGGTCGAACTGTTCCGCTACCTGCGCCTGCTGGGCCAGGCCGATCTGGTGGTGGCCCTGTCCTATCTGGCCTTCCTGGGCGTCATCGGCGCCCTGATGCTGCATGAAAGCCTGACCGAGATTCTGCGTCGGCGGCGCGGCGAACCGGCCCGGCGCAAGGACCGGCGCCGGCCGATGTGGCTGTACGGCCTGCCGTGGAAGGTGCGGTTCCCCAAGTCGGGCCTCTATATCTCGGCCATACCGCCGCTGGGCCTGGGGGTCTTCGCCGGGGTCCTGTCGGCCATCATGGGCGTCGGCGGCGGCTTCATCCTGGTGCCGGTGATGCTCTACGTGCTGCGGATGAAGGCGGGCGTGGTGGTGGGCACCAGCCTGTTCCAGATCATCATCACCACCGGCGTCACCACCATCCTGCAGGCGGGGCGCAACCAGACGGTGGATGTGGTGCTGTCGACCCTGCTGCTGCTGGGCGGCGTGGTGGGGGCGCAATGGGGCGCCCGCATGTCGGGCCGGTTCCGGGCCGAGGAAATGCGCGCCGCCCTGGGCTTCATCGTTCTGGGCGTCGGCCTGTACATGGGGCTGGAGCTGTTCGTGCGGCCCAGCGACCTGTTCCAGCTGGCGCCGGGGGTGGGGAACTGATGGTCCCGACCCTGCCGCCCCCACCGCCTGCCATCGCGGCGCCTGCGCCCCCCACGCCGGCGGCGCCGGAACGATCGGCCGACACCTCGGGCGACCTGCGCGTCGCCGCCGCCCTGACCGAGGCCCAGGTCGAGGTCGATTCCCGCTTTAGCGGCGCCTCCATCGTGCTTTACGGCGCCGTGTTCAATCCGGGCGACCAGCCGGCCGATGTGGTGGTGGTGGTGCGCGGTCCCGACGCGCCGGTGCGTTTGGTCAAGAAGACCCGCAACATGGGCGTCTGGCTGAACAGCCGGCCGGTGCTGTTCGAGGGGGCGCCCGGCTTCTACATGACCGCCTCGACCCGGCCCCTGTCGGACATCGCCGACTTCGGCCAGCTGCGCCGCCTGGGCGTGGGGGTGAACCACCTGCGCATCAATGCGCCCGAAGAGAGCCGCACCGTCACCCGCTATGGCGTGCGCGACGTCGTGGTCAGTCGTCTGGGCGAAGACTATCTGGACTGGCGCCGAGCGGTCATCCGCCTGAAGGAGGCGGCCCAGCTGTACGCCACCGACCCGGACGGGGTGGACTTCGTGGACCGGGGCCTGTTCCGCGCCGAGGTCACCCTGCCGGCCACGGCGCCGACCGGGCGCTATTACACCGAAGTCTGGCTGTTCCAGAACGGCGAGCCGGTGTCGGTGTCGAACCTGACCCTGACGGTGCAGAAGGTGGGGCTGGAGCGCGACATCTATGAGTTCGCCCACCGCCGTCCGTGGAGCTATGGCGTCCTGTGCGTGCTGCTGGCGGCCCTGATGGGCTATGGCGCCAGCCGGCTGTTCAGGCGCGGCTAGAAGCCTTGTCCCAGGGGATGGCGTGGACCTTGTCCCTGCCCAGGGCGGCGAACAGGGGCGGGGTCTCGAACAGCCCGGCGATGGCCGGATCACGCACGTTCAGCCCCCCGGTGAAGGCGCCGAAGGCCGGCAGGATCAGGCGACGCCCGTCGGTGACGAAACACGGTCGCCGCACCCCGCGGCCATGGGCGGCGACGCGGACGGCCGGGTGCAGATGGCCCGCGACTTCCCCGGGTTGCGGCGCGTGCCCCGGCTCATGGGTCAGATGCAGGGCGCCCAGGTTCAGATGGCCCAGCACCTGGCCCGGCAGGCGCGTCTGAGCATCGACATCGGCCTGTTCCAACGCGCGGCGATCATGGTTGCCCTCGACCCACAGCCAGTCGCGACCCTGGGCCAGCATTTCCAGTCGGGCGCGGTCGTCGGCCGTCATCCGGCCGATGGCGCGGCTGTCGTGGAAACTGTCGCCCAGCAGAACGACCGTGCGCGGGTTCAGAGCCGCGATCTCGGCCGCCAGCCGGTCCAGGGTGGCGCGGCTGTCATAGGGTGGCAGCATCTGGCCGCGCACGGCGAAGGCCGACCCCTTCTCCAGATGCAGGTCGCCTGCCACCAGGGCGCCATGTTCCGGCAACCACAGGGCCCCCGAACACCGCAGCACGCAGCTCTCGCCCCTGACGCTGACGCGCAGGGCGCCGCACGGACGGCGCATCGGCGACAGGGCCTCGCGCAGGGCCGGGCTCATCGTCCTTCTCCCATTGGGAGAAGGTGGCCGCGAAGCGGTCGGATGAGGGTCGGATGCATCCGTCGGCGTGAGCCGTTGCACGAAGGCGGCAAGATAGAAGGGGGGGCAAGGCAGCCGGCCCTCACCCTTTCGCCTGACCGATCGCTGCGCTCCCGGAGGCTCAAGCCCTCTCCCAGCGGGAGAGGGATGCAGGAGGCGGTCATGATGTTTCGTCCATCACCTCGGCGACCAGGGCTTCCTCCGAGAATTCCATGGCGGCCTCCTCCAGGATCATGTCCGCCGCGTCGCCGCCGCCCACCCGTTCGCGCCCGATCTGAACCAGCACCGGCACCGAAAAGGGCGAGGGCCGGTCCAGCGCCCGATGCACGATCCGCCCCTGGATGCGGGTCAGAAGCTGGCCCAGCCGCGCCACGTCCAGCAGCCCCGCCGCCGCATCGGCCCGCGCGCACCGCAGCAGCAGATGATCCGGCTGGTGCCGCCGCAGAACGTCATAGATCAGGTCGGTGGAGAAGGTGACCTGGCGCCCGGTCTTCTCGGTCCCCGGCTGGCGCTTCTCGATCAGGCCGGAAATCAGGGCGCAGTTGCGGAAGGACCGCTTCATCATGAAGCTTTCGGCCAGCCACGCCTCCAGGTCGTCGCCCAGCAGGTCGGGCTCGAACAGGGCGGCCATGTCCAGATCGTCCATCGGCCGGATCGACCACACCGCCACCGCATAGTCGGTGGCCACATAGCCCAGCGGCCCCACGCCCCATCGGTCCAGGCGCCGCGTCATCAGCATGGCCAGCGAGCCGTGCGCCAGCGCCCCCTCGAACGGATAGGCGACCAGATAATGCCGGTTCGAGCGCTGGAAGGTCTCGACCAGCATTTCGCCCGCCGCCGGGATGACCGACCGCGCCTCCTGCAACGTCAGCCATTCCTGCACGTCCAGCGGCAGGACGCGCCAGTGGTCGCGGTCCTGGATCATGGCCCGCACCCGGTCGGCCAGAGACGTCGACAGGGGAAATTTCGACCCGCCCCAGGACGGGATGCGCGGCTCCTGGTCCGGGGCGGCGGTGACCAGGGCGTCGGTCCCGACAATGGCCTGAAACGCCCAGACCTGGCCGGCGAAGGCGAAGGTGTCGCCCGGCGCCATCTGTTCGAAATAGTGTTCTTCCGCCTCGCCGATCTTGCGTCCACCGATCAGGTGTCGCGCCGATCCGCCCCGGCGCGAGGCGATGCGGACATTCAGGGTCGCCGCCGCCGTGATCGTGCCGACATTCATGCGGTGGCGCTGGGCGATCTGGGCGTTGCGCGCCCGCCAGCGGTCGTCCGGGCCCTTCACGATCCGGGCGAACCGGTCATAGGCCCGAAGGGCGTAGCCGCCGGTGGCGACCAGATCGACCACCTCCTCGAACGCCTCCCAGCTCAGGCCGCGATAGGGGCCGCAGCGGGTGATCTCGGCATACAGGTCCTCCAGCCGGAACGGTTCGGAACAGGCGGCGCCCATGATGTGCTGGGCCAGCGTATCCAGCGTGCCGACATGGTGCGGCTCCCAGTCGAAACTGTTTTCGGCCACCGCTTCGCGCGCGGCCTGGCATTCCAGCATCTCGAACCGGCTGGCGGGGACCATCAGGGCTCTGGAGGGTTCGTCCAGCCGGTGATTGGCCCGGCCGATGCGCTGGACCAGGCGGCTGGCGCCCTTGGGCGCGGCCTGCTGGATCACCAGATCGACGTCGCCCCAGTCGATGCCAAGGTCCAGGGTCGAGGTGCAAACCACGGCCCGCAGATCGCCCCGCGCCATGGCCGCCTCGACCTTGCGTCTCTGTTCGGCGGCCAGGGAGCCGTGGTGCAGGGCGATGGGCAGGGCGTCGTCATTGATGGCCCACAGCTGTCGGAACACGAACTCGGCCTGCCAGCGGGTGTTGACGAACACCAGAGCCAGCCGCGCCCGGCGGATGGCCTGATAGACCTCGGGGATGGCGTGCTGGCCGGTGTGGCCCGCCCAGGGCGTGCGCCCCTCGGAGATCAGCATCTCCACCACCGGCGGCGCGCCGGGGTCGCCGCGGACGATTATGACATCGGAGCCCCCCCCCTCGAGGGGGGAGGGTTGGGAGGGGGTGTCGGCAGACCTGTTCCCGGGAGGCGGGGAGACTCCGGCGTCATCTGCGCCAGGCTCGGACACAGCCTGCCCACACCCCATCCCCCGACCCCTTCCCCCTCGAGGGGAAGGGGAGAGCCAGTCGGCGATCATCTGCGGATCGTCGACTGTGGCCGACAGGGCCACCCGCCGCATCTGGGGCGCAAAGGCCTGCAGCCGCCCCAGGCCCAGGTTCAGCAGGTCGCCGCGCTTGCCGCTCCAGATGGCGTGGATTTCGTCCAGCACCACGCATTTCAGATCGGCGAAGTACGCCCGCGCCCCCTCCCAGGCGCAGAACAGGGCCAGCTGTTCGGGCGTGGTCAGCAGGACGTCGGGCGGAAAGTCGCGCTGGCGCTGGCGCTTGGAGGGTTTGGTGTCGCCGGTGCGGCTCTCGACGTGGATGTTCAGCCCGATCTCGCGAATCGGCGTCATCAGATTACGCTCGACGTCGGTGGTCAGGGCCTTCAGCGGCGACAGATAAAGGGTGTGCACCCCGCTGCCCGGCCCGGTTTCGGGCTTCGGCCCGCGCTCGGCCAAGTCGATCAGGCTGGGCAGGAAGCCCGCCAGCGTCTTGCCCCCCCCGGTCGGCGCGACCAGCAGGGCGTGAACGCCGTCATCGGCCGCCTGGATCATCTCCAGCTGATGCCGCCTGGGCGACCAGCCGCGCCGCGCGAACCAGTCGGCGAACAGGGGCGGAAGCGTTGCGGGGGCGACGGGGGACGACACCCGGACGATATAGCATGTTCCCGTTCCGTTTCACCCCGGCGCGCGCTATCGTCCGCCGGTGATTTCCGACCCTGCCCTTTCAACCCCCGCCGTTGTCGGCGCCCAGCCCTGGCTGGACCTGCCGCCGGCCCTGGCCACGCCGCCGGGGGCCGGGGCCATGTGCGACGATCAGGGGGCGCGCAAGATCGGGCGGGGGGCGGCCGAGGGGCTGTTGACCGGGGGGCCGGTTCTTGTGGCCCATGCGGCGCTGACGGCGCGGCGGCTGGGGCTGGCGGCGCCGCCGCGCAGCCGTGACCTGATGGATGTGCTGGAGCTGTTCGCCTTCGTGCGGCCGGCGCGGTTCTGTGCGCCCTCGCCCACCGGCCTGGCCCTGGCCCTGGGTCTGGCCGAGCCGAGGGGGGCGGAGGCGCAGGCCGAGGCCTTGCGGGAGAGCGCGGCCCTGCTGCTGAAGGCGATGACCGACCCGGCCTGGCCCGGGCGCGAGGCGGCGGTGACCCTGGCCGAGACCATGGATCGGGCGGGCTGGGCCTGGGGGCCGCGCGTGCTGGACGCCCTGCGCGCCCAGCCGGTGCGCGATCGCCAGCATCGCGGGTCGGGCCTGGACGTCTGGTCGCGCCTGCCGGAATGGGAGGACGAGGCCCCGCGCGGAGAGGCCGGCTCGGCCCCGGTCGATTCCGAATCCGCCCGCATCCGGCTGGAGAAACTGCTTCAGGCCGCCGGCCTGGACGAGGCGCGGCCGGCCCAGTCGGACTATGCGGCCGAGGCGGCCTATGCCTTTTCACCGCGCGACGAGGCGGGGCGGCCGCGCATGCTGCTGGCCGAGGCGGGCACCGGCACGGGCAAGACCCTGGGCTATCTGGCGCCCGCCAGCCTGTGGGCCGAACGCAACGCGGGGGCCGCCTGGGTCTCGACCTACACCCGCGCCCTGCAACGCCAGATCGACCGCGAGAGCGCCAGCCTGTGGCCCGACCCGGCCGAGCGCAAACGCAAGGCCGTGGTGCGCAAGGGGCGCGAGAACTATCTGTGCCTGCTGAACCTGCAGGAGATGGTCCAGGCGGCCCAGCTGGGGACCGGCGACCTGATCGGCGCGGCCCTGGCGGCGCGCTGGGCCCTGCACAGCCGCGACGGCGACATGACCGGCGGCGACTGGCCCGGCTGGCTGCCCGGCCTGTTCGCCGTGGCCCCGGCCCATCAGGCGGGGGCGGCCAATCTGGTGGACCGGCGCGGCGAATGCGTCCACGCCGCCTGCCCCCACTACCGCACCTGTTTCGTCGAAAAGACCATCCGCGCCAGCCGCCGGGCCGACCTGGTCATCGCCAACCACGCCCTGGTCATGACCCAGGCCGCCTTCGACGGCGCCCGCACGGCGCGCGGTCAGAAGCAGGACGGCGAGACGGCGGCCCTGAAACGCATCGTCTTCGACGAGGGCCACCATCTGTTCGACGCGGCGGACAGCGCCTTTTCCGCCGCCCTGTCGGGCCAGGAGGCGGCCGAACTGCGCCGCTGGATCCGGGGGCCGGAGGGGCGCGGGCGACGCGGGCGCGGGCTGGAGCAGCGGCTGGGCGACCTGTGCGCCGACTCGGAGGCTGCGACCAAGGCCCTGAGCGACTCCATCCGCGCGGCGGCCGAGCTGCCGGGCGACGGCGTCTCGGCCCGCATCGGCGCCGCGACCGGAGAGGTCAATCCCATCGGCCCGGTCGAACGCTTCCTGGCCGCCGCCCTGGACCAGCTTAGGGCGCGCACGTCCGAGGCGCCGGGCGGGGCCGAGTTCGGCCTGGAATGCGCCCTGCGGCCGGTCACCGATCCGGTGCTGGAGACGGCGCGCGAGGCGGGCCGCGCCCTGGCCAATGTCGAGGCGCCGCTGCTGGCCTTGTCGCGGCATCTGGAAGACATATTGGACGACGAGGCCGATGTGCTGGAGCCGTCGTCACGGGCGCGGATCGAGGGCGCCCTGCGTGGGCTGGACCGGCGCGCGCGCATGACCCTGCCGGCCTGGCGCGCCATGCTGGCGGCGCTGGAGGAGACCGGCGACGAACCGGACCCCGACTTCGTCGACTGGCTGTCGGCCGAGACCGCCTTCGGCCGCATCCACGACGTGGCCCTGCGCCGTCACTGGATCGATCCGACCGTGCCGCTGGAGGCTGCCGTGATCGCGCCGTCGCACGGGGTGCTGGTCACCTCGGCCACCCTGTCCGATGCGGGCGGCGTCGAGGGCGGCGACCCGTTCGACCTGGCCCGGATGCGCACCGGCGCGGCGCGGCTGATCGAGCCGGCGCGGACCCTGAGGCTGGACAGTCCCTTCGACTATGCGGCGAACAGCCGGGTCATCGTCGTCACCGACGTGGCCAAGGACGATCCGCGCCAGACGGCGGCGGCCATGCGCGAACTGTTCCTGGCGTCCGGCGGCGGGGCGCTGGGCCTGTTCACCGCCATCCGGCGGCTGCGCGCCGTCTATGAGCGGCTGGGGCCGGAGCTGGCCAAGGCGGGCCTGCCTCTCTACGCCCAGCACGTCGATCCGCTGGAGATCGGCGGCCTGGTCGACATGTTCCGGGTCGAACAGGACAGTTGCCTCTTGGGCACCGATGCGGTGCGCGACGGGGTGGATGTGCCGGGGCGGTCCCTGCGCCTGCTGGTGTTCGACCGGGCGCCCTGGCCGCGGCCGGACCTGCTGCACAAGGCGCGGCGAGAGCGGCTGGGGGGTCTGTTCGACCGAGGCCGCGGCTACGACGACGCCCTGGCGCGCGGCCGCATCGCCCAGGCGTTCGGCCGCCTGATCCGCCGCGCCGACGACCGGGGGGTGTTCGTCATGCTGGACGCCGCCAGCCCGACGCGCCTGTTCGCCGGCCTGCCGCCGGGGGCCGAGGTGATGCGGATGGGCCTGGCCGAGGCGGTCGCGCTGACGCGCGGCTTTCTGGAAGAGGAAGCAGGCAACAGGCGGTAGGGCGGCCGCTCTAGCCTTCGAAGGTCACCACCACGCTGTCGGCCGAGCGATCCGCGGGGCCGTGATAGACGGCCTCGATATTGTTGCCGTCCGGGTCGATCAGGAAGGCCGCGTAATAGCCGGGGTGATAGGGCCGCATGCCCGGCGTGCCATTGTCGGTTCCGCCCGCCGCCAGACCGGCCGTATGGAACGCGTCGACCATGGCCTCGTCCCTGGCCTGGAACGCCAGATGATGCCGCCCGGTCAGCCGCCCGGCCGCCGCCTCGCTGTCGGCGGTGGAGACGAACAGTTCGTCGACCCAGAAATAGGTCTCGCCCTCGCCGCCCATCGGCACGTCCAGCGCGGCGAAGATCGCCTGATAGAAGCGGCGGCTGGCCGCCAGGTCCGCGACGACCAACTGCAGATGGTCGATCAGACGGCCACGGTGAAGCTGCTGGGTTTCCATGGACGGCTCCGGCAAGGGTCTGGCACTGGAACGGCGGCGGCGGCGAAAGGTTCTTCGGCACGCCCCCTCAGCTTGCTACAGGACAGTCATGACAGACGCCCCCGCCCCCCGCCACAGCCGACGCGGCCTGTTCACGCCCCTGATCCTGGCGCTTCTGGTGCTGGCGGCCTGGACCGGCTGGTGGTTCTGGCTGTCGTCGCAGATCGAGGGACGGCTTCAGGCCCAGGCCCAGGCCCTGCGGGGTCAGGGGTGGCAGGTGGACTATGTCTCGGGCGGCCTGACCGGCTGGCCCTTCCGCACACGGCTGGCGCTGGATCATGTGAAGATCGCCGCCCCGTCCGGCCATGCCCTGGCCGCGCCGGAGCTGGTGGCCGAGGCCAACGCCTACAACCCCGACAAATGGGTGATCCTGGCCACCGACGGCCTGGTGCTGACGCGGGCGGACAAGGGCCAGGTGGCGGTGCGCGGCGAGGCCTTGCGCATGAGCTTGCATGGCCTGACCCAGCGCTGGCCCAATGTGGCGGTGGACCTGACGCGGCCCGAATTCACGCCCCATCCGGGGTCCGAGGCCTTCCCCCTGCGCCGGGCGGGCAAGGTGGAGTTCTACATGCGGCCGCACCGCACCACCGACGGCGCCGCGCACGACAGCATCGACATGCTGTTCCGCCTCGCCGACGCCGAGGGGCGCGACAGCGGGCCGGTCGAAGGCCTGGCCCAGGGCGGGCGGCTGACCCTGCAATTGGAAGGCGTGGTCGAACAGGCCGGAAACCTGCGCGGCATGGACGAAGCCGGGGTCTTCGCCGCCTGGACCCGCGCGGGCGGGCGGTTCACCCAGGTGCGGGGCCGCGCCGTGGCGGGCGACAGCCGCGCCACCCTGTCCAGCGAGGCTTTGTCGGCGCGCGCCGACGGGCGGCTGGAAGGCCAGGTGTCGCTGAAGGCCGAGCGGCCGGGCGCGGCCATCGCCGGCCTGGCCGGAACCGGTCAGGGCGCGGTCAACCGGGTCGGGGCGGCGGGCGCGGCGGCGGCCACGGCGGCGGCGGGCGACGTGGATCTGACGGTCGTCTTCCGCGACGGTCGCACCTATCTGGGCGCGTTCGCCCTGGCCCCGGCGCCCAAGCTGTTCTGATGCTGATCGCGCCCGAAGACGATCCCCGGCGTGCGGCGCTGGACGCCGCGCTCAAGGACGCCTTGGCCGCGCGGCTGGCCCTGGGCGAGGCGGGGCGGCCCGATGCGGGCGCCCTGGCCCTGCGGGCGCTGCTGGCGGGGGCGACCCCCGCCGAGGGCGCGGTGCTGAAGGCGGCCTGGGGCCGGATGGCCATTCTGGATCGGCCCCTGGTCGTCTGGGGCGCGGCGTCGCAGGTGTTGAGTGCGGACCGGTTCGGGCTGAACGTCCGTCTGGCGGCCGAGCCGGACCAGGCGCTGGACGCGGCGGTCGGGGGCGCGACCGCCGTGCTGGATCTGGCGCCCGGCCGTCCCTGGTGGGGGCGTCTGCTGGCCCGGCCCGAGCTGAAGGTCACGGCGGCCCTGCCCGACGATGCGGCGGCCCGGCCGCGCGCCCTGGTCGTGACCCGCGCCCAGCCCGGCCCCACGGGTGATGACCGCACCTTCTGGATCACCGACGGCGCCCGATCGGACGCCGAAATCGCGGCCGCCCTGGCCCAGGCCGGACTGGCGGCCCAGCCGCTGACGGCGGGCGGCGGCTTGAAGCTGTTCCTGCTGGCGGGTTATGTGCAGGCCGAGGACGGGCGGCTGGACGGCGCGCCCGGCGATCTGACCGGCGTCATCGGCGCCGCCCCCGTATTCTGAAGGCTCACTGCATGACCACCGCTGCGCAAGGTCCCGCCCCCAAGCCCGGCATCCTGGACATCGCCCCCTATGTCGGCGGCAAGTCGCGCATCGAGGGCGTGGCCGAGCCGATGAAGCTGTCGTCCAACGAGAACGCCCTGGGCGCCGGCGAAAAGGCGCGCGAGGCCTTCCAGGCGGCGATGGGGAACATTCACATGTACCCGGACGGCCGGGCCACCAAGCTGCGTCAGGCGGTGGCCGACCTGCATGAGGTGGAGCCTGAGCGGCTGATCTTCGGCAATGGGTCGGACGAGGTCTTCGCCCTGCTGAACCAGACCTATCTGCGCCCCGGCGACAACATCGTCACCGGCCAGTACGGCTTCCTGGCCTATCGCATCAGCGCCAAGGCCAATGAGGGCATCGTCAAACTGGCGCCCGAGCCGGGCTTCAAGGCCGAGGTCGAGGCCCTGCTGGCCGAGGTCGATGACCGCACCCGCATCGTCTATGTCTCCAATCCGTCCAACCCGACCGGCAGCTGGAACTCGGGCGAGGAGATCCGCCGCCTGCACGCCGCCCTGTCGCCCGACATCCTGCTGGTGATCGACGAGGCCTATGCCGAATATGTCAGCGAGCCGGACTGGGAGACCGCCATCCCCCTGGCGCGCGAGGCGTCGAATGTCGTGGTGACCCGCACCTTCTCCAAGATCCACGGTCTGGGCGGTCTGCGCATCGGCTATGGCTATGCGCCCCTGTCGGTGGCCGAGGCGGTGGACCGCATCCGCCTGCCGTTCAACGTGTCGGTGCCGGGGCTGGAGGCGGCGACCGCGGCCCTGGGCGACACGGCGCACCAGACGGCGTCCCGCGATCTGGTCCAGGCCTGGCGGCCGCGCCTGACCCAGGCCCTGCGCGGCTTCGGCTATGAGGTCCTGCCCTCGGCGGGGAATTTCGTTCTGGTGCGCTTCGGCGGGGCCGAGCGGTGCACCGCCGCCAACGACTATCTGAACGCCAAGGGCATCATCGTGCGCCCGGTCGGCGGTTATGGCCTGCCCGACGCCCTGCGCATCACCATCGGCACCGAAGACCAGAACCGCGCCGTCATCGACGCGCTCAGCGAGTTCGCCGCCCAGGCCTAGATCATTGGCCTAGCGGTCGTAGGGATAGTCGTCCGGGCCGTCATCGCGCGGCCAGTCTGTCGCGCGTCGCCCGGTGCGGAAGCGCGGCGGCCGGTCGTCGCTATAGCCCCATTCGTCGCGATAGCCGACGCGCGGTCCATCCGCGCGCCATCCGCCGCGCCCGAAATGACGGCCGTCATGCCGGTGGCCGCGATAGGCGGGGACCGGCCCGTCCCCATAGGTGTAGCCGTCGCCCGCCGCGCCCAGACGCGCATGGGCGTTATGCCGGGCCTCGGACAGGGGCGAGGGGCGGGCGTAGGCGCCATACCAGGGCTGGCCCCAGGTCTGAGCCCCGATCTGGGCCTGCTGCGCGAGGGCGGGCGCGGCCGGCAGGGCCAGGATCGGAGCCATAATCAGGGCGGCGCAGAACAGGGCGGGCTTCATGGCGATCTCCCTTTGGAACCGCCACTGTAACACCCGCGGGCGATCTTTGTTCGATCAGCCCCGCTCGCCCGGCTCCTGGCGATAGTTGTGGCGCGGCGGGGCGGTCATCGGTGGGGCGTCCGGCGGCGGCAGGTCGCCGTAATAGGCCTGGCCCGGCGACGGCGCCTGATAAGGCGGCGGCCCATCATCACGGCAATCGCAGTCGGCGCGCCCGTCGTCATAGCCCCGGTCATAGGCGCGGCTCTCGCGGCCGATGATTTCGTATTCCCAGGCGGCCTCGACCTGTTCGCGGTATTCGGCGCTGGTCTCCCAGCGTTCGTAATGACCCTGTTCGTTTCGGTCGCGCCGGTCCTCGCGCCAGCGACCCTCGTGGCCATAGCGGTCGATGCGGCGGGTGGAGCCGCCCGCCCGGATGTCGCGGCCAAATCCCGTCACCACATAGCCGAAGGGCGCGCTGGGCCCGGCGGGGCGCAGGTCGCGATCATCGATGTGGACGGGACCGCTTCCATAGCCGCCGCCAGGGCCGACCCAGCCGTAGTCGCCGCCATAGCCGCCGCCGCTGATGAAGGTTCCGCCGCCGACCACCGTGCGGCTCATGCCGGACGAATAGGCCCGCGCATTGATCCACGACCGTGCCGAGGCGGCGGCCGACGCCGAAGCGTTCACATTGACATTGACGTTGGTGTTCACTGGCGGGCGGCAGGCGGCGCCGCAATGGCCGGGCGGCGGCGAGGGCGGGCGATGGCCGCCGCGACGTTCGCCCGCCAGCGCCGGGCTGGACAGGATCAGGGCGACAAGGGCGGCCGAACTGAGAACGCGCATGGAACAAGACTTTCGCTGGTCGGCGTCAGTCTAGGCGCGGGCGAAGGCGGGGTCGGGCCTTCGCACCCCGCGCGCGACGATCAGGGTTAAGGTTCGCGCCTCAGGATTCCAGCGTGTGGGGCAGCGGTCAGAAATCGACCGCCAGCCCCTTCTTCTCCCAGTCGCCGTAACGGGTCGGCTCCGGCCCGCGCGGCCCGCCATCCTCGGGCGGAAGGGTTTGCGGCGCTGCGGCCTGGCGTCGCGCCTCGGCCTCGATCAGGGCGCGGCGGGCGACGTCCGACAGCGGCCGATGCGGCGTGGCGCCGGGCACATCGGCGTTCAGTCGAGGCGTTTCGGGCGTCTCGGCGTCAGGCGGGGTGGGCTGTTCGGTCACAGGGGGCGTCTCTTGAGGCCATGTCTCGACGCCCTCAGATAGGAGCCTCCTCCCCCCACGTCACCTGCTTTCGTATTCCCGCATGAACCATCTGAAGACCTTCATCCTGCTGGCGGTGCTGACGGCGCTGTTCATGGGCGTCGGCTATCTGGTGGGCGGGACCGGCGGCATGCTGATCGCCTTGGTCTTCGCCGGCGGCATGAATCTGTTCAGCTACTGGAACGCCGACAAGATCGTGCTGAAGATGTACCGCGCCCAGCCGGTGGACGCGGCGCATCCCAACGCCGTGGTCCGCGCCTATGTCGCCGATGTGAAACAGATGGCCGCCGACGCCGGCCTGCCCCAGCCGACCATCGCCATCATTCCCAACGACCAGCCCAACGCCTTCGCCACCGGCCGCAATCCGGCCAACGCCGCCGTCTGCGCCACCACCGGCCTTCTGGACATGCTGACCCGCGAGGAGATCAGGGGCGTGATGGCGCACGAACTGGCCCATGTGAAGAACCGCGACACCCTGACCATGACGGTCACCGCCACGGTCGCGGGGGCCATCGCCGCCCTGGCCAATTTCGCGATGTTCTTCGGCGGCGGCGACGACCGCGAGCGGCCCGGCGGCCTGATCGGGACGCTGGCGCTGATGATCCTGGCGCCCATGGCGGCGGGCCTGGTGCAGATGGCCATCAGCCGCAGCCGCGAATACGAGGCCGACCGAGTCGGCGCCGAGATCGCCGGCGACCCCCAGGCCCTGGCCGGCGCCCTGCAGAAGATCGAGGCCTACGCCAAGCGCATCCACAACCCCACGGCCGAGCGCAATCCGGCCTCGGGCCAGCTGTTCATCATCAACCCCCTGGCGGGCGGGCGGGCGGACAATCTGTTCTCGACCCATCCGAACACGGCCAACCGGGTGCGGGCGCTGATGGAGCTGGGGACGCGGATGGGCGTGCGGCCCCGCGCCTTCGCGCCGGTCAGCGCGGCCTCCCCGTCCGGCGTGAGTACGGGCGTGCCGGTCACACCGACAGAGCAAACGCGTCGAGGCCCTTGGGGTTGAAGCCCGGCGCGGTCAGTTACGCCATGAGCGAAATCTGAGATCAGATGCGGTGCATCTGAACCGATTTCTCTCTAGAAGCCGCGCATGGATACGCTTGCCGAACGCTGGGCCCGGCTGGAGCCGCACATGGTCATGGTCGGGCCGGACGACGACCGGCCGCGCCCGACCGTCATCCTGTTCCACGGTTGCGGCGGCCTTCGGGAGCATCTGCCCCGCTACGCCCAGGCGGCCAAGGCGGCCGGATGGCGGGCCTGTATCGTCGATTCCTATCCGCACCGGGGGCTGACGCCCTGGATGGCGCTGGGCCTGGTGTGCACCGGTCTGATGCTGCATGGGGCCGAGCGGGCGGGCGATGTGCTGGCGGCCATCGACGGCCTGTCGCGCCGGCCCGATGTGGACGCCTCGCGCCTGGCCCTGGCGGGGTGGAGCCACGGTGGCTGGTCGATCCTGGAGGCCATGAGCCTGGACCCCGCCCGCTTCGGCGCGGCGGCCCTGCGCGACGCCGCCGCCTGTGACCTGACGGGGGTCAAGGCGGTGTGGCTGGCCTATGCCTATGTCGGGTTCGCCAATCTGAACCGCATGCGGCCCTGGCGCCATTGCCCCAAGGTGGTGGCCGTGACCGCCAGCCGCGACCACCTGACCACGGTGCGCAACGCCGAAGAGGTCAACGCCATGATCCGCGGCTGCGGCGCCGAGGTCGACAGCTGGATCGTCGACGGCACCCACAGCTTCGACGAGCCGACCAGCATGGCGCCGATGCGGCACGACGAAGCCCTGACGGAACAGGCCCTGGTCCGGTTCGGCGACCTGCTGAACGCCGTCGCCTGAGGATCAATCAGCGCCAGAAGCCGACGATGCGCTTGGTCTCGGCCACGATGGGGTCGGCGATCTGGGCCGCGCGTTCGGCCCCGTCGCGCAGAACCCGGTCGATCTCGTCCGGGGCGGCCATCAGGCGGCGCATCTCGGCGGTGACCGGCGCCAGGCTCTCGACCGCCAGCTCGGCCAGCTTGGGCTTGAAGGCGCCGAAGCCCTGGCCCGCGAACTGGGCCAGCACCTGCTCGCGCGACAGGTCGGCCAGGGCCGCATAGATGGCCACCAGATTCTTGGCCTCGGGCCGGGCCTCCAGCCCTTCCAGCGTTTCCGGCAGGGGTTCGGGGTCGGTCTTGGCCTTCTTCACCTTGGCGGCGATCGCATCGGCGTCGTCCATCAGATTGATGCGCGACTGGTCCGACGGATCCGACTTGGACATCTTGGCCGCCCCGTCGCGCAGGCTCATGACGCGCGGCGCCGGCCCCTGGATCAGCGGCTCGGGCTGGGGGAAGAAGCCGGGCACACCGAAGTCGTTGTTGAACTTGGCGGCGATGTCGCGGGTCAGCTCCAGGTGCTGTTTCTGGTCCTCGCCGGTGGGCACCTCGGTGGCCTTGTAGACCAGGATGTCCGCCGCCTGCAGCACCGGATAGGTATAGAGACCGACCGACGACCGTTCCTTGTGCTTGCCCGACTTCTCCTTGAACTGGGTCATGCGGTCCAGCCAGCCCAGCCGCGCCACGCAGTTGAAGATCCAGGCCAGCTCGGCATGGGCGCGCACCGCCGACTGCGGGAAGATGACCGACCGTTTGGGGTCCAGGCCCGAGGCCAGATAGGCGGCGGCGATCTCGCGCGTCTGGGCGGTCAGGACGGCCGGATCCTGCCACACGGTGATGGCGTGCATGTCGGCCACGAAGACGAAGGTCGGGGCCGTGTCCTGAAGCGCGACGAAACGCTTCAGCGCGCCCAGATAGTTGCCCAGGTGCAGGGCGCCGGAGGCCTGGATGCCGGACAGGATGCGGCGGGGGCCGGTGTAGTCGGCCGGGGTCGGTTCGGTCATGGGAATCGGGTCTCGAAGAAGATTGTGTTCAAGCGGACAGGCGGGCGGCGTCGGTCGCGCCGCGCCATCGCCGGTCGGGATTGGGGATCGAGACGGTCATGGGCACCGACCTATCCGCTCAGGCCCGGCCCGTCCAGACCGGAGGAGGCCGCCGCGCCCGGTTCGCGCCGCAGGATGGATTTCAGCTCGGCCACGCTGGTGGCGCGCAGGGCCAGGACGGCCGCGCCATAGACCGCCGCTCCGGCCCCGCAGGCCAGGACCACCGCCACCTCCTTGGCCAGCAACAGCCGCGCCAGGGCCGGATAGGCGATGCCCGCCGCCAGCAGCAGGCCGCCCATGACGGCGCAGGCCGCCAGAATGCGCGCCATCCGCGACAGGAAAGGCCCGCTGGGCCGCCATACCCCCTCGCGCATCAAGGTTCCGGCCAGAAGCGCCACATTCAGCCAGGCCGACAGGCTGGTGGCCACCGCCAGGCCCACCACCCCGTCCCGGCCCATCCGGCCCAGGATGACGAACAGGGCGCTGCCCACCACCACCGTCACCACGACCGAGGCGATGGCGTAGATCATCGGCCGGCGCGTGTCCTGGCGCGCGAAGAAGGGCGGGGTCAGCACCTTGGCCAGGACGAAGGCCGGCACGCCCCAGGCGAACTGGCGCAGCACATCGGCCGTGCGCGCCGCATCGGCCGAGGTGAAGGCCCCGCGCGTCACCGTGGCGTCGATGATGAAGAAGGGAATGACGAACAGGGCCACCGCCGCCGGCAGGGTGAAGGCCATGGCCAGGGCGATGCCGTCGTCCAGAGTCTTGCGCCCGCCCGCCTCGTCACCCGCCACGAAGGCGCGGGTCAGGCGCGGCACCAGGGCCAGGCCGATCGCCACCCCCACCAGGCCCAGCGGCAGCTGATACAGGCGGTCGGCGTTGTAGATCACCGAACGGGCGCCCTCGTCCGATCCGGTCAGCACCTGGCTGACGACCGAGTTGATCTGCATGGCCCCGCCGGCCAGGGCGCCCGGCACCGCCAGGGCCAGGGTCCGCCGCACCGAGGGCGTCAGGCGCGGCAGGCCGATCTTCAGCCGCACTCCCAGCCGCCGCACGCCGCGCCACAGCAGGGCCGCCTGAAGCACGCCCGACACCGTCACCGCCGCGCTGGTGACCAGCAGCAGGGTCTCGATCGACAGACCGGGCATGACCACCGGCGCGGTCAGGGCCGCCAGGGTGCACAGGTTCAGCAACACCGGCACCCCCGCCGACAGGGCGAACCGCCCGCCGGTGTTCAGCACCCCCGACAGCAGGGCGGCGATGGTCATGCACACCAGATAGGGCATGGCCAGCTGGGTCGCCGTGACCGCCAGGGCCAGAACCGACGGCTGGTCGCGATAGGCCGACAGCAGCCAGGGCATGATCCAGGGCGTCAGCAGCTGAAACACGATGCAGAAGCCCGCCACCACCGCCAGCATGAAGGACAGGGCCTCGGACGCCGTGACCGCCGCCGCCTCTTCGCCTTCGCGCTCCCGCACCCCGCCATAGACGGGCACGAAGGCCTGGGCGAAGGCGCCCTCGGCGAACAGGCGCCGGAACAGGTTGGGCAGCATCAGGGCGGTGGTGAAGGCGTCCATCATCGGCCCCTGGCCGAAGCGCGCGGCCAGAACCATGTCGCGCGCAAACCCCAAGAGGCGGCTGCCCAGGGTCAGGCCCGACTGGACCAGGGTGTTTCGCGCAAGGCTCATTCGGGGACGCCGCAGAGGAAGGACATTCAGCCCTAGACCATTTTCGGTTCAGTCGGAATCGACTGAACCCAGAACAATGGTCCAGAATTCGCTGGAGCGAAGATCTGGGTTCAGTTGGACGTGTCCAACTGAACCTATTTCGCTCTAGCGCGCTTCCGGTCGGGACGATACGGGGGCCGGCCGGACGCCGACAGGTCGGACACGTCGCGCGCGCTGGCGCGGGCCGAGGTCACCGGGGGGGCGGGGGCCTTGCGATCCAGAACGGCGATCAGGGCGTCATGCGCGGCGGCCAGACGCTCAGGCGCGGGCGGGCCGCCGTCCATGGCCGTGACATAGAAGCTGTCGACCGCGCGGGCGCCGAAGCCGGCGACATGGGCCGAACGGATCGACAGGCCCGCGCCGGTCAGGGCCGCCGCCAGTTCCGCCAGCAGCCCCGGCCGATCCGGCCCGGCCGCCTCGATCACCGCCGCCCCTTCGCCGCCTTCGGGCAAGACCATCACCACCGGCGCCACGTCAAAGGCCGCCCGGCGCGCGCTGACGGGCGCAGGCGCAGGCAGGGCGGGCGCGTCGCCGCCGCGCGCCACGGCCTGAAGCGCCTGGACCAGCCCCTCCAGCCGCCGGGGTTCGGCCTGGCCATAGGGCAGGCCCGCCCCGTCCTGAAGATCGAACACATCCAGCGCCAACCCCTGGCCCGAAGTGGCCACCCGCGCCCCGACGACATCGGCCCCGGCGGCGGCCAGAACGGCGGCGAAGGCGGCGAAGAGGCCCGGCCGATCCGGCGCCGCCACCGCCAGGCGCGTCGCGGCCTGGTCGTCCGAAACCGCCATCGCCTGCACCGCCGCGCCGTCGCGCAGGGCGGTGGCGACCAGGGCGGCGTGTTCCGCCTCCGGCTGCGTCTCAAGCCCCTTCAGGTCTTCGCCCCGGAACAGGGCCTGGGTGCGGTCGTACAGGTCGCGCATCAGCCGGCCCTTCCAGCTGTTCCAGACCCCCGGCCCCACGGCGCGAATGTCGGCCACCGTCAGCACCAGCAGCATCCGCAGCCGCTCGGGGTCGCCCACGATGTCGGCGAAGGCCCGCACCGTGGCCGGATCGGACACGTCGCGCTTCTGGGCGTAGTCGGACAGCACCAGGTGATGCCGCACCAGCCAGCAGACCAGTTCGATACGTCGCGCCGGAATCCCCAGCCGCTCGCAGGCCCGGCGCGCGGCCACGGCCCCGTCCTCCAGCTGGCCCCGATCCCCGCCCTTGCCGACGTCGTGCAGCAGCATGGCCAGCATCAGGGATTCGAAATCGTCGATCCGATGCACGATGTCGCTGGCCAGCGGATGGTCGGCCGTCAGCTTGCCGCGCCAGATGTCGTTGATCAGGCCGATGGCCTGCAGCGTGTGCTCGTCGACCGTATAGGCGTGGTACATGTTGAACTGGGTCTGGCCCACGATCCGGCCCCATTCGGGCAGGAACCGGCCCAGAAGCCCCGTCTCGTTCATGATCGACAGCACCCGATAGGGTCTCTGCCCCTGGGCCAGGACGTCCAGAAAGGCGCGGCTGGCGACCGGGTCACGGCGCAGGCGCGGCGTCACCAGCGGCAGCGACCGCCGCACGCCGGCGAAGGCGTCGGGATGCAAATCCAGGTCGCGATCGTCGGCGGCGACGAACAGGGTCAGCAGCCGCGTCGGGTCCTGGTCGAACACCTCAGGCCCGGTCACCGACAGCCGCCCCTGGTCGATCAGGAAGCCCGGCGTCTGAAGCCGCTTGCGGCGTCCGGGCAAGAGGCGCGACAGGGTCAGGGCCTTCTTCTGCTGGCGCGCCTCCAGCTGGGCCGAGACCGCGCGGGTCAGGGCGCCGACGTCGCGCGCATGCTGGAAATAGCGGCGCATGAACCGCTCCACCGCCGGCTCGTCGCCGCGTCCGCGCCAGCCCATGCGCCGGGCGATCTCGGGCTGGCGGTCGAAGGTCAGCCGCTCCTCGGCCCGACCCGCGACCAGATGCAGATGGATGCGCACCCGCCACAAAAAATCGAACGCCTGTTCGAACGCCCGCACGTCGCGCGGGGTCAGCAGATCGTCCAGGGCCGCGCGCCCCAGCGGGCTGTCCGGCGCCAGGGCGCGGGCGATCCAGAACAGGGTGTTCAGGTCGCGCAATCCCCCCTTGCCGTCCTTGACGTTCGGCTCGACCGAATAGCGGAAGGCCCCCGCCTTGCGATGGCGCACCTCGCGTTCGTCCAGCTTGGCGGCGATGAAGGGCCGGGCGTCGCCGCCGCCGACCTCCTTGCGGAACCGGGTCAGAAGCGCGTCGGACAGGGCCGCGTCGCCCGCCAGGAACCGCGCCTCCAGCAGGGCCGTTCGCGCCGTCATGTCGCGCCGCGCCAGACCCAGGGCCTCGTCCTGCGAGCGGCTGGCCGAGCCGATCTTCAGCCCCAGATCCCACAGCACATAGTGGACGAATTCGGTCACCTGTTCGATGCGCGGCGTCGGTTTCCAGGGTCGCAGGAACAGCAGGTCCAGGTCCGAATGCGGCGCCAGCACACCGCGCCCATAACCCCCGACCGCCAGCAGGGCCAGCCGCTCCGCCTCGGTCGGATTGGGCGCCGGAAACAGCGTCTCGGTCGTCACCCGCCAAAGAGCCGCCAGCGCCGTGTCGGCGGCGGCGGCGTAAAGGCGCGCGGTCTCGACCCCGCCCAGGCCCGCCGTCAACCGTTGCGCGGCGGCGGCGCGCGCGGCGTCCCAATGGTCGCGCAGCATGGCGGCCACGGCAGCGCGGCTGTCACCCTGGCGCACGGCCCGGTCCAGGCGGGCGTCCAGAGAATCCTCCCCCGCCGGGCGGGGCGGGATCATGTCATCAGCCCCTTCAGGCGATACAGCGCTTCCAGCGCCTCGCGCGGGCTGAGATCATCGGGCTGGATGTCGGCCAGAGCGTCCTCCACCGCCGAGGACGGCGGCGGCGCGGCCGGTTCGGCAAGCGAGAACAGCGGCAGATCGTCCAGACGCGCGGGCGCGGCCTTTTCGCCCTCCAGCCGCTCCAGCACTTCGCGCGCCCGCGTCACCACGGCGCCGGGCACCCCTGCCAGTTTCGCCACCTGCACGCCATAGCTGCGATCCGCCGCCCCAGGCGCCGCCTCATGCAGGAAGACCAGATCGCCGTTCCACTCGCGCGCCTTCATCGACAGGTTGCAGACGTGGTCCAGCCGCGTCTCCAGCCGCGCCAGCTCGTGATAATGGGTGGCGAACAGGGTGCGCGCCCGGTTGGTCTGGTGCAGGGCCTCGGCCACCGACCAGGCGATGGCCAGGCCGTCATAGGTGGCGGTGCCGCGCCCGATCTCGTCCAGCACGACAAAGCTGCGGTCCGTCGCCTGGGTCAGGATGGCGGCGGTCTCGACCATCTCCATCATGAAGGTGGAGCGGCCGCGCGCCAGATCGTCGCCCGCGCCCACGCGGCTGAACAGCCGGTCGACCACCCCCAGCCGCATCGACCGGGCCGGCACGAAACAGCCCGCCTGGGCCAGCACGACCAGAAGGGCGTTCTGCCTCAGGAAGGTCGACTTGCCCGCCATGTTCGGCCCGGTGACGATGGCCAGGCGCGCGCCCTCGCCCCCCGCCCCGTCCAGCCGGGCGTCATTGGGCGTATAGGGATCGCCCGCCGCCTTGACCGCCGCCTCGACCACCGGGTGACGCCCGGCCTCGACACAGAAGCACAGCGAGGCGTCCACCACCGGCCGCACGGCCCCGGCCTCTTGCGCCCACTCGGCCAAGGCGGTGTCGACGTCCAGCATCGCCAGGGCCTCGGCCACGGCCTGAAGGGGGCCCGCCTGATCCTGCACGGCCCGGCGCCAGGTCTCGAACGTCTCCTGCTCCATCGCCAGGGCGCGGTGGCCCGCCTGGCTGATTTTCGCGTCCAGTTCGGACAGTTCGACGGTGGTGAACCGCACCTGATTGGCCAGGGTCTGGCGATGGATGAAGGGGCTGTCCGGGCCCGTCCGAATCAGCGGTTCCGCCGCCTTGGCCGTGGTCTCCAGGAAATAGCCCAGCACGGCGTTGTGCCGCACCTTGAAGGCCACCCCGACCTCGCGGCAGGCGCGGGCCTCCAGATCGGCGACCACCCGGCGGCTGTCGTCGCGCAGGCGGCGCGTCTCGTCCAGTTCGGGCCGGTGGTTGGGCGCGACAAAGCCGCCGTCGCGCGCCAGGTGCGGCGGTTCATCCACCAGGCCGGCGATCAGGGATTCCAGCAGATGCTGGGCCTCGACCGGGGGCGTCAGTCGGGCCAGGGCCTCCTTGATGCGTTCCGGCGGTCCGTCCAGCGGATCGCCCGCCCCGGCGAACAGGCCCGAGATCGTCTGGGCGGTCAGCAGCCCCGCGCGGATGGCCGCCAGGTCGCGCGGCCCGCCCCGGCCCAGCGCCAGGCGCGACACCGCCCGCGCCACATCGGCCGAGGCGCGCAGGGCCTCGCGCAGATCGCGCCTCAGGTCGCGGCGGGCCAGCATCCACTCCACCCCGTCCAGGGCGCGGTTGATGGCGGCCGGGTCGGTCAGGGGCCGGGCGATGCGTTCGGCCAGGGCCCGCGCGCCGCCCGAGGTGACCGTGCGGTCGATGCAGGCCAGCAGAGACCCCTCGCGTTCGCCCCTCTGGGTGCGGTCGATCTCCAGGCTCTGGCGCGTGGCCGGATCGATGGCCAGCCAGCCCGCCTCGCCCGCCCGACGCGGGGGCGCCAGAGCCGGAACGCGGCCCGCCTGGGTCGTCTCCAGATAGGCGGCGATCAGGCCCAGGGCCGAAACCTCGGCCTCCTCGAAGGCGCCGAAGCCGTCCAGAGCCGCGACGCCATACAGCCGCTGCACCCGGTCGCGGGCGGCGCTTGGTTCGGCCAGGGCGCCGGGCATGGCCTGGGCCACGCCGCCCGAGGCGTCCAGCGCCGCGCGGGCCGTATCGTCGGCGAACAGCCGGTCGGGAACCAGAACCTCGGACGGGCGGAAGGCCGCCAGGGTCGCGGCCAGGTCTTCGGGCGCGCAGGCCACGCTGTCGACCGCCCCGGACGACAGCTCCACCACCGCCACCGCCGCCCGGCCCCGGCGCAGGGCGACCGCCGCCAGCCGGTTGGCCCCGCGGGCATCCAGCAGGGTGTCTTCGGTCAGGGTGCCGGGCGTGATGACCCGCACGATGTCGCGCCGGACCACGGCCTTTGAGCCGCGCTTCTTGGCCTCGGCCGGGTCTTCCATCTGTTCGCAGACGGCGACGCGGAAGCCCTGGCGGATCAACCGGGCGATATAGCCTTCGGCCGCATGGACCGGCACCCCGGCCATGGGAATGTCGTCGCCGCCGTGCTTGCCCCGCTTGGTCAGGGTGATGCCCAGGGCCGCCGCCGCCTGTTCCGCGTCGCTGAAGAACAGTTCGTAGAAATCGCCCATGCGGAAGAAGACCAGCGCCTGGGGCTGGGCCGCCTTGGCCGCCAGATACTGCGCCATGACCGGCGTGGTCTGGGCGTCGGCGACGGGAACCGGCGGATGGGTGATCGGGGCGTTCATGGCGTGATCGCAGGGTGACGGATCGGACCGTCCGGCTCAAGCGCCGTCTGATCGGTCTTGCACAGCTTGGTCGCCCCTGCGACAAGCCCGCCCAGGCGGTTAAGGGAACGCGGTCAGACACCGCGGCTGTGCCCGCAACTGTAGGCGGCGACGCCGTCGTTCGATCCGGGGCTTATGGCCCCGGCGTCACTGGAGACCCCATCGGGGCGACCGGGAAGGCGGGAACGGCGGCGGTTGACCCGCAAGCCAGGAGACCTGGCCGCCGACGTCGCTCGTCCGCTGTCCGGGACCAGACAGGTGGCGCGGTACTCTCCGTTGAGGCGACCCGATCCGGCGTCGTCCGGCCCCGCCTCGGGGACCGGCGGATCGGTCGCATCCTTCGGTCCGGGCGCGCGCCGTGCTCCGACCTCGACGGAGACTGACCCATGCGGTCCATCCTGCTTTCCACGGTCGCCTTTGCGGCCGCCTTCCCCCTTGCCGCCCATGCCCAAACCGCCCCCCAGACGCTGGAGGAGGTGATCGTCACCGCCACGCGGCTTCCGGCCATCGTCGCCGACACGCCCGGCGCGCGGGTGATCGATCAGACGGCCATCGCCCAGCGCGGCGCCGTCTTCGCCTCGGACATCCTGGCCGACGTGCCCGGCCTGTCGGTGACCCGCACCGGGGCCTTCGGCGGCGTGGCCCAGGTGCGGATGCGCGGCGCCACGCCGGGCAAGACCCTGGTCCTGGTCGACGGCGCCCCGGTCAACGACCCGGCCGAGATCAACGGCGCCTTCGACTTCGCCGGTTTCGAACTGGCCGGGATCGAGCGGATCGAGGTGCTCAGCGGCCCGCAATCCTCGCTGTGGGGATCGGACGCCATCGGCGGCGTGATCGCTTTCACCACTCGCGAACTGGACGGTCTGGAGGCCCAGCTGGAGGCGGGCAGCCTGGACACCCGGCGCGGCCGCCTGTCGGCGGGCGTGGCCAATGACGCCTATGCCTTCAGCGCCTATGTCTCGCGCTTCCAGACCGACGGCGTTTCGGCGGCCGACGAGGCGGACGGCAATCCCGAACCGGACGGCTTGCGCAGCACCACGGTCGGGGCGCGCGGCCGCGTGGCCCTGTCCGACGCGGTCAGCATCGACGGGTCGCTGCGCTGGACCGACAACCACGCCGACATCGACGGCTTCCCGGCCCCGGCCTACACCCTGGCCGACACCGCCGACACTCAGGACCGCGAACAGTGGTCCGGCTTCGCCCGGCTGAAGGCCGCCGCCTTTGGCCTGAATCACCAGTTCAGCGTCTCGGGATCCGAGATCGAACGCACCTCCTACAGCGGCGGCTTCGGCTCCACCTTCACCGGCGACCGCCAGGTCTATCGCTGGCAGGCGGACGGCGCGGCGGGCGATGCGACCTATGCCTTCGGGATCGAGCGCGACGAATCGCACGGCGACCTGTCGTCGGGCCTGTCGGCCGACCTGGCCATCACCTCGGCCTTCGGCGTGATCCAGTACGAGGCCGGGGCGCTGAACCTGACCGCGGGCCTGCGTCATGACGACACCGACGATTTCGGCGGCAAGACCACGGGGCGGATCTCGGCCGCCTATGATCTGTCGGGCGGCTTCATCCTGTCGGGCGCCTATGGGACGGGCTTCAAGGCGCCGACCGTCAGCCAGGCCCTGTGCGACTGGTGCTATGCGCCCCTGCCATGGCCCGATCTGACGCCGGAAACGGCCGACAGCATCGAGATCGCCCTGGGCTGGGCCTCGTCCGACGGCCGCATCGACGGGCGGGCGACCCTGTACCGGCTGAACATCGAGGATCAGATCTTCTATCGCAGCGGCCAGTACATCAACATCGACCGCACCCGCACCGACGGCTTCGAGCTGGAGGGCCGGGCGCGGCTGGGCGGCGGCTTCGACCTGACGGTCGCCTACGCCTGGACCGACGCCAAGGACCGGGGCACGGGCCTGCGCCTGCTGCGCGTGCCGGAACATGCGGCCTCGGCCACCCTGGGCTGGACCGGCGAACGGCTGTCGGGGGCCCTGACCGTGCGGGCCGAGGGCGACCAGGACGACACCGACAACGGCGTCACCGTGGCCAAGGACGGTTTCGTCACCGCCAATCTGAACGCGGCCTATGCGCTGAACGACCATGTGGTTCTGACCGCGCGGATCGAGAACCTGGCGGACGAGCACTATCAGCAGGTGTTCGGCTATGGCGAGCCGGGCCGCACGGCCTATGTGGGCGTCAGGCTGCGGTACTGATGCGGCGGCGGGCGTCGGCGGCGAAGGCCGCCGGCGCCTCCAGCCCCAGGGCGGCCCAGTCCAGGTCCGGCGCCGGCGCATGGGCGGCGGCCAGGATGGCGCGCAGTTCGGCCGCCGAGGCCACGCTGGCCACCACGGCGGCGACGCCCGGCAGGCCCAGGGTGAAGGCCAGGGCCGCCTGCATGGGGTCCATCCGCGCCTCGGCCAGGCGTCGGCGCGTGCGCGACAGGGCCTGGGCGTGACCGTTCAGAACCGGCGGCAGACCCTCGCTGTCGGCGAATAGGACGCCCCCGGCGAAGACGGACGACAGATGCACGGCGCAACCGGCCTCGGCCAGGTCGGCGATGACGCCGTCGCGCGCCGCCCGCTGGTCCAGCAGATTGCACGGCAGTTGCACCACATCGGGCGACAGGCGCCGCGCCAGGGCGACCGGATCATCGTCGATCTCGGCGCACAGGCCGATGCGGCGGAACAGGCCCCGATCCTTCAGCGCCTTCAGCCGGTCCCACAGGGCGCGGCCCTCCGACCCCGCCAGATCGCACGGATTGGACACCAGCAGCACATCGCCGCGCGGCAGGCCCAGCCGCTCCAGCGACCGGCGCGCCCGCGCCTCGACCCGGTCCACGCCTTCAAGGGCCGACACCGTGCGCACCGTGACCTGGAAGGGCGAGGGGAAGGGCCAGGCCTGGCCCAGCAGCCGTTCGCCGTCGCCGTCGGGGCGGGTGGCGATCAGCCCGACCCCGGCCTCGGCCGCGGTGGACAGCAGATGACGCATGGCGTCCTCGCGCGCCCCGGCCGGCGCCGGCAGCGCACGCTCGGGCTCGGTCACCACCGCCAGAGCCAGGCGGTCGACGGGAGAGGGCGAGGACGGGAAGCTCACCCTGCGACCCTGACCGACAATGTTTAAGGGACCGTCTGCGAGACCCTTACGAACCCTTACCGGGCGAACGGCGGTCGGGGGTGTCAGTCGGCGTCGGGCTGTTGGTCGGGGTGGGCGGCCTGGAAGGCGGGGTGGGCGTCCGCCGCCGCCGCCACGGCCCGAAGGCGCGGCCAGGGGGCCAGGTCCAGATTGAACCTCTGGGCCGAATAGATCTGGGGGATCAGATAACAGTCGGCCACGGTCGGGGCCGAGCCGAAACACCAGCCGTCGCCATGGCGCGCCACCAGGGCCTCCAGCGTGTCGAACCCTGGCGCGATCCACCGCGCGGCCCAGGCGTCGGTCGCGCCCTGATCGGCGCTGAAGCCTTCGCGCAACGCCTTCAGCACCCGCAGATTGTTCAGCGGATGGATGTCGCAGCCGACCACTGCCGCCATGGCCCGCACCTGCGCCCGGCCCAGAGCATCGGCCGGCAGCAGAGGCGGCATGGGATGCGTGTCTTCCAGCCATTCCAGGATCGCCGGGCTCTGGATCAGGACGGCGCCCTCCACCTCCAGCGCCGGAACCAGCCCCTGCGGGTTCAGGGCCAGATAGGCGTCGGCCTTCTGATCGCCCTGGCGCAGGTCGATCCCGCGCTGTTCATAGGCCAGGCCCTTCAGATTCAGTGCGATGCGGGTGCGATAGCTGGTGCCCGACCGCCAGTAGCCATGCAGGATCATGATCGCACCATGAAGCTCAGGGGTTGCAGACCGCCGATGGTGGCCATCACCCGGTCGCCGGCGACCAGGGGACCGACGCCTTCGGGGGTGCCGGTGAAGATCAGATCGCCAGGCTGGAGGGTCCACAGCGTCCCGGCCTTCTGAACGATCTCGTCCGGCCGCCAGACCATGTCGTCCAGCCGCCCCGCCTGGCGCCGCTCGCCATTGACGCTGAGGGCGATCTCGGCCGCAGGATCGGGCAGGTCGCCCAGGGTCAGGGGGCCGCACGGCGCCGACTGGTCGAACCCCTTGGCCGCGTCCCACGGTCGGCCCTTGGCCTTGGCCGCCGCCTGAAGATCGCGCCGGGTCAGGTCGCAGCCCACGGCCCAGCCGACGATGCACCCGCCCGGCCCGATGGCGCAGACCAGTTCGACCTCGTGATGCAGATCGTTGGTGGCGGGCGGATAGGCCGGATCGGCGCCGTCGGCGACCAGGGCGTCGGCCGGCTTGGAGAAGAAGAAGGGTTCGGCCCGCTCATGGCCCATTTCGCGGGCGTGGGCGGCGTAATTCTGGCCCACGCACAGGATGCGGCGCACCGCGAACCGTTCGATCCGCCCCGCGATGGGCAGGGACGGGGTCTCGGCGGGCGGATAAAGCCAGGTCATGGCCGTCACGAGTGGCCACGGCCGCCCCTTGTGTCAATCCGCCGCCCCATGGTGCATTGCGGGAACCGCAGCGGTGGTGTGGCGTTTTCGTGCGGGGTTGCCTATCTAACCGTCAAGCTTAAGACCGGAGCGCGCATCATGGCCACGACCAAGGCGAGAGAAGACATCAAGAACGATCTGAAGACCCTCAAGGAGGATCTGAAGGTCGGAGCCCGCGAAGAGACCCAGCGTCTGCGCGAAAAGGCCAGCGCGGCCGAGGCCCGCGTGCGCCAGAAGGCGTCCGAAGCCGGCGCCGAGCTGCGCGCCCGCAGCGAACAGGCCCGCCAGCAGGCCCGCGAATATTATGACGAGGCCCGCGTGCGCGGCCGCGAATACTACGACGACGCCGCCGAGCGCCTGGACGAGGCCCAGCGCTATCTGACCGAACGGGTTCAGGAGCGTCCGCTGCAGTCGACCGGAATCGCCCTGGGCGTCGGTGTGATCCTGGGTCTGCTTCTGGCCGGTCGGCGCCGCTGATGCTGGGCCGGGGGCTGGTGAAGAAGGCGGCCGCCGCCGCGGTGGCGGCGGCCTGCGCCATCGTTGTCGTGGTCTCTTTGGGCGCGACCGAATTCTACGCCCTGTGTCTGGTCCTGCCGCCCCTGGCGGCCGCGGCCCTGACGGCCCTGACCTTTGCGGTCATCGGCGTCGTCGCCGCCGTGATCTTCGCCGCCCGCCAGGACGACGAGCCGGTGGTCGAGGACGAACCCATGGGCCTGGGCGAACGCGCCTTCCACCTGTTCCGTCAGCGGCCGATCCTGGGCGCGGTGGCGGCGCTGGCGGGGGGGTTCATCTTCCTGCGCAATCCGGCCCTGGCCACCATGGTGGCGGCCGCCTTCACCGAAAAACCGCACGGCCGGCGCCGCTGAATCGTCGGAACGCCCGGCTCCTCCAGACGTTGATCAGGCATCAATGAACGGAGGAAAATTCCATGCTTCGCTGGGCTCTTATCTTTCTGGTCCTGGCCCTTGTCGCCGGCGCTCTGGGCGCAGGCGGCGTGGCCGGACTGTCCATGAACATCGCCTATGTTCTGTTCGTGGTCTTCCTGATCCTGCTGGTCGTGTCGTTCCTGACCGGCGGCCTGAAGCGCGGCGGCCCGCCCGTCTGACGAGCGCAATCGCGCGATAGAAACGACAAGGCCGCGATCCGAAAGGTCGCGGCCTTTTCCTTGGTCCGAAGGGGGCGTCAGCGGACGGCGGCTTCCAGGTCGCCGGGCTGGGCCGGATCGGGGGCGGTGGCGGCGCGCCGGGTGTCCTGACGACGCGGCAGGCACCAGGTCTGATGCGGACCATAGGCGCCGTCTATCCAGGCCATCACCGTCACCGTGATCTCTTTTGCGTCCCAGTCGATCTGATTGAAGCTGGGCGGGGCGCCCCGTTCACGCCGCGACAGCGTCCCGCAGCCGATGGCGTAGGAGCATCGGTCCGACAGATCGATCGGCAGGGCGAAGGGCACATGCACATGACCCGTCATCACCAGATCGACCCCCGCCTCGGCGAAGATCAGGGCCGCCTGGTCGCCGCGCTTGACCTCGCCGGTCATGGGCGCGCCGATCATCTCCATCAGCGGGTGGTGGCAGGCCAGGATGCGCAGGGCGCCCACCGGCGCATTCCGCAACGCCTCGGCCGCGCGCCGGGTCTGGTCCAGGTCGATGACCCCCTTGGACCAGTTCATCCGCGCCTGCCATCCGCGCGCGGTGGTCACGCCACGCACCATGACGGCGTCCGACAGGAACTGATGATCGTGCGCCGGGTGACCGGTCGCCGCCTCGAACGCGCGCCACGGCCAGAACAGACGCGCCGCCACATCCCAATAGGGCACGTCGTGATTGCCCACGGTGACGAACACCGGCTCGGGCATGGCGCGGATCCATGCCCCGGCGGCGGCGAATTCGTCGGGAAAGCCTTTTTGCGTGATGTCGCCGGTGATCAGCACCAGATCCGCCGGGTTGGCGTGGGCGTAGTTCAGGGCGGCGGCGCAGGCGTTCGGATGCTCGCAGCCGAAATGCACGTCCGAGAATTGCAGGACGCGACCCGTCACAGGACGCCTTCGCCCACGGGCGGCGGGGTCTGGGGCGGGCGCGGCGCCAGGGCGCGGAAGGCGCGCGGCACGAAGCTGATGGCCTCTTCGCGGTCCAGCATCACCGGCTCGCCGTCGATCACCGCTGGAATGCGCGAGCGGGCGCTGACCACCGCGCGCTTGGCCGGGCGGGCGGTGACGGCCGGATCGTGGCGCCAGTCGTCGAACAGGGCATGCGCCGCCAGTCGGAAGGCGTCGGCCGCGTGGCCGGGGTCCATGGCGGCGGCCTCCAGGCCCACCGGCTCGTCCATGGCGCGCGAGATCATCGGACTGATCAGCACCAGAGCCTCGGCCCGGCGCGGGCGCGAGCCGTCCAGGCTGAACCGGATGCGGCCCGAGAAGGCGCGCTTCAACGCCCGGCGGGCATGGGCCCAGGCCAGGCCCAGTCGGCCGCTGCGCACCGCCTCGCGCGCCGGTGCCCACAGGGCGGGCGAACCCAGGATGGCCGCGCAATAGAAGGGCGGTTCGGCGCCCACCCGCCCGCCGGCGACGAAGCGCGCCTCGCCCGCCTCCAGCGCCGACCGCAGGGCCGCTTGCCAGTCGGTGGTGCCGTAAAGCGCCTTGGGCAGCATGTTCATGGTGCCGCCCGGCAGGGGTGCGACCAGCGGCCCGTCCGGCCCGGCGCGCGAGGCGACCGACCGCGCGGTGCCGTCGCCGGCCAGCACGAAGATCACATCCGGTTCGGCGGCGAAGGCCGCGTCCAGCGTCGCGTCGAAATCGCCCGACAGCGCCTGCAGTTCGGCGGCCAGACCATAGGCGTCGAAGATCGCCCGCGCCTCGGCCTCTACGTTCGGGCCCACGCTGCCGGACGCCGGATTGAACAGCAGCACCGCCTTGGTCAGCGGAACATGCGGCGTCAGCACTGCGGCGCCAGAGGCGGCGGCGTTCGTATCATCGGGCGCGTCGGCGGACGTTTCGGCGACCGGCCCCCCATCGGTCAAGGTTGCGGACATGCCGCCCCAACGCCTGCGGGGCGGCGATGTTCCGCGTCGCCCGCCCGCGTCAGGACTTCTTGATTTCCTCGGCGGCCGTGGCCGCCCCGGCCTGAAGCGCGTCGCCGGCCTTGGCGGCGGTCTGTTCGGCTTCGTCAGCGGCCTTTTCGGCGGCTTCGGGGGCCTGACCCGCCAGTTGGCGCGCGCCGTTCCAGGCGCCCGACACCCAGCCGTCGATCACGGCGCCGCCGGCCGAGAAGGACCGTTCCTTGATCCCCATCACCATGCTGATGGCGCCGAACAGGGCCAGAAGGGTGATCAGGACGCCGACGATCGGATTGCCGCTGGAGCGACGGCCCTTGCGGGCCCACACCGGACCGCTGTCTCCGTCCGCCATGCGGACCGGTTCAGGAAAACGCATCAGGAAACCCCCTCGTTACGCAATGCGACGCCGGACAGGGCGTCATGCCCGGCCGGCAGCTTAATACAGCCTTAACCGCGATCATAGGCGTGGGAACCTGAGCCGTAATCCAGCGTTCTCTCCTCCGGGGCGAACCCGAGGGATAAGGAAATCACCATGAACAAGGCCATCATCGCCATCGCCGGCGCCGGTCTGCTGGCTTCGGCCTGCGCCAGCGATCCTTACGGCTACAACAGCGGCCCGAACGAAACCGTCCGTCAGGGCGCGGCCGGCGCCGCTGCGGGCGCCGTCGTGGGCGCCATCATCGGCAACAACACCGGCAGCGGCAACGCCGGCCGGGGCGCGGCCATCGGCGCCGTCGTGGGCGGCGCCGCCGGCGCCATCCGTGGTTCGGCCCAGGACCGCAACAACCAGCAGCGCTATCGCGATCGCGAAGGCCGCTATTACTACTGCTACGATAACCGGCAGACCGAATGTTACTGGGAGAACGGCCAGCGCCGTTACTGATCCCGATCACATTCTCGAAGGGGGCGGCGCATCAGGGTGCGCCGCCCTTTTCATGCGCGCCGGGGCGGGGTTTAGTGAGCGCGGGCTGAGTTTCAGGAGGGTTCAGGCATGGGCAGGATCTGGATGGTCGCGGCGACGCTGGCGGCCGTGGCGGTTTCGGGGTGCGGGGCGGCCAACGGCGTGTTTCGGGATCGGGAGGCGCTGGTGACCACGCCCGGCGCCTGCGGCACGCGGACGTTCGAAGTCTATTTCGACGAGAACGAGGCGCGGCTGACGTCGGCCGCGCGCCAGGCCATGGCGCTGACGGCGACGCAGCTGCAGCCGTGCCGGATCAAACATGTGCGGGTCACCGGCCTGGCCGACGCCCGCAGCGGCACGGCCCAGAGCAATCTGACCCTGTCGCAGCGCCGCGCCATGGCGGTGGTCGAGGCGCTGGAGGCGCAGGGCTGGCCGGCGCCGGCGTTCGACGTGGGCGCCGCGGGCGACACGGGGGCCGCAGCGGGCGGGATCAACGAACCCCTGCGCCGCCGCACCGAGGTGATCGTCGAGGCCGAACCGCGCTGAGCCGCCCCGGCTGCGGCGAGATGGCGGGCCTGCGCCGGATGGCGGCGACGGGGCCGGGCGACTAAGGTTCCGGCGCCTGATCCTGTTTCCCGACGAGGTTCGCCCCTTGCGCCCGTTCGCCGCCCTGTTGTCCGTTCTGATCCTGGTGCTGGGTTTGTCGGGAGCGGCTGATGCCGCCCAGGCCCGGGCGCCGCAACAGAGCCCGGCGGCGATCCGCGCCCCGGTCGGGTTCGGCCCCCAGCGCACCGAGCGGATCGAGGCCGAACTGGTGGCCATGAGCGCCTGGGCCGCGCCGGGATCGACCGCCGTGGTGGCCGTGCGCCAGAAGATCGCGCCGGGCTGGCACACCTACTGGCGTAATCCGGGCGATTCCGGCGGGGCGACAAGCCTGGACTGGACCTTGCCGTCCGGCGCGACGGCGGGCGAGATCGTCTGGCCCGCGCCGGAACGCCAGCGGCTGATGTCGCTGATGAACTACGGCTATTCCGATGTCGTCTATCTGCCGGTCCCGATCGAGGTTCCGGCCTCGGCCCGGCCGGGAAGCGTGCTGCCGCTGAAGGTCGAGGCCCTGTTCCTGGTGTGCAGCGACGAAATGTGCGTGCCCGAACCGCTGACCCTGGCGCTGGACCTGCCGGTGCGCGAGGGGGCGGCGCCGCTGGACGCCGCGCACGGGGCGGCGGTGGAGCGCACCTTGACCCAGGCCCCGCGCCCGGCGCCGATCCAGGCGCGGATCACGCAGGAGGGCCAGGCCCTGACACTGTCGGCGACCGGCGGCCCCCTGGCCGAAGGGCCGGTGGCCTGGGCCTGGTTCTTTCCGTTCAAGGGCGGGGTCATCGACCATGCGGCGGTCCAGCCGGGTGTGGCGGGGCCGGACGGGCTGAGCCTGACACTGACCGCCGGGCGCGGCCTGACGCCGGAGGTTCTGGCCCAGGGGATCGAGGGTCTGCTGCAGACCGATCGCGGCGCCTGGTCTGTGACGGCCCAGGCCGGACCGGCGCTTGAGGGCGCGTCGGGCGGCGCGGCCCTGGCCGATCCCGAAGCCAAGACGACATCGGGCGCCTGGAGCCTGGGCGGCCTTCTCCAGGCGGCGCTGCTGGCGCTGCTGGGCGGGCTGGTGCTGAACCTGATGCCCTGCGTGTTTCCGGTGCTGGCCATGAAGGCGGCGGCGCTGGCGCGCGGCGCCCATGACCGGGCCGAGGCGCGGCGCGATGGGGTGATGTTCCTGGCCGGGGTTCTGGTCGCCTTCGCCGTTCTGGCGGGCGTGCTGCTGGGCCTGCGGGCGGCGGGTCAGGCGGTGGGCTGGGGCTTCCAGCTGCAAAGCCCGATGGCGACCGGCGCCCTGACTCTGTTGATGCTGGCGGTCGGGCTGAACTTGTCGGGGGTCTTCGGCATGGGCGCGGGATTGCAGGCCGCAGGGAGCGGACGGTTCAGCCGCCTGCCGGGCGGAACCGGCGCCTTCTTCACCGGGGTGCTGGCGGTGGTGGTGGCCGCGCCCTGCACCGCCCCCTTCATGGCCGCGGCCCTGGGGGCGGCCCTGGTCATGCCGTGGCCGGCGGCCATGGCGGTGTTCCTGATGCTGGGCCTGGGCCTGGCCCTGCCCTATCTGGCGGTCAGCCTGACGCCCGGCCTGCTGGATCGGCTGCCGCGTCCGGGGCCGTGGATGGAGCGGCTGCGCGGCGTCCTGGCCTTTCCGATGTACGCCACGGCGGCCTGGCTTCTGTGGGTGTTCGCCCGCCAGACGGGGGCGGAGGCCCTGGGCCTGCTGCTGATCGGCGCCCTGTTCGCGGCCTTCGGCCTGTGGCTGGTCGGGATCAACCAGGCGCGCCGGGCCGAGGGCGGAACCGCCGTCGTCAGCGCCGTCGCGGCGGCCCTGAGCCTGATCGCCGCCGTCGCGGTGACCGCCGTCGCCGCCCGTATCGCGCCAGATCCGGCCGCCGAGACCGCGACCTCAGGGGCCGCCCTGGCGTCGCAACCCTGGTCGCCCCAGGCGGTTCAGGCGGCCTTGAGCGAGGGGCGGCCGGTGCTGGTCAACTTCACCGCCGACTGGTGCGTGACCTGCAAGATCAATGAGCGCACGGCCCTGTCGTCGCCGCGCCTGGCGAGGGCGATGGAGCAGGCGAACGCGGTCTATCTGGTCGGCGACTGGACCCGCCGCGACGACGCCATCACCCGCGAGCTGGAACGTCACGGCCGTTCGGGCGTGCCGCTGTATCTGCTGTATCGGCCGGGCCAGGCCGAGCCGCGCATCCTGCCGCAACTGCTGACCGATGGGCTGGTGATGGATCAGCTGAAGCCGTGATGCGGCGGCCTGAACGTCCGCCATGGACGGCGCGTGACCCGCGCAGGGGCCACGCGCCGGTGCGGGTCTGACCCTATCGTCCCGCCAGAGGATTGCGGATGAAGCCCAGGCCCGAGGCGATCAGCGCGACACCGGCCGCGATGATGAGCCAGGTCCCGATCCCCACCGAAATGGCCGCGTCGATCTGAGCATCGTCAAGCATGGTCACGACTTCGTCGATGCGCATGGCGGCCTTGGTTCCAGACTCGAAGGCGAAGACCAGGGCGGCGGTGACCAGGGACAGACCGCCCGTCACCAGCGACCATTTGGAGGTCAGGCGGTGGGACGACCAACTCATCCACAGAAGCGCCAGCGCCGCGGCCAGAGCCCCGAACCGGAGCATGAAGGCGCTGATGGTGGTTTTCAGCATGCCGATCGATCCGGCGGATTTGGCCAGGGCGGCCCGTTCCTGCTGGATCTGGGTCTTGCGTTCTTCGAGGTGGCTGACGTCGTATGAGGCGAAGGGCATGCCATAGATATCGTTCGCCGCCGCGTTTCTCTGGCGCGCGATATCCTGGTCGATGTTTTGCAGGTCCTGATCCATCTGCGCCGTGCGGGCGTTGATGTCGGTATCCGCAATCTGGGCGCCCACCGCCTTGGCCTGTTTGCCCAGGTCGAACTGGTTGAACGATTCGTCCATTCCCGAGATGGCGGGCAGGAAGAAGGCGATGACCACGATCAGGGCCAGGGGGAAGGCCAGCGTCGTCGTCAGCTGAGATTTCAGCTTGTCGACGATCGAACCGCCGACCGGGCCCCCGGAACCAGAACCGGAACCGGAGGCTGCAGGGGCCGCCGAACCGCCCGAAAAGACCTTGGCCGGTCCTGCGAACGCTGCGACGCCGAGGGGGTAGATGTCCCGGGCTATGCCGCCCTCACTCTCGAAATCGACCTTCATGCCCACGGCGGGCGGGCGGTCGCCGCGCCAGTCGCTCATGGAAAAATTATGACGCTGGCCATCGTCGCCGGAAATCGCGCCCGAACCGTCTGCGGCGTTGATCCCAAGTATCTTGCCTTCCATGGGTTTCCCCTCCTCGCAGGGCGGCTGCGCCGCACTCGCACCATGATTTATAAGACAGAACAGCAGTCTATCGCCGATCCTCGAACCAGGATCGATTATTAATTGATCCAGAACAAGTCGGGTGTCGCCAGGTCACGCAGGGCAGGGCGTGAATCGGCAATGCCGGCTTGTGACGCAGATGGTCGCAGCGACATCCCCCGGTTTGCGCGCATACTGGCGGTCGAACAGAGGGAGACGCCCATGATCCGCCTGACCCTGATCGCCGCTTCGGCGCTGACCCTGGCCGCCTGCCAGCCCGCCGCCGACAAGACGGACGTCAAGACCGAACCCACGCCCGCCGCCGCCGTGGCCGCCGCGCCCGGATCGGGCGGCCAGCCGGGGGCCATGGCGCCGAACTTCACCCTGGTGGACGCCCAAGGGGTCCAGCGGTCCCTGGCCGATTTCCGCGGCAAGACGGTGGTCCTGGAATGGACCAACGAGGGCTGCCCCTATGTGAAGAAACACTACACCGGCGCCATGCAGGCCCTGCAGCGCCAGGCCGTGGCCGACGGGATCGTGTGGCTGACCATCATCTCCTCGGCGCCGGGCACGCAAGGGTTTGTCGAGGGGCAGGAGGCCCGCGACTGGACCAGCCGCACCAATGGCGCGGCCACCCACCTTTTGCTGGACCCCACCGGTCAGATCGGCCGTCTGTACGACGCCAAGACCACGCCCGACATGCGGGTGATCGATCCTGAAGGGCGCCTGGTCTTCGTCGGCGGCATAGACGACCGCCCGACCAACAAGGTCGAGGATCTGGAGGGCGCCAACAATTTCGTCCGCGCCGCCCTGAACGACCTGAAGGCCGGTCGCGCCGTGCGCACGGCCTTTGCCCAGCCCTATGGCTGTGCGGTGAAGTATGCGGATGAGCAGACGTAGGCCGTTCTGGAATTAGTCACGCGGCGGCAGGAAGGCTTCCGCGAGAGAGACGATGAACTGGAAGGCGCATAGTACGAGCAACGCTTCCCACGACGACAGGTCTAGGGACGTTGTGCGAGCCAGGGACTGAAGCAGTGGGTGGAATACATCGAAATCCATCACTGCCTGGTAGGCGCCTGCCAGAAAGGCGGCGGCGCCAACGAACCTCAACCCCTTCTGAAGCGACGAGCTGACGGGGGCTTCGGCGACGCGAAATTCCCTCAGCCGTTGCGACCGGTCTTGGTCGCTCATGACCCATAGAGTGAGACCGACCACCAGAAGGGCGCCAGCATTTATGACGCCCAACACGAATGGCGACAGGGCTGAAATCAACTCGGGAGGGCCATGCTGCATCGAAGCCAGGACGAGCAACCAGCCTGGCAGAAACGCCGTTCCTGCGAATCGGCCCAGCCAGTGACGGTGGGCTGCCTGCAAGACTTGCTTCACCTGTTCAAGCATCATGGGGTCTCGCGGAATCCCGGCGCGGCTCGCAATCAGGACCGTCCCTAAACCTCCGGCTGGGGCGGCGCCGTGATGACGGCGGCGTTGTCGTCCAGCAGATAGGCCAGCTCCGAGGCGGCGACGGCCTGTTCGTCGGCCGAGGTCGCGGCCTGCAGGGCGTCCAGACGTTTGGGCATGTCTTCGGAAATGCCGCGCAGGATGCATTTCAGGTCGCCGTCCACGCCGCGCTCCTTCAGCACCAGATGCCCCTGTAGATCCAGGGCGGCCAGGGCCTCGGCCTCAAGCCGGAAGGCGGCGAAGGCTTCGGCCGCCGGGCGCACCCCGCCCCAGCCGTCGACCAGCCCCTTCAGCCGGATCGACCGGGCCACGATGTCGGCGAACAGGGGCTCGCCCGCCACCGACACCGGCGCGTCGGGCGCGGGCGGCGGGACCAGGGCGGCGGCCGCCACATCGGGGTTGGACAGCATCAGGGCGGCGGCGAGGGCGAGACCACAGGACATGGACGAAGGCTCCGACACGGATTCGCGGTTGAACCGGCATACGCCCGGCCCGTAAACGAAGGGTTCACCATGAGAGACCGCGCCATGACCGATGCGACCGCCGCCGCCTGGGACGCCCTGAAGGTCGTGGCGACGCGCGATGCGGGCGGGCGCATCGCCGACCGGTTTGCGGCCGAGCCGGACCGCCTGGCGCGGATGACGGTCGAGGCGGCGGGTCTGACGCTGGACCTGTCGAAACAGGCCTGGAGCCTGGAGGGGATGCAGGCGGCGCTGGACCTGGCGCGGGCGGCGGACGTCGCGGGGCGGCGCGCGGCCCTGTTCGCGGGCGAGGCGGTGAACGGGACCGAGGGGCGGGCGGTGCTGCACCCCGCCCTGCGCGCGCCGGACGGGGCGGATTTCCGGGCCCTGGGCGAACCGGTGTCGGGCGAGGTCCAGGCCGTGCGCGCCGCCATGGCCGACTACGCCGCCGCCGTGCGCTCGGGCGCCGCGACCGGGGCGACGGGCCGGGCGTTCCGGGCCGTGGTCCATGTCGGCATCGGCGGATCGGACCTGGGGCCGCGCCTGGTGTGGGACGCCCTGCGACCGCTGGAGCCGGCCATCGATCTGCGCTTCGTGGCCAATATCGACCCGCGCGACATGGCCGAGGCCCTGACCGGGCTGGACCCCGAGACGACCCTGGTGATCGTGGTCTCCAAGACCTTCACCACGCAGGAGACGCTGGCCAACGCCCAGGCGGCCAGGGCCTGGCTGGCGGCGGGGCTGAAGGGGGCGGCCATCGCGCCGCATTTCATCGGCGTCACGGCGGCGCCGGACCGGGCCGAAGCCTTCGGATGCGGGCGGACCTTTGCGTTCCGCGACTGGGTCGGCGGGCGCTATTCCCTGTGGTCGGCGGTGTCGCTGTCGTGCGCCATCGGCCTGGGCTGGGAGGTGTTCCAGGGCCTTCTGGACGGGGCGGCGGCGATGGACGGACATTTCTTGACCGCGCCGCTGGAGGGCAATGCGCCGGTGCTGCTGGCCCTGGCCCAGGTCTATAATGTCGATGGGCGCGGACGGCGCGCGCGCACCGTGGCCCCCTATGCCCACGCCCTGCGCCGCCTGCCGGCCTTCCTGCAGCAGCTGGAGATGGAATCGAACGGCAAGCGGGTGACGCGCGACGGATCGGGCGTGACGCACGGGACCTGTCCGGTCGTGTTCGGCGAACCGGGCACCAACGGCCAGCACGCCTTCTTCCAGCAGATCCATCAGGGGCCAGAGGTGGTTCCGGCCGAGTTCGTGATCGTGGCCCGGACGCATGGCGAAGACAGCGAAAGCCCCCTGTGGGCCAACGCCCTGGCCCAGATGCAGGCCCTGATGGTCGGAAAGACGGCGGATCAGGCGCGGGCCGAGATGGTCGCCGGAGGGATGGATGCGGCCGAGGCGGACCGGCTGGCGCCGCACCGGGCCTTTGTGGGCGACCGGCCGTCCACCGCCATCGTCATGGACCGGATCACGCCCCAAAGCCTGGGCGCCCTGATCGCCCTTTATGAGCACAAGACCTTCGTCGAGGGCGTGGTGTGGGACATCAACAGTTTCGACCAGTGGGGGGTCGAACTGGGCAAGGTGCTGGCCAAGGCGATCCTGAACGACGTGGCGGCGGGCGCGCCCTCGGCCGGACTGGACCCGTCCACGGCGGCCCTGATGCAGCGCCTGTCATGAGGGGGGGCGGCCTGTCCGTTCTGGTGATGGGCGCAGCGGCGATGCTGGCCGCCGCCCCGGCCTGGGGCCAGGTTTCTGACGCGCAGGCGGCGCGCGATCGCGGCGCGGCGGCGATGGCGGAACGGCGCTGGGCCGACGCCGAGGCGGCCTATGAAGAGGCGCTGACCCTGACGCGCGCTGAGACGCCGGGAACGGACGCGGTGGGCGAGGCCCTGTACGCCCTGGCCTATGCCCGGTCGCGCACGCCGGGCGACGACGCCTGGAGCCTGTGGGCCGAGGCTCTGGCGGTGTTCGAGGCCAACCAGAACTGGGCGCGGGCGGCGGCTGCGGCCGGGGCGGCGGCCATCGACCACGGCAATGGCTCGGACTGGCCCGAGGCGCTGCGACTGGCGCGGCTGGCGGTGACCCATGCCGACCGGTCCGGCGATCCGGCGGCCCAGGGCCAGGCGCGCCGCGCGCTGGGCCTCAGCCTGGTCGAACAGGGCGACTACGCCGAGGCTGAGACGGTGCTGGTTCAGGCCCTGGCCCAGCTGGGCGGGCCGGATGCGGACGCGGCGGCGCCGGTGCTGGACGAACTGGGCCTGGTCTATCAGGAGACGCACCGCTACGACCGCGCCGGAACCGTGCTGGCCCAGGCGGTGGCGCTGAAGGAGCGGCTGTATGGCGCCGACGCCTATCCGGTGGCCATCAGCCTGAACGCCCTGGGCGCGCTGCGCGATGCGCAGGGGCGGTTCGACGATGCGGAACGCCTGCATCGCCGGGCGCTGAAGATCGCCGAGGCTCAAGGCCGGGCCGCGGCCGCGGCGGCCATCCGCTCGAACCTGGGCCGGGTCATTCACCAGCAGGGCCGCGCCGCCGAGGCCGAGCCGACCCTGCGCCAGGCGGCCCAGGAGGTTGAGGCCCTGCTGGGCGCCGAGCATGAAGACACCGCCGGGGCCTGGGCCAATCTGGCCGGCGCCCTGCAGGACATGGAGCGCCACGCCGAGGCGGCCACGGTGCTGGGCGACGCTCTGGGCCGCTATGAACGCAGCATCGGCGCCGACCATGTGCAGACCGCCTGGACGGTCAACGCCCTGGCGCGATCCACGGCGGCCCTGCAAGGCCCGGCGGCGGCGGAGCCGTTGTATGTGCGCGCCCTGGCGCTGAGCGAGGCGCGGCTGTCGCCCGCCCATCCCGACCGGGTGCGCCGGGCCAACGATATGGCACAGAACCGCCTGGACACGGGTCGGGACAGCGAGGCGATGGCCCTGATCCGCCAGACCGGCGAGGCGGTGCGCTCGCGCCTGGATGCGGCGCGTCAGGGCGGCGAGAGCGTGCCGGCCCTGGACCGGGGGCGGCGGGTGTTCGGCCTTCAGGTCCGCACGGCCTGGACCCTGGCGGGGCAATGAAAAAGGCGGACGCTGGATGCGCCCGCCTTTCTTTTCAGATCACGAACGCGCCTTACCAGCGGCGTTCGTAGCGATAGTCGCGGCGGTCGCGGTAACGGTCGCGGTCCCCGCCATAGCGGCGGTGGTCGCGGCGGTCATAGCCCCGGTCGCGACTGTTGATGCCGTGATCGCGTTCCCAGTGGCCCTGGTTCCGATAGCAGCGGCCGCCGCGGTAATAGTTGCAGTCGTCGCGGTCGTTGCTGGTGGCGGCGCCGATGGCCGCACCCGCCAGGGCGCCGCCCAGGATGTAGGAGCCGTCGCCATTGCCCGCCGCGGCGCCGGCCACCGCGCCGATCACGGCGCCGACCAGAACGTCGCTGGAGCTGCTGGACCGATCACGGTCGCGGTCGCGATAGTCGCGGTACGACTGGGCCTCGGCCGGGGCGGCGGCCGCCAGGCCCAGGGTCAGGGCGACGGCGCCGGCGGACAGGACACCCATGCTTTTAACGATCTTCATGACGCATCTCCTCTGGGTTCGCGTCGCCCGGGATGTCGGGCGTTGATGACCCTTGTGAACCGCCGCGCTTGAACGAAGCCGGGGGCGGTCGTTCATTTTCGGTTCATTCGCCGCACCGGTCGCCCTTGACGCTCCTGAGCCCTTGACGCCCCCGCCCCCGCTGCCTAACTCCCGGCCGCATTAGCACTCGGGGGCAGCGGCTGCCAAAGCTGCGCCCCTGAAGGCCAAGGTTTCATTCGAAGACCCCAAAGGGAGAAGACAGATGGCGTTTCGTCCGCTCGGCGACCGCGTGCTGGTCAAGCGCGTTGAAGAAGAGTCCAAGACCAAGGGCGGGATCATCATCCCCGACACCGCCAAGGAAAAGCCGCAGGAAGGCGAAGTGGTCTCGGTCGGCCCCGGCGCCCGCGATGACTCCGGCAAGGTCAACGCCCTGGAACTGAAGGCCGGCGACCGCATCCTGTTCGGCAAATGGTCGGGCACCGAGGTCAAGATCGACGGTGAAGACCTGATCATCATGAAGGAATCGGACGTCCTGGGCGTGCTGTCCTAAGCACCCGACGCCTGACTTTCTTTTCCACGAATTCAGACATTTAAGGAGCAGCCCGCAATGGCCGCCAAGACCGTACTGTTCAACACCGACGCGCGCGACAAGATGCTGCGCGGCGTCAACGTCCTCGCCAACGCCGTCAAGGTGACCCTGGGCCCCAAGGGCCGCAACGTCGTGATCCAGAAGTCCTTCGGCGCCCCGCGCTCGACCAAGGACGGCGTCTCGGTGGCCAAGGAGATCGAGCTGGAAGACGCCTTCGAGAACATGGGCGCCCAGATGATCCGCGAGGTCGCCTCCAAGACCAATGACAAGGCGGGCGACGGCACCACCACCGCCACCGTCCTGGCCCAGGCCATCGTCCAGGAAGGCCTGAAGGCCGTGGCCGCCGGCATGAATCCGATGGATCTGAAGCGCGGCATCGACAAGGCCGTGACCGTGGTTCTGGAAGAGATCAAGTCCAGCTCCAAGCCGGTGTCGGACAACTCGGAAATCGCCCAGGTCGGCACCATCTCGGCCAATGGCGACGCCGAAGTCGGCGCCCTGATCGCCGAGGCGATGCAGAAGGTCGGCAATGAAGGCGTCATCACCGTCGAAGAAGCCAAGACCGCCGAAACCACCGTCGACATCGTCGAGGGCATGCAGTTCGACCGCGGCTATCTGTCGCCCTACTTCATCACCAACGCCGACAAGATGGAGGCCGTCCTCGAGGAGCCTCTGATCCTGCTGCACGAGAAGAAGCTGACCAGCCTGCAGCCGATGCTGCCGGTGCTGGAAGCGGTGGTCCAGTCGGGCCGCCCGCTGGTCATCGTGGCCGAGGACATCGAGGGCGAGGCCCTGGCCACCCTGGTGGTCAACAAGCTGCGTGGCGGCCTGCGGGTCGCGGCGGTCAAGGCGCCGGGCTTCGGCGACCGCCGCAAAGCCATGCTGGAGGACATCGCCGTCCTGACCGGCGGCCAGGTGATCTCGGAAGACCTGGGCATCAAGCTGGAGACCGTCACCCTGGACATGCTGGGCAAGGCCAAGAAGGTCCAGATCACCAAGGACGACACCACCATCGTCGAAGGCTCGGGCGACAAGGAGGGCATCGAAGCCCGCGTCGGCCAAATCAAGAAGCAGATCGAGGACACCACCTCGGACTACGACAAGGAGAAGCTGCAGGAACGCCTGGCCAAGCTGGCCGGCGGCGTGGCGGTGCTGCGCGTCGGCGGTTCGACCGAGGTCGAGGTCAAGGAGAAGAAGGACCGCGTCGACGACGCCCTGAACGCCACCCGCGCGGCGGCCGATGAAGGCATCGTTCCGGGCGGCGGCATCGCCCTGCTGAAGGCCTCGGCCAAGCTGGACGGCGTGACCGGCGACAACGCCGACCAGAACGCCGGCGTCGCCATCGTGCGCCGCGCCCTGCAGGCCCCGATCCGTCAGATCTCGGAAAACGCCGGGGTCGAAGGCTCGATCGTGGTCGGCAAGGTGCTGGAGAACAAGGACGCTTCGTTCGGCTTCAACGCCCAGACCGAAGAGTACGGCGACCTGGTCAAGATGGGCGTCATCGACCCGGCCAAGGTCGTGCGCACCGCCCTGCAAGATGCGGCCTCGGTGGCCGGCATCCTGATCACCACCGAAGCGGCCGTGGCCGATGCGCCGAAGAAGGCCTCGGCCGGCGGCGCCGGCGGCATGCCGGGCGGCGGTATGGGCGGCATGGGCGACATGGACTTCTAAGGAAGTCCATACGACGCCCATCGAGAAACCCGGCTGGGTCGGTCTTGCGCCGATCCAGCTGGCGACATGGACTTCTAAGGAAGTCCATCAGACGTCCGGTCAGCCAGCCGTTCAGGTTGAGACCAAGGGAAGGGCGGGTCCGGCGACGGGCCCGCCCTTTCTGCTGGTGTCGCCTATGAAGCCAAGCACAGAAAAAAGCCCCGGCGGATCGCTCCGTCGGGGCTTCTTTGTTTGGCCTTCGCGGCTCGCTTGAGGCCGTGTTCCTGGCCTATCGCTCGGCTCGCGGAGCCTCGCGGCTTAAGGCCGTGTTCTTGGCCTAACGCTCGCCGCGCGGCGGCTCGCTATTTGAGGCCGATTACTCCGCTGCCTCGGCCGCGACCGGGCCGCCGGCCAGGTTGCGCAGGACGTAGGGCATGACGCCGCCGGCCTTCAGATAGTCCAGCTCGGTCTGGTTATCGATGCGGCAGCGGACCGGGAAGCGGGCCATCTTGCCGTCCGAAGGACGGAACATCTCGACCCACAGATCCTGGCGCGGCTTCAGCTTGCCGATGTTGGCGTCGGTCAGGCCGCGGATGGTGACGATCTCTTCGCCCGTCAGGCCCAGCTTCAGCCAGCCGTCCTGCTTGAACTGCAGCGGCACCACGCCCATGCCGATCAGGTTCGACCGGTGGATGCGCTCATAGCTTTCGGCGATGACGGCGCGAACGCCCAGGAGACGCGTGCCCTTGGCCGCCCAGTCGCGCGACGAGCCGGTGCCGTATTCCTTGCCGGCGAAGACGACCAGCGGACGCCCCTCCGACTGATACCGCATGGCCGCGTCATAGATCGACATGGTGTCGCCCGACGGGAAATGCCGGGTCACCCCGCCCTCGATGTCCGGCGTGATCTTGTTGCGGATGCGGATGTTGGCGAAGGTGCCGCGCATCATGACTTCGTGGTTGCCGCGGCGCGCGCCGTAGCTGTTGAAGTCCAGAGCGTCCACATCGTGCGCCGTCAGATAGGCCCCGGCGGGCGAGGCCTTCTTGATCGAACCGGCCGGGCTGATGTGGTCGGTGGTGATGCTGTCGCCGAAGATGCCCAGGATGCGGGCCTCCACGATGTCGGTCACCGGCGCCGGGGTCATCGACAGGCCGTCGAAATAGGGCGGGTTCTGAACATAGGTCGAGGCGTCGTCCCAGGCGTAGGTCTGGCCGCCCTCGACCTTGATGGCCTGCCAGTGCTTGTCGCCCTTGAACACGTCCTTGTAGCGTTTGGCGAACATGGCCGGGGTGACCGACTTCTTCTGGATGTCGGCGATTTCCTGGCTGGTGGGCCAGATGTCCTTCAGGAAGACGTCCTTGCCCTTCTTGTCCTGGCCGATCGGCTGGGTCGTCAGGTCGATGTGCATCGACCCGGCCAGGGCGTAGGCCACCACCAGCGGCGGCGAGGCCAGGTAGTTGGCGCGCACGTCCGGGTTCACCCGGCCTTCGAAATTGCGGTTCCCCGACAGAACCGAACAGGCCACCAGATCGGCGTCGTTGATCGCCTTGGAGATGGCCGGGTCCAGCGGGCCGGAGTTGCCGATGCAGGTGGTGCAGCCATAGCCGACCAGGTTGAAGCCCAGGGCGTCCAGATCCTTTTGCAGGCCCGCGTCGGTCAGATAGTCGGTGACCACCTGAGATCCGGGCGCCAGCGAGGTCTTGACCCACGGCTTGACCTTCAGACCCAAGGCGTTGGCCTTGCGCGCCACCAGACCGGCGGCGATCAGGACCGACGGGTTGGAGGTGTTGGTGCAGCTGGTGATGGCGGCGATCACGACGTCGCCGTCGCCGACGGTGAATTTCTCACCTTCGACCTGAACCCGCTCGGCCTCGGCCGGACGGGCGAACATGTCGGCCAGGCAGGTCTGGAACGAGGACGCGGCCTCGGTCAGCAGCACCCGGTCCTGCGGACGCTTGGGACCCGCCAGCGACGGCACGACGGTCGAGATGTCCAGTTCCAGCACATCGGTGAAGACCGGGTCTTCGCTGGTCTCGTCGATCCACAGGCCTTGCGCCTTGGCGTAGGCTTCGACCAGGGCGACGCGCGCCTTGTCGCGGCCGGTGGCGGTCAGATAGTCGATGGTCGCCTTCGACACCGGGAAGAAGCCGCAGGTCGCGCCATACTCGGGGGCCATGTTGGCGATGGTCGCCTGGTCTTCGATGGTCATGCCGGCGATGGCCGGGCCGAAGAATTCCACGAACTTGCCGACCACGCCCTTCTTGCGCAGCATCTGGGTGACGGTCAGCACCAGGTCGGTGGCCGTCGTGCCCTCGGGCAGGGCGCCGGTCAGTTTGAAGCCGACGACCTCGGGGATCAGCATGGGGATGGGCTGGCCCAGCATGGCGGCCTCGGCCTCGATGCCGCCCACGCCCCAGCCCAGAACGGCCAGGCCGTTGATCATGGTGGTGTGGCTGTCGGTGCCCACGACGGTGTCGGGATAGGCGACGGTCTTCTTGCCCTCGTCGGCGGTCCAGACCGTCTGGGCCAGGTTCTCCAGGTTGACCTGGTGGCAGATGCCGGTGCCCGGCGGCACGACGCGGAAATTGTTGAAGGCCGACGAGCCCCAGCGCAGGAAGCGGTAACGCTCGATGTTGCGCTCGTACTCCCGCTCGACGTTCTGGGCGAAGGCTTTGGAATCGCCGAAATGGTCCACCATCACCGAGTGGTCGATGACCAGATCGACGGGGTTCAGCGGATTGATCTTGGTCGGGTCGGCGCCCAGGCTGGTCATGGCGTCGCGCATGGCGGCCAGGTCGACCACGGCCGGAACCCCGGTGAAATCCTGCATCAGCACGCGGGCCGGACGGAAGGCGATCTCGTGTTCGACGGCGCCCTTGTTGTCGATCCAGGCGGCCACGGCCTTCAGGTCGGCCTCGGTGACGGAAACCCCGTCCTCGTTGCGCAGCAGGTTCTCCAGCAGCACCTTCATGGAGCGCGGCAGGCGGGAAATCCCGGCCAGACCCGCTTCCTCGGCGGCCGGAAGGCTGTAATAGGCGTATTTCTTGCGCCCGACGGAGAGATCCTGACGGGTCTTGAGGCTGTCGATCGACGGCATGGGAGGTTCCTCTGGTCATTGCCGCCCGACAATCCGGTTGCGCGGTCGCGCGCTGGACGGCGGGGCGCACAGGTCCCCGACGCGCGCGGCGAACGCCTGCTGCGGCGATGGCGCATATAGCCCCGGTCGCGCATCGCGTCCATGTCGCGCGAAAGGTGCGAATGATTCTCAATGGGTTGAGCCGGTGACGCCTGATCGCCTCACCCTGAATGGGCTGACCGTGCGCCGCGGCGAGCGGGTGCTGTTCCGCGACCTGTCGTCCGATCTGGCGGCGGGCCAGGCCCTGGCCCTGACCGGGGCCAATGGGGCCGGCAAGACCACCCTGCTGCGCGTCATCGCCGGCTTGGTGCGGCCCGAAGCGGGGTCGGTGGGTTTCGGCGAAACGGCGCCCGAAGCGGCGCGCGCGCATGGCTTGCATCTGATGGGGCATCTGGACGGGTTGAAGGGCGCCCGGCGCGCGGGCGACGAGTTGGCCTTTCAGGCGCGCTTCCTGGGCGGAAGCCCCGCCACCGTGGCGGCGGCGGTCGAACGGCTGGGCCTCGAACCTCTCCTGGCGCTGGAGGTGCGCAAGCTGTCGGCGGGCCAGAGGCGGCGGCTGGCCTTCGCCCGCCTTTTGGCGGCGCCGCGCCCGGTCTGGCTGCTGGACGAACCGTTCGCGCCGCTGGACGCCGTCTGGCGCGCCCGCATCGGCGCGGTCATGGCCGAGCATCTGGCCGGCGGCGGCCTGGTGGTCGCGGCGGTGCATGATCCGCTGCCGGTCGCGGCCCTGACCCTTGATCTGCAGCCTCTGGACCTGGGGGGTCTGGCATGACGGCCCTGATGAGCCTGTGGCGGCGCGAGCTGGCCCTGGCCTGGGGCGGGGGCGGCGGGCCGCTGCTGGCCTGCGGCTTCTTCCTGACGCTGACGGCCTTGGTTCCGCTGACGGTCGGGGCGGCGCCCGAGGCGCTGGGGCCGCTGGCGGGCGGGGTCGCCTGGCTGGGCCTGGCCCTGGCCTCGACCCTGTCGCTGGAGAAGCTGTTCGAGCGTGATCTGGAGGACGGCTCGCTGGACCTGATCGCCCTGGGGCCGGTCCCGCTGGAGTTGGTGGTCCTGGCCAAGGCCAAGGCGCAATGGCTGGCGGTGGGGGCGCCCCTGGCCCTGATCGCGCCGGTGGGGGCGATGGCCCTGGGCCTGCCGGTCCATCTGGCGCCGCTGGCCCTGCTGACGGCCCTGATCGGAGCGTTCGGCTTTGCGCTGACCGGGGCGCTGGGCGCGGCCCTGGCCCTGGGGTCGCGGCGCGGGGGGCTGTTGATCGCCGTGGTGGTGCTGCCCCTCTATATCCCGCCCGCTGTGTTCGGGGCCGGCGCCCTGGCGCGCGCGGCCGAGGGCGGCGACCCCTGGCCGGCCGTGGCCCTGCTGGCGGCCTATGGCCTGTTCGCCGCCGTGGTCGCGCCCCTGGCAGGCGCCGCCGCGGTGCGGTCGGCCCTGGACTGACCCTCAATCAGAGGCCGCGCACCCAGGCCCTCAGCGCCGCCTCGTCGGCCATGTCGCCGTCGTACGGATGCGCCGGTCGCTGGGGCTCGTTATTGCCGCGCGCCCGGCCGCGCCAGACCTTCATCGGCAGCACCAGCCGCGTCACCCCGCTGGGCAGGTCGGTGGAGCGCACGTCCATGTAGACGGTGTCGGCCGAGGTCTCGCGCCCGATCTGGATCGCCCCCATCGCCTTCCACAGGTCCACCGCGTCCAGACAGGCCGACGCGCAGACGGAATCGGTCAGCACATAGACCCGCCCCGCCATCCGTTGCGCCGCCGCCGGACCCTCGCGCGGGGTGCGCGGCGTGTTCATGTCGCGCCAGAAGGGTTCACCGGCGGCGCGAGCGGCGGTCATGCCGTCGACGATCTCGCGCGCCCAGTTGATGCGGGCTTCGTCTTCGTTGGCGGCGGTCCATTCGTCCAGATAGCCCTGGATCGCGGCCAGATTGTCGTCGGAGGCGCGCCAGTCGATGCTTTCGATGGGCGGCAGGGCGTGGTCGGCCATCCAGTCCTCGCCCCACAGCACCCGCGCCATATTGCGCGACCAGTGCGACGAGCCGCCGCCGTTGCCGCGCACGTCCAGCACCACATAGGGGGCGGCGCGCAAGGCGGCCTGATCCGTCTGCATCTGTTCGGTCAGGGCCGTCAGGGCGCGATGGGACGAGCCGTTCGGGTCGCCGTCAAAGCTGGGCGTGGATATCCACACGCCGCCGTCGTCCAGCCGGGTCAGGCCGAAATCCGGCGTCGCCCGCTGTTGCGCCCGCGTGCGGCGCGGACCCAGTTCGGTGGAGGCGATCGGCCGCCAGTTCAGGGCGTAGGCGCGGGTCTGGTCGCCGACCTGGAACCGGCATTCGCGCATCTCGGGCGCCCAGGGATTGTTGGCGTTCATGAACATCCAGTCGCCGTTCGAGGCCCGCTGGGCCTCCAGGAACCAGCGACCGCGGTATTCGCCCACCCGGCGCTCCGCCAGGGCCGGGGCCGGAGTTCCGTCGCAGTCGACCAGCCGCGCGCCCAGCGGCGGGGCGTCGGCGTCCTGGTCGTCGCGGTCGGCCACCACCTGATCGTCGCCGCGATAGGCGGTCAGGAAACCGGGCCAGCGCACCGGCAGACCGCCCTGAGGCTTCAGGGCGATGGCCAGATGGCCGTCCTGGAACGAGGCGGCGAAGGCCCGCATGGCCCACCAGTATCCGCCCGCATCGGTGGTGGCCCGCGCCCGCTCCAGCGCCTGGGCCAGGCCGGCGTCGACCCGCGCCCGGAACTGGGGGTTCAGGGCGTCATGCACGCCCGGGTGGCTGTCGATGACGATGGCGTGCAGGGCGCGGGCGTCCTGTTCCAGGGTGGCGGACCAGTCGCGCGTCTCGGTCATCCAGGCCGGAACATCCAGATAGGCCGGGGTCTGGGGTTCGGCCTGGGCGGCGCCCGCCAGCAGGGCCAGGGTCGCCATCGGGGCCAGGATCGTGCGTGTCGTCATCTCGCGTCCCTCCGTCGCGACCGTTAAAGAACGCGGCGCCGCGCGGCGCCACTTACGCTTTCGTCATGCGCCGTCTAAACAGCGCTCCACGATGTTCGGCCTGGCCAATCCCCAGCGTTTCATGCGCTTCACCCGCCCCCTGGCGCCCGTGCTGTGGCTGCTGGCCGCCGGGCTGTTGGCGGCCGGGATCTGGATGGCCTTCACCGCGCCCGAGGATTACCAGCAGGGCGACACGGTGCGGATCATGTTCGTGCATGCGCCGGCCGCGACCCTGGGCCTGGCCGCCTACGCCGCCCTGGGCATCGCCAGCCTGTTCGCCCTGGTGTGGCGTCACCCCTTAGCCGATGCGGCGGCGCGGGCGGCGGCTCTGCCGGGCGCGGCCTTCACCCTTCTGGCCCTGGTGACCGGCAGCCTGTGGGGCAAGCCCATGTGGGGAACCTGGTGGGTCTGGGACGCGCGCCTGACCAGCGTTCTGGTGCTGATGCTGTTCTATGTCGGCTATATGGCCCTGCGCGCCGCCATCGACGACGAGCACAAGGCCGGGCGGGCGGCGGCCATCCTGGCCCTGGTGGGTCTGGTGAACCTGCCGATCGTCAAATTTTCGGTCGACTGGTGGAACACCCTGCATCAGCCCGCCTCGCTGCTGCGGGCCGAGGGGAGCAGCCTGGACCCGGCCTATCTTTGGCCGCTGCTGACCATGATGGCGGCCTATGGGGTGCTGTTCGCCGCCGTCTGGGTGACCGCCATCCGCACCGAGGTGACGCGCCGCCGGGTCCTGGCCCTGCGCGCCCGCGCCGCCCTGGAGGCCTGATCCCATGTTTGATCTGGACATGAGCCCCTACGCCGCCTTCGTCTGGCCCGCCTGGGGCATCAGCGCCCTGGTGCTGGGCGCCGTGGTCCTGCGCACTCTGGTCGCGGCGCGGCGCTGGTCCCGCGCCCTGAAGGCGATCCAGCCGGAAGACGACGCATGAATCGCTGGCTGACCCTGATCCCGCTGGCGGTGCTGGTGGGGCTGACGGTGCTGTTCGTCGGTTGGTCGCTGAAGCGCGATCCGGCGGCGCGGCCCGACGCCCTGGTGGGCCGCCCTATCCCCGAGACGGTGCTGCCGCTCCTGACCGGCGAGGTCGCCGGGCCCGGGCATCTGGACCTGAAGACGGCGGGCGTCGGCCGGCCTATGATCGTCAATGTCTTCGCCAGCTGGTGCGCGCCATGCCGGCTGGAGCATCCCCAGCTGATGCGGCTGCAGGCCCAAGGAGTCGCCGTCGTCGGCGTGGCCTATAAGGACGACCCGGCCGCCACCCGCGCCTTTCTGGACGAACTGGGCGATCCGTACCGCATGGTGCTGGTGGACCGCGAGGGGCGGGCGGGGCTGGACCTGGGCGTGTCGGGCGTGCCGGAAAGCTTCGCCGTGGACGCCTATGGCAAGGTGGTGGCCAAGGCGTCCGGCCCGCTGATCGATCCGGCCGAGGCGGACCGGCTGGCGGCGGCGCTGCAGCCTTAGTGTTTCTGGACGTTTCTGGGGCCTTAACGGTTCATCAACCCTGAGCGTTAACCTTCGCCGGCATGACCGCCGTGCGCCCCGATCTGCCCTTCATGCCCGCCCCGGCGGGCGCAGCGGCGCCGAACGCCGGGATCAAGGCCGCCCAGGCCGCCTTCTTCCGCGCCGCCCTGGATCGCGCCCAGGCGCCGGCCGCCTCGCCGGCGTCGGTGCAGGCGCAAACCCTGTCGCCGGCCGAGGTTCAGGCCCAGCCGATCCGCGAACAGCGGCCCGGCGCCCTGCTGGACATCCGCGTCTAGACCCTGGCTCTAGAAGACACCCGGCGGCAGCGTCTGGCGGTTGATGCGCCAGTCGTCGCGGGACTGGCCCCATTTGTCGACCGTGGCCGTCTCGAACGGCGGCGGCAGGCGGGTCGGCCCCTGGTTGTACGATCCCAGCTTCTGGGCCAGGCGCTGGGATGGGATGTTGTCCGGGTCGATGCAGTGGATGACGTCGTCCCAGCCCAGAACGTCGAAGGCGTAGTCCATGGCCGCCGCCGCCGCCTCCAGCGCATAGCCGCGCCCCGCCCCCTCGGGATGGACGCCCCAGCCGACCTCGTTGCCCGGCCAGCCCTCGGGCTTCCACGGGCCGATGCGGCCCATCCACAGGCCGCTGGACCGTTCGATCAGGCTGAACATGGCCACCCCTGTCAGGGACCAGGCCCCGGCCATGGTCATCAGGCCGCGCCAGGCGGCCTCGGGCGTCTGGGGGCCGCCGATGAAACGGGCCGACGGATGCGCCATGCTTTCGGCCCAGCGCGGAAAATCCTCCATCCGGGTCGGGCGCAGGATCAGGCGCGGCGTCTGAAGGACGGGGCCTTCACCCATCAGTCCGCTGGGGGGCGTGTGGCTCACAGCAGATACTCCCGTTCCAGCGCATAGTGGCTGCCGGCGTCGCTCAGCACGCTGGAATACAGGCCGAACCGGTCGATGCGGAACGGCGGCGACCGCAGCAGATTGTGCCCCTGGATCCAGGCGGCGATCCGCGCCGGATCGGCCTGGGGCTTCAGATAGGCCAGGGTCACATGCGGGCGATAGGCGCGCTTCTCCAGCGTCAGGCCCGCCCGTTCGCCCGCCGCCCGGCATCGCCCGGCCAGGACGTCCAGGCGGTCGTTCGGCGCCACCCCAGCCCAGACGGCGTGGGTGCGGTGGCCCTCCCCGAACGCGCCGGTTCCGGTCAGTTCGATGTCGAACGGCGAAGACGAAACGCGCGTCAGTTCCGAGGCGACCTCGTCGGCCCGGCGCTCGTCCATCTCGCCATAGAAGGCCAGGGTGACATGCAGGCCCTCGGGCGGCCGCCATTTGGCGCCGGGCAGGCCCGACTGGCGCCGTTGCAGCGTCTCGACCACGTCGGGCGGCAGGGTCAGGGCGGCGAACAGACGGACCATGCGACCGTTGGTAGCGGCCCCGGTCAGGTCCCGAAAGCCCGGATTTGCTTGCGCCGAAGCAAGCCGGCCCCGATATTCGTCATCAAAGCGGGCGCCGATGGCGTCCCTCAAGGGAGACAAGACGCCGATGAGCGATTTCAGAAACGACGGATACGCCCGCCCAGCGCCCGCCAGCCTCGACATGTCGGTCGACGCGGGGCTGCGCGCCTTCATGCTGGGCGTCTATAACAAGCTGGCCCTGGGCCTGGTGGTCGCCGGCGCCCTGGCCTACGTCACCGGCAATGTGCCGGCGGTGCAGCAGATGCTGTTCGCCGTGGGGCCGGACGGCCGTGTCGGCCTGACCATGCTGGGCATGGTGGTGCAGTTCTCGCCGCTGGTGCTGCTGTTCGGCTCGATGTTCTTCATGAAGAACCCGACCGCCGGGGGCGTGAACCTGCTGTACTGGGCCGTGGTGGCGACCATCGGCGCCGGCCTGGGCCTGCTGTTCCTGCGCTACACCAACGGTTCGCTGGCCTCGACCTTCTTTGTCACGGCGGCCGCCTTCGGCGCGCTGAGCCTGGTCGGCTATACGACCAAGAAGAACCTGTCGGGCATGGGCACCTTCCTGATCATGGGGGTGATCGGCCTGATCATCGCCTCGGTGGTCAACATGTTCATGCAGTCGGGCGTGATGTACCTGATCATCTCGGGCGCGGGCGTGCTGATATTCTCGGGCCTGATCGCCTATGACACCCAGCGGCTGAAGATGACCTATTACGCCCTGGGCGGCGAACAGGCGGCGATGGGCGTGGCCACCGGCTTCGGCGCGCTGAGCCTGTTTATCAACTTCGTCAACCTTTTCCAGTTCCTGCTGGCCTTCATGGGCAGCCGCGAATAGGCGCGGAACGGATCGCTAGAGATCGGGGTCCCGGCGGGAACGCCGGGGCCTTTTCTGTCGGGGCCGAATGCGCGCCCAGCCGCCACGCCAGAGGCTACGCAGGACGGGCTCCCAATATCGATGAAGCGTCCAGGCCCAGACGCCCAAGACAACCATAAAGCCAAGGTTGACGAGCCGAAACCAGACCGACGATTCCACAGGCGCCGCGATCTGCATCCACAGCCCGACGAAGCCGACCCACGCGGCGATCACCCACGGATTGCCCCGCCGATCCTCAGCCTCGTTGTCGAAGGCCTGATCGCCTTCGGCGTCATAGAGCTGATCTATCGGATCCCTCTCAGCCATCTGAGGCCTCGGCCATGACGGCGTCGATCGCCGCGACGGTCCGGGCGACCTCGTCATCGGTCAGGGTCGGGTGGGTCAGGAAGCACAGGCCGGTCTCGCCCAGCTGTCGCGCGATCGGCAGGCGCTGGGCCGGCCGCCCCACGGCGTCGAACGCCTGTTCCAGATAGACCTCGGGCGCCGTGCCGACCATGCAGGGCACGCCCCTGGCCTGGATGGCGTCGACGATCCGGTCGCGGCTCCAGCCGGCCGCCAGACGATCCCGCCTGACGAAGGCGTAGGCGCGATACCAGGCCGGGATCACATCGGGCGCCACTGACGGAACCCGCAGGGCCGGCCAGCGGGCGCAGGCCTCCAGGATGCGCCCGGCGTTGTCGGTGCGTCGCGCGGTCCAGTCGGCCATCCGGTCCAGCTGGATCAGGCCGATGGCGGCCTGCATCTCGATCATCCGGGCGTTGGTCCCCAGCCGGTCATGGACCAGGCGCGGGCCGGGCGGATGGTCGCGTTCGTACATGGCCTCCCAGGTCTTGCCGTGATCCTTCCACGACCAGACCGAGTCCCACAGGGTCGGATCGTCGGTGGTGACCATGCCGCCTTCGCCGCCGGTGGTCATGATCTTGTCCTGGCAGAAGGACCAGGCGGCGATATGGCCGATCGACCCCACGTTGCGCCCGCGATAGCGCGCGCCATGCGCCTGGGCGCAGTCCTCGATCACCTTGAAGCCGTGCTGGTCGGCCAGGGCCAGGATCGGGTCCATGTCGCAGGGAACGCCGCCCAGATGGACGCAGATCACCGCGCGGGTGCGGGGGGTCGTCACGGCGCGGATCGTATCGGCCGACAGGCCTTGGGTGTCGGCGTCCACATCGGCGAACACCGGCGTCGCCCCGGCCATGGCCACGCATGAGGCCGAGGCCACGAAGGTGCGCGGCGTGGTGATCACCTCGTCCCCCGGCCCGATCTTCAGGGCGTGCAGACAGGCCTCCAGCGCCGTGGTCCCGTTCGACAGAGCCACGGCGTGGGGCACGCCGACCCAGCCGGCGAAGCGGCGCTCGAAATCCCGGCACAGGTCGCCGGTCCAGTAGTTGACCCGGTTCGAGGCCAGAACCTCGGCCACGGCCTGGATCTCTTCGGGCGAATAGGCGGGCCAGGGCGAAAAGGGGCCGTTCAGCATGCCCGGTCCTCCATCGGCCGGGCCGGAACCCCGACCACGGTGACCCCCGCCGCCACCGGGGCGGCCACGGCGGCCCCGGCGCCGACCCGCGCGCCCGCGCCGAGGGTGAGGCCTTCGCGCACCACGGCGCCGATGCCGATCCAGACGCCTTCGCCCGCCGTCACCCCGCCGGCCAGCCGCGCGCCGGGCGACACATGCACCCCGTCTTCCAGCCGGCAATCATGATCGACGCTGGCGCCGGTGTTGACGATGACGCCCCGGCCCAGCCGGGCGCCGGTCCCCACCAGGGCCCCGGCCAGGATGACCGATCCGGCGCCGACCGTGGCGCGCGGGCTGATCCAGGCGGTCGGATGCACGACAAGGGCCAGGGGCGCCCCCTGCGCCGCCAGCCGCCGGGTCAGCTCCAGCCGCCGCCCATTGTCGCCCAGGGCCACGACGACGCCGTCGAAACCGGCCGCCTGATCAACGGCGGCGGCGATGTCGCCCAGGATCGGCCAGGGGCTGTCGGTCGGCGCTTGATCGTCGAACAGGCCGGGCACGGTCCAGCCGGCGGCCTCCGCCGCGTCGGCGACGACCCGCCCATGCCCTCCGGCCCCCACAATCGCCAGCCGTCTCATTCCGTCCGCCTCGAATCGCCACGCCGCGTGCGAGGTCTTAGCTGTCCGAGGAAAGCGCCCGGTTGTCCATCATCCCGCCTTCATTCCGCCATGCGGCCATCCGCCTTTGCACGGGATAGACAGCGGACGCCCCTCCAGCGACGGTGGCGACGCTCGACCCGGATCGGAGGCGTAAGGACATGCGTGGTGCGCTGGCGACCTTGTCCGTGGCTCTGCTGCTGACCGCGTGCGCCACCCAGGGCCGCGTCTATGACCGCGACGCCAGCGAGGCGTTCCGCATAGGCGTCACGACCGCCGAAGACGCCATTTCCGCGCTTGGCCCGCCCGACATGGACACGGTGCGCCCGGCCGACAACGTCCGCATCCTGCGCTGGAGCTATCGTCGCCTGCGCGGGGTGTCGGTGGACGAACATGTCCTGAGCGCCAATTTCGACGCCTCGGGCAGGCTGATCTACCTGCACAACCCGACCGCCGGACAACGCATCGACCCGTTCTGAGCGCAGGGACGGCGGGATGATCGGCGGCCCGCCCCTCAGGCGAGCCGGATCAAATCGAGGGCCAGATCAAATCCAAGGGATGAGACGCCTGGTGGAGCCGAGGTCCGCTAAACCCTCCATCCCATAATGTCCCAAGGCGTTTTCTAACTCTCTGATACTTGACCTAAATTTCTGTCTCGCTATCCCAAACCATCCAGAACAAACCGTGATTGTCGCGGTGCGCTTCTAGGACGGATTTTAGGATGGCGCCGTGCAGGCCGCCTCCCAAGGAGGACTGTATGCCTAAGCTGATCAATCGGCTCTCTCCCCGCTTTGTGACGACAGTGACCGACCCCGGTCGGTATGCTGACGGAGGCAACCTCTACCTCCATGTCGATCCGAGTGGCGCGAAGCGGTGGGTGTTTAAGTTCCAGTGGCACGGCCGCCCCAAGGAGATGGGTCTGGGCCCGCTCCGTAGCGTGCCGTTGGCTTCTGCCCGCCAAGCTGCAGCATCGGCAAGAGAAACCGTTGCCGGGGGCCTGAACCCCGTTGAAGAGCGTGCAAAAGCGAGACGTTCGGCGCCGCTCTTCGGAGAATTCGCTGATCGCTACATCGACGATCAGGAGGCGGGATGGAGAAGCGCGAAGCACATCAGTCAGTGGCGCTACAGCGTCGAGATAGACGCCGAGAAGTTGCGCCGGCTCCCAGTGGATAAGATCACCACCGACGACGTGCTGGCGGTCCTGAAGCCGATCTGGGCGGTGAAGCCTGAAACGGCGAAACGCTGCCGGGGCCGCATCGAAAAAATCTTAGACGCTGCGAAGGCACGAGGATTTCGGACAGGAGAGAATCCGGCTGCTTGGAAAGGGCATCTGGCTCTGATGCTGCCCACGCCCCCGAAGCTGACGCGGGGACATCTGCCCGCAATGTCTGCGGAAGATCTGGCCTCGTTTATGAGCAAGCTACGCCATCGACCCGCTTCTTCGGCTCGGGCCTTGGAATTCACAATCCTGACAGCGGTCAGGAGCAACGAGGCGCTTGGCGCACGCTGGTGTGAATTCGACTTCGCCAAGCGCATCTGGACCGTTCCGGCTGAGCGCATGAAGGGTAAGCGCGATCACAGGGTGCCGCTGTCTGTCGCGGCAATCGCGCTGCTTGAGGAAGTCAGGACTCAAACCGAGTCTGTCATGGCGACCGCGCCCGCAGCCGCAGACTTTGTGTTTCTGCGACGCCCGACCCATGAACGCCTGTCAGGTATGGCGATGGAGATGCTGCTGCGTCGGATGAGCGTCACTGACGTCTGCGTTCACGGTTTCCGCTCGACGTTCCGTGACTGGGCCGGCGAGCAGACCAACTTCCCGCGCGAAATCGTCGAGATGTCGCTCGCCCACCTCGTCGGAAGTGAGGTTGAGCGTGCTTACCGTAGGGGTGACGCCCTGGAACGGCGTCGGGAGGTTATGGACCGTTGGGCCGCGTTCGCTTTGGGCGAAACGGTCGAGAAGATGGCCGCATGAATTATCACCACGTCAATAAATCTAAGGCCAAGCTATGTATTGACAGTGTGATACTTTCAGAATAATACGACGATAAGTTTGACATTGTAGTAATTCGGCGCCAAATCGGTCGACAGGCTAGGGCGGATGCTCTGGGATGCCTTTGGATGTGGCCCGTGTCAGACCAATCTCTGAAACCCGTCGCGCTCACGGTAAACCGGGCAACCGCCTATTCGGGGCTTAGCCGGAGTCGCCTCTACGAACTGGTGAAGGCGAAAAAGATCGCCGCCTTCAAAATCAGTGGTCGGACGATGTTTCTGACCACCGAGATCGACCGGTTCATCTATGAGGCGGCGGCCGGCTGAGGCCCGCTATGTCGTCGTCGGTTAACGGCGGGGCGACGTAGAGCTAATTCGTGAACCGTGGGTATCGACCAAATCACGGAGAGCCCGGTCCTGGGGAGGAGGGCGGTCGGCGACGCGAACAGGCGTCGTAAGTAGCTCCCAGTTCGTCGCTCTGTTCGGTGACGAATGCCCATTCGCTGCGTCGGCTCCGTCGAGCATAGCATTTGGGGAACGGACTCCGTCATCACCTCGAAATCCCCGCCTTCGGCCGGGTCGATTTTTGGGGTGGTGCGGGAGTTCGTCCTGCCCAAAACACAACGTCTCACCATCAAGCATTAGATTGACTCTTAGCTACGGTTTCAGTCCTGGATTTAGAGTCTAAATTACCCTCGACCGGCCAAAATGGGCCTGTCGGGGCTTCGGTCACTGCCTTCCAGACCGACGAGGCGAGTCGCCATCAAGGCTTGACTCTTAGGACCAGGTGCGCGGCATATGAGAGAACATTTGGGGAACAAATGGCGCGGTCCGCTTCCATATCGAATCTTCGGCATAGCCTTCCAGCCCTGGCGGCGGCGCAGGGCGGTAAGCGCCCGTGGCCAATCATGGTCGGGTCGTCGCCGATTGACCGGGAGGAACCGACTGCCTTGTTGGCCGGGGGACTACATGAGGTCTATGCCCCGGACCGGTATGCCTCTGTCGCAGATGGCTTCGGCCTGGGCTTGGCCCTTGAGACCGGTCGGTCTCCGGTGGTCTGGATCTACGAAGACCGGGGTCGCTCTGAGACCGGCGCCCTGTATGGCGGCGGTCTGCAGGAGTGGGGGGAGACCAGGGGCATAATACTGGTTCGGGCGCCCCACGCTGTCGCTCTGTTGTCGGCAGGTGAAGACGCTCTGCGCAGCGGGGCTGCGGGGCTGGTATTGATGACCGGGTGGGGCGAGGCCAAGGCTTTTACCCTAACCGCCAGTCGGCGGCTCGCTCTTGCGGCCGCGCAGGGTAAGGCTACGGCCATACTTGTCCGGGCTGGAGCCCAGCCTCAACCCAGCGCGGCAGAGACACGGTGGTCAGTAAAGGCGGCGCCGTCACGGGCGTTAGAGGCGCGGGCGCCGGGTCGGCCCGCTTTCAAGGTGAGCCTGTTGCGCAGCCGGGCGGGGCTGGCGACGGGCGAGTGGATCATGGAGTGGGATCGTGAAACCCGGTCGTTCGTCGAACCGGAGGCATCTGGCCGTCTGGTTTCCGTTTCTGCCCGTCGAGCGGCTGGCGTCCGCGCGGCCTGAGGGTCCGTTCGCCTTGGTCGACAAGGCGGCGAACGCCCTGCGTCTGGTCGCCGTCGATAGTGAGGCCCTGGCGTTTGGGTTGACTACCGGCATGGCCCTTGCGGATGCGCGGGCGCAGGTTCCGCAACTCAACGCCTGGCCGCACGATGGGGCGGGCGATGCGGCCTTGCTTGACCGTGCGCTTGAAGCCTTCAGCCGCTTCAGCCCAATGGCGGCCCTGGACGCGCCGCATGGGCTGGTGCTGGACGTGACCGGCTGCGCCCATCTGTTTGGCGGCGAGGAGAGACTGGCGAGAACCGCCGCTGCTCTGGCCCGCCGGTTGGGGCTTCAGTCTCGCATCGCCTTGGCCCGCACACCCCAGACCGCGCACGCCTTGGCCCGTTTTGGTGGTGGCGGGGTCACGCCCGAGGGTGAGGATCGCGCCGCCGTCCGCCGCCTGCCGGTGGCCGCCTTTGAGCTGGCTAGTGCTGAGACACAGGCCCTGCGACGTGCAGGATTGAAGACGGTGGGCGATGTCGATGACCGGCCCCGCGCCGCCCTGGCCGCGCGCTTTGGGGCGGATTTCTCCTCGCGCCTGGACCGCATCCTGGGGCTGGAGGATGCGCGGATCACGCCGGTTCGGCCGCCCGCGCCGGTGGTCGCCGACCGCGTGCTGATGGAGCCGCTGATCACCACCGAGCCGCTGGAAACCGTCATCGTCGATCTGCTGGCCGAGACGGAGCGCGCGCTGGAGGCGCGGCGGTCGGGCGCGAGAGGGTTCAGGCTGACGGTCTTTCGGGTCGATGGGCTGTCGCGCCGCATCGGCGTGGGTGTCGCCAGACCGGTCCGAGACGCCGGAAGCCTCGCCCGGCTGTTCCGCGAACGGCTGGCGGCCTTGGCGACGCCGCTGGACCCCGGCTTCGGCATCGATCAGCTCAGGATGGAGGCGCTGGATCTGGAGCCGCTGGACCCGGTCCAGACCGCCATCGATGACCGCGACCGCAGGACCGAGGCCCTGGACGCCCTGATCGACCGGCTGACCGCACGGCTGGGGCCAGAGGCGGTGACCTGGATAAGGCCGGTGGAGTCCCATCTGCCCGAAAAGGCCAGCCGCCTGGTTTCAGCCTTGCGACCGGAAAAGGACGACGGCGCCCGCTGGCCCGATCCCGAGTTGGGCGCCCCACCGCTGCGGCCGCTGCATCTGTTCGATCCGCCGCAGCCGGTGGAGGTGGTTTCGCCCGTCCCCGACGGCCCGCCGGCCCGGTTCAAATGGCGGCGGGTGACGCATCGGGTCGAACTGGCCGAGGGGCCCGAGCGGATCGAGGGCGAATGGTGGCGGCGCGGCGGGGGGCGAGTGCGCGACTATTACCGGGTGGAGGACGAGACGGGTCGGCGGTTCTGGCTGTTTCGTGCCGGCCATTTCGGGGATGAGCCGGCCCCGCGCTGGTATGTCCATGGCCTGTTCGCATGAGCGCGCCAAAGACGGACGCGGCCTATGCCGAACTGGTCGCGGCCAGCAATTTCTCCTTCCTGCGCGGGGCGTCGCATCCCAAGACCCTGGTGCTGACCTCGCTGCTGCTGGGACAGGCGGGACTGGGGCTGGCGGACCGCAACACGGTGGCCGGGGTGGTGCGCGCCTGGTCGGCGCTGAAGACCCTGCGCGAAGACGGATGGTCGCCGCCGGAAAGGGTGCGCGAGGGCGGATCGCCCGGCGAATACGGCTGGATCGCCGATCCGCTGAGCCCTGACGAACGGACCGAATGGATCAAGGCGCGGGCGGCCGACTTCCGCCTGCTGACCGGGGCGCGGCTGGTGTTTGCGGACGGGACACCCGACATCGTCGCCTATCCCGAGGATCGCGAGGGCTGGGGCCGCCTGACGCGCCTGCTGACCCTGGGCAATCGTCGGGGGAAGAAGGGAGAATGCCATCTCGGTCTGGCCGACCTTCTGGCCCACCCGGAAGGACTTTTGCTGATCGTCATGCCCGACCGGCGGACGGACGAGCTGCCGTCGCTTCTGGCCCGGTTGAACGCGGCGCGGCCCGGCGCGGTCTGGCTGGGCGCGACCATGCCTCGGCGCGGCGACGACCGGCGGCGACTGGCGCGGCTGCAGGCCCTGGCGGAGGCGGCGGACACGCCTGTGCTGGCCACCAATGACGTGCTGTATCACGCGGCGTCCGAGCGTGATCTTCAGGATGTGCTGACCTGTATCCGCGAGGGGGTGTCGGTCGATCAGGCCGGGCGACGCCTGCTGGCCAACGCCGAGCGGCACCTGAAGACCGCCGACGAAATGGCGCGCCTGTTCGCCGATGCCCCCCAGGCTTTGGCCCAGACGCTGGACTTCCTGAACCGCCCGATCTTTGATCTGGCCGACATCCGCTATCAGTATCCCGAAGAGCCGATTCCTCCCGGTCGGACGCCGCAGGGCTGGCTGGAGCATCTGGTCAGCGAACGTCTGCCCGTCCGCTATCCCGACGGCGTGCCGGACAAGGTGCAGGGGCTGCTGGCCAAGGAGCTGGCCTATATCGCCCAGCGCGATCTGGCCCCCTATTTCCTGACCATCCACGACATCGTGCGTGAGGCCGAGAACCGGCGCATCCTGTGCCAGGGCCGCGGCTCGGCCGCCAATTCAGCCGTCTGCTATGTGCTGGGCGTCACCAGTGTCGATCCGGCCCATCACGACCTGCTGTTCGAGCGCTTCATGTCGGCCGACCGCAACGAGCCGCCCGACATCGACGTCGATTTCGAGCATGAGCGGCGCGAAGAGATCATCCAGTACATCTATGATCGCTATGGCCGCGAGCGTGCCGGCATCGCCGCCACCGTCATCCGTTATCGTCCCCGCAGCGCCATCCGCGAGGTCGGCAAGGCCCTGGGCCTGACCGAGGACGTCACCGCCCGTTTAGCCGCCAGCCAGTGGGGAAGCTGGGGCGCGGAGATCCCGGAACGCGACGTGCTTCAGGCCGGTCTGGACCCGGCCAATCCGATGATCCGGCGCGCCGTCGGCATGGCCACCCGCATCCTGGGCTTTCCGCGCCACCTGTCGCAACACGTCGGCGGCTTCATCCTGACGCGCGGCCGGCTGGATGAGCTGGTCCCCATAGGCAATGCGGCGATGGAGAAGCGCACCTTTATCGAATGGGACAAGGACGACATCGACGAACTGGGCCTGATGAAGGTCGATGTGCTGGCGCTGGGCATGCTGACCTGCATCCGCAAAGCGCTGGACCTGATGCGGACGCATGAAGGGGTGGATCACGACCTGGCCACCGTCCCACCGGAACAGGTCGACGTTTACGACATGCTGTGCCGGGGCGACTCCATCGGGGTGTTTCAGGTCGAGAGCCGCGCCCAGATCAACATGCTGCCGCGCCTTAAGCCCCGCACCTTCTACGATCTGGTGATCCAGGTGGCGATCGTGCGGCCCGGCCCGATCCAGGGCGACATGGTGCATCCCTATCTGCGCCGGCGAAACAGGCAGGAGGAGGTGACCTGGGCCCGGCCCGGCCCTCCGCATGATCCCGACGAGCTGAAGAAGGTGCTGAAACGCACCCTGGGCGTGCCGCTGTTTCAGGAGCAGGCGATGAAGGTCGCCATGGTCGCGGCCGAGTTCACGGACAAGGAGGCCAACGGTCTGAGGAAGGCGATGGGCACCTTCCGCGGCGATGGCACGCTGCACACCTATGAAGACCGCATGGTCGGGCGGATGATCGAACGCGGCTATGATCCCGATTTCGCCCGGCGCTGTTTCGAACAGATCAAGGGCTTCGGCTCCTATGGCTTTCCCGAAAGCCACGCCGCCAGCTTCGCCCGGCTGGTCTATGTGTCCGGCTATATCAAATGCCGCCACCCGGCCGCCTTCGCCTGCGCCCTGCTGAACAGCCAGCCAATGGGGTTCTATGCGCCCGCCCAGATCGTGCGCGATGCTCAGGCGCATGGGGTGGAGGCAAGGCCCATCGACGTGAACCACTCGTATTGGGACAACACCCTGGAAGGCACGGCGGGCGCCCTGGCCCTGCGGCTGGGTCTGCGCCAGATCGACGGTTTCCGCGAGGACTGGGCCGACGACATCGTCCTGGCCCGCACCCGGCCGTTCGACAGTATCGAAGGCCTGATGCGCCGCGCCCGACTGCCGGTTGGCGCCATCCGCAAGCTGGCCGAGGCCGACGCCTTCCGCTCGCTGGGCCTGGACCGGCGCGAGGCCCTGTGGGAGGCGCGCCGCCTGCCCGACGACGACGCCCTGCCTCTGTTCGCCGCCGCGAATGCGCGCGAGCTGGGCCAGGAGCCGGACGCCGACCTGCCGCGCATGGCCTTGGGCGAACATGTCGCCGCCGACTATCAGACCACCCGCCTGTCGCTGAAGGCCCATCCCATGGCCATCCTGCGTCCGGCCTTCGACGCCGAGGGGCTGCTGACCTGCGCCCAGGTCGAGGCGCGTCGTTCAGGTTCGCGCGTCCGCACCGCCGGCGTCGTTCTGGTCCGTCAGCGCCCCGGCAACGGCAAGGCCATTTTCATCACGCTGGAAGACGAGACCGGCATCACCAATCTGGTCCTGTGGGTTCCCGTGTTCGAGGCCCACCGCCGCATCGTCATGAGCGCGCGTCTGCTAAGCGTGGAGGGCGTGGTTGAGAAGAGTCCGGAAGGCGTGGTCCATCTAATGGTCCAGCGATTGTTTGATCGGTCTGTCGAATTGAACGGCCTTTCGTCAGACCACGAGCCGGTCATCGAACTGTCCGGCGCGGATGAGTTCGTGCATCTGCAGCACCCCAGAACCTTGCGCATCCTGCCGGGGTCTCGGGATTTCCACTAAGCGCCAAGAGCGGACTATCGCTGGTCTCCAGAAACCGGACATTCCCCACACCACGATAGAAGAGATGCTGCAATGGCGAGCTATGGCGTCAGTCGGCAGCCACAGCGCTGATGCCCCGCCGGCCAATCTAGTTGATCTGATAGCCGGCGAAATTCTCGACCAGCCGAGCTGGCGAGATGAGACGCTCAAGCGCAGCCAATAGCCGCCGCGGTGCCGCAGTGGCCTCGCTGAAGCACCTCTGCCTGGTGACACTTCAGCCGCACCAATAGCGGCCCGCAATGCCAGATCAGGATGTCGACATTCCTGTTAGAACCTAGCGCGCGAGTTGCGGCCGCATGGGCTCCGGTAACCTAGGGGTGGATTGCCGCAGGATTATCTATCAGTGTTCTAGACGGTTAAGGCACGGATCGATGGCGTGCTAGCTAAGGCGGTGGCGAGCAAACTTGAGCCAGAACGATCTCGAAACGGCGCTCGCCGGTCTGCAGCGCAACTGGCAGCCCTTAGCTGTTCGTATCAAGACGGTTGAACACGACGTTACGACGCCGTGCTCTCAGTTGACGCTGCGGCTCCACTTTCCGGCGTTCCGGGAGCGAGAATCGACCGTCAACGATCTGGTCGAAGTCATCTCGAAATACATGGCGCGTTTTTGTCTGCCGAGAAAGCAGCTCGCTGAGACATACGCGAAGAAAGCCACGCTCGATGATGACGACTACCATCTCGAACTGACCCGCCTCGACCACGAGGCCGCCAGCCTGTTCATCCGCGGCAACCGCCTGTCCAATCGAAACGGCGAGGGCGGAGAGCTGCTGCTATATCTGATGACAGAGTGGATCCTGAGCGCACCGCAGATCATCGCCAAGATGTCGCTCAAAACGAACCGGCAGGTCCCCGCGCATGGGTCGGATGGGGTTCACGTTCGGTACGATGCGCCCACCGGCAAGCTGGTGATTTTCTCTGGCGAGGCCAAACTTCAGAAGTCTCTTGGCAAAGCGATCAGTTCGGCAGTGGAGTCGATTGGCAACGCGCTGAACGCCGAGCAGATGTCGCACGAGCTCAGCCTCGTCAAGCGTCACATCGACTTCACCGGCATGGACGACGCCGCAAAGTCGGCCCTGCTGGAATATTTGAACCCTTACGGAACATCGTCCAACGCGAGGGTCGAGGCCGTGACGTGCTTGATCGCCTTCGACTTTGAGGCGTTTGAGACCATCGGGACAGCGGCAAATGATCTTGACCCAGAAGTCGCGTTCGCCGTGGAGGCCCGGAAAGCTGTGGCGAAGGTGGGACCGGCGATTGCCAAGGCCCTGACCGACGCGGGTCTCGGAGGGCGACAGGTTGAGCTGTTTCTCTTCCCCCTACCGTCCACCGCCATCTTTCGAACCCTGTTCCAGAACCGCATCGGCTGGACGGAGGCTTGATGGACGAGCTGTTCGAGAGCGTGTGGAGTACACCAGCCTTCCACGAAGCGGCCGACCGTCTGCGCAAGAACTGGCTCTGTCGGGAGCTCGGTCTTCCGTTCACAGCGCAGGAACCGGCCGAGCTTCAGAAGGTGGTTCAGGCCTCAGCCATCTTGGCGTGTTCCCGAACTCGCACACATCGGGAGAGCGCCTACAGAATCGCAACCTCCGCCTTCGAACTTCACGGCTCAGTGCATCTCCCCCTTGCAGAAGCCGCACGGGTTGTCCTGGCTCGATTAGGCAACTTCCCCGCCATGCGGACCCGCCGTGAGATCGACACGGCTGTCGTCGACTTGCCGGTGAGCCTTCTGGCCGAAGAACTCGTTGTGTCCGATCTCCGCACAGTCACGGCGCGAGAGCGAAAGCTGGTTCTGACCGACTTCCAGTACAAACTATGGAGGCGGCTCGCCGCTGGCCGTCGTTTGGCCGTGGCTGCCCCGACCTCGGCGGGCAAGTCCTTCGTACTCCAAAACTTCCTGGGCGCCCGATTTGAGGCCGCCGCGCCCATGAGCGTGGTCTACCTCGTACCGACACGAGCGCTCATCGCTCAGGTCTCCGCCGATCTGCGCAAGGTGTTGGGGCGACCTGAGAAGGGCGATGTGACCAGCGTCGAAGTGCGCAGTGTGCCGATCGAGCCGGGCGATCCGCTTCCGGATCGTGTGGTCTACGTCATGACGCAAGAACGCGTCCGAATGATGCTGTCCGCCCACCCGGGGTTCGCAGCGGAGATTGTGATCGTCGATGAGGCCCATTCGGTCGCTGACGGCGCGCGGGGCGTGCTGTTGCAATGGGTGATTGATGATCTGCTGCGCCGGCGGCCACTCGCGCAACTGATGTTCGCCAGCCCGGGCGTTCGAAATCTGGATGTGTTCGGCGACATGTTCGGGCTCGAGGATGTGGAGCGTCTTCCCAGCGCCGAGCCCACCGTTGCGCAGAACTTTCTCAAGGCGAAAATCGAAGACGGGGACGTCGGAGATGTTCTGATTCAGGCCGTGGACGAGCAGCGGACGATCGACGTCGGCACGGTGTCCTTGCGACGACGATGCGTAACGCGTGTCGAGCGACTGGTCTCCCTCTCCACATCGCTCGGGCGTGGCGCCTCGAACATCATTTATGCCGACGGGGCTGGAGACGCCGAAACCCTAGCGGAACAGATCGCAGATCGGTTGGAGCGCGAAGTCACCTCGGAACGGGAAGCCCTTGCTCGTCTCGCGGCCGAGAACGTCCATCGATCTTACATCTTGGTGAAATGCGTCAGGAAGGGCGTCGCCTTCCACTATTCGAACATGCCGACGCCTGTACGTCAGGCAATCGAGGATGCTGTGCGCAGCGGCGTGATCGATTACCTGGTCTGTACGACGACGCTACTGCAAGGGGTCAATCTTCCAGCCAAAAACCTCTTCATCTGCAAGCCCTACAAGGGTGAGAGAATCCCTTTGGAGTCGGTCGACTTCTGGAACCTCGCGGGCCGCGCCGGGCGTCTGCTGAAGGAGTTTCAGGGCAACATCTTCCTGATCGACTACGAGAACTGGCGCCAGAAGCCACTGGACAAGCCTCGCGATGCGGCCATCACGCCGGCCGTGGATGTCGGGCTTCTTCAAAAGACTAACGCCCTCATCGGGCTGGTCGAACGAGCCCCGGGTTACAGGACGGAGAACGATGCACTTGAGGCGGTTTTCGGTCGCCTGCTCGACGACCGGCTGCACGGCAATCTGGCGCAAACCCTGGCACGCGTGCCGGGCTTCGATCCCGACCTTGAGACATCTACGCGCTTGATCGAAGCTGTCTCGAAGGCCGCCAAGGACATAACACTCCCATCCAGCGTCTTGCGGGGGAGCCCGAATATCTCGCCCCATAAACAGCAGGATCTCTATGACGCGCTGTGCGACCGGGGGAGCGTCTCCAAGGACGCCGCGCTCAAACTGATCCCTCTGCACCCCAGACACGGCGAGGCCTACGGCTCATATCGTGACATTCTGGAGCTCTGTCATCAGATCATTCTGGGCCTGCCGTCCACGAACGGGTCCCACCGTTTCCTGGCCCTGATTTGCCTGTTCTGGATGCGGGGCCGGCCCTTGCCGATGATCGTTCAGAACCAACTACGGCGAAAACGCGCAGAGGACGACGAGCGCGATGTCGTGCGAGACACGCTCAAGCTGGTGGAGAACCGGGTCCGATATCAATGCTTGCGACTGTTCAGTTGCTACAGTTCCGTGCTGGTCGAAGTACTGCGCAACCTTGGCCACGAGGAGGCTCTCTCACGCCTGCCTTCGATTTCGCTATATCTCGAACTCGGCGCATCCGATCGCACGACCCTGAGCCTGATGGCGATGAACCTGTCTCGTGTCGTAGCCGTCCGCTTGACCCCCAAGGCGGACAACCGTGACATGGATGTGGATCAGGCGCGGGCCTGGCTGCAGACAGCGCCGATCGAGACCTTTGGCTTCTCGCCACTGCTCGAGCGCGAGATCCGTCTGGCCCGAGGTGAGATTCTCAACTGAACCCGCACCAGTGCCGGGGCATTACAGAAGGAAGCCACTGGACACAGGTGTCTCATGCCCTTCTTGAATTGTTAGGGCCGCATCGTTATCTTCCGCCTTGCAGGAAGTCCTGCAGGCGACTTGTCCGGCCGCGTGTTTGGCAAGCGCCGTGGTTACCCAAAGCCAAAAGCTGCGGTTGCCGACCACAGACTTCCTCTTCTTTTAAAGGGCCGCCTTCGGGCGGCCCTTCTTCGTTAGGGGATGTGGATCCCAAACTGATCGCGAAGCGCCTTGGCGCCATACGATCCATCATCGACCCACTTACGCGAGTAGGCCACCACGTCGGCCAACTGCAGTAACCGCGACGCAGCCGAGTCCAGCGTGACCACGCGATTCACCCCCTTGAAACGGCCATCGTGCCCTTGCGACCGCTCGATTTCCCGCCGGAAGTCCGCGTGGTTGTTGTGGTGGTTATGATCGACGATCACGTCCACGTTTCCTATGGTTTCGCGCCCCAAAACATCCTTCTGGAAACGCTTCAAGCCAATCTTCACCGTCTCCACGAGCGCTTGGGCATAGATCACCGGACCGGAGCCGGCCCGAGCCCCGATCTTCTGATTGATCATCACCAGCCGATCCGCCGGGGCCTCAGCGCCAAAGCGCGCGAGGAGTCCTTGGAGATAGCCATCGTCGAGGTTCACGGCGTGGATTTCGTTCGCGTTGGGCTCAAGCAAACCGGTGAACCGGCGATCAACGCGCCCGGCATCTCGCGCGAGCACCAGCACCGCACCGAGCGAGAACTCGGCGTCCCCGGCGGACCCATATTCATCGACGAGGCACAGCACCTTCTTATTCAGAGCGGCGGTCACGCGGCGCGCCCCTTGGCCTTGATCTTCTTGGGATCATAGCCGGGCTTCGACACAGCCTTCTTGCGGGCCTTGGCCTCGTCCGCGACCTCGCGATACTGCGGCTCCAGCGCCTTCAGCTTCGCCACAAGACCCGACAGGTCATATTCATTCGAGATTTTACCGCGGCGCCCATAGGTGCGCTCGATACGCTTCACAAACCCGGCGAGCTCAAGATCCGCGATGTGGCGCTGGACCTGGCGGTCGCTGAGATTGAGGCGTTCGGCAAGGTCAGCCTTCTTCGGGAACGGCTTGCGACCCGAATCCCACCAAAAGTCGGCCAGTTGGAGCAGCACCGCCAGTTGCGTCGGACTGAGGCCCAGACGCGCTTGGGCGCGGAAGATCAGCGACGGCAGGACGCAGAAGCCCAGCGCCATAACTTCGGCGCCCCATTTGCTCTCTGACGACCGGGTGGCTTTCGCCTTCCCGGCAGGCTTCGGGGTGACTTCTTCTTCAATCGTGGTAGTGTCTTCGCTCATCGGAGTACTCCTCGTCGGTCGGGACAATGTGCTCCCGAAACGAGGGCTTCAAGGTCAGCCGACCGGACAGAATTGTCCGGTTTGACAGGACGTGTATGTCCGCTCCTGAACTGGACGTCAACGTCCTGACAGAAGTAGAACGACCGGGAATCCGGATAACCGGGAAGCGCGGATAAGGTAGTACGGGGTGTGACCGGACACCGGCGCCTGGTCGGAATCTGCACTTTTCATCTAAATTCAAGCCCCTTTGCCTTCCGAAGGCCAGTTGAGGGGTTGTCCCGCTGGCTGAGGTCGCGGCGTGGGAGCGTGGCAATGCTGGATCTGAGAAACAGAAATCAGGACGTCTGGCCCGAAGCCTTGCGACCAGTAGGTGACGGCGGCTTCGAAACTGAGGGGTTCGAGGCGTGGTCAGACCGCAACCGCGCTTTGATCGACCACTTTCACCCTCAGATCGCAGAGCAGTGGCTGTATCGGCACTGCAGCAGCACGCGATACCGCTTCCTGGACATTCGCCAGATGAGTTGGCGGGAAGAGATCTGGACAACCGCTGACTTCATGAACTCGGTTCATTTGGAGTTCGGGGGACCCGCCATACCCGACCATGACTATGAGGTGTTCCAAAAAGGCGGTGGTTGGGGACCGCTCCCCACCGCAAGGGGATGGGTTAATGGGAGCTGGGACGTGCCCGTTGTGGTTTTGTCGCCTGGGCGTGCGTTTCGGATATCAATGCCCCAACTGCCGAGGCGAGATGAGTGTCGCGATGACGCCCCTACTCCTCAAAGGCCGAGCCTCAACAACTTGCCAAGGATGCGGCGTGGCTTGGCTTGCCGAAGGCAAGGAGGCAGACGGCTCGCCTCGATTCACGAAGTTGGCCGGCCGACCCTGAGATGAAACCGACGCATTTCAGGAGGTGTCGAGAGCTCACCATTTGCCAGCCCGGGTTGACCGACCTGCGGCCCACAGCCAACTCAGAGCGGGTAGAGGGGAAACACCATGGCGAAAGTGTTTGCACAGGATCAACTCGAAGCAATCGCGGGCGCTCTGGGTGATACCGAAAGAGGCCTGACAAACCCGGAGATTGCCTTCCTGATCGAGGCGGCCAAGATGGTCGATCCTGGGCCGATGACGAAGCGCCATCGGATCTACAACGCCTTCGCGGAAAGCCAGAACACCCGGCAGAATCGCACCCATATCCTCGAGTTCATTCGCCTAGCGATGAGGCCAGCGCGCTACTCCAGAGACCCTCATCGGTACGAGCCGATGCGGGCGCTGACGAATCAGGCCTTGGCATTCTGCGGCCTGGTCGTCGATCAGACCGGCAAACTCACACCGGTTGAGGCTGCGCAGACTTTGCCCGAAGCACAGCGACGTGCTCGCGAGCTGCGCAGCGATCTTGAGGCTCGCGGCGTGCACCCGGACGTGCTCGAATTTTGCAGAGCGGAGCTGCTCGCTGAGGACTATTTTCACGCCGTGCAAGAGGCGGTCAAAAGCGTCGCGAGCAAGATGCGGGAAAGAACAGGTCTGACAGATGATGGTGGGGCGCTGGTCGATCGCGTTCTGTGTGGCGAACCACCGATGTTGGCAATCAATCCGCGCTCGACGGTTAGCGAAAGAAGCGAGCAAAGCGGGTTTGCGAACCTCGTGAAGGGCGCCTTTGGGATGTTTCGGAATCCGACGGCGCACGAAGCCCGCATTCATTGGCCGATGTCCAAAGCCGATGCAGAAGACATCCTAAGCGTCGTTTCGCTGATCCATCGCCGGCTGGACGCCAGCCACATGCCGGTGCGGATATAACGGCTCGCGGTTAGTGGTGTACCCGCTTAAGCCGCCGACGAGCCCTTTGTCCGGACCTTCCGAAGGTCAGCTTAGAGTCAGAACCAGACTATGTCCGCGCCTTGCGTCCTGGTTTGAGGTTTTCTGGCATCGGCGATGAGGGATCCTGGGGAGCCAAAAACTCGACCGGCTCGACCCCAAGATGTGCCGCCAGCCGATCGATAATGTCGAGTGTCGCATTTCCCTGACCCCGCTCCAACTCGCTCAGGTAGGCGCGATCAATGCCGGTATCGGCCGCAAGACGCTCCTGAGACTGCCCCCGGTCCGAGCGGAGTCGTCGCAGATTCCAGGCCAAAAGTTCGCGGGCACGCATGGGCCCAACAGGGCCGGAAGCGCGGATTTAAACCACGGGATATAGCCAACAGAAATAGTCTGGTGCAGAATGAGGCCTTCCAACGAACGGAGGGGTTTGTGAGCAGCATCAAGATTGCACTCGGAGTCGCCGGCGGGATCCTGCTCGCCTTTATTGGTCTGCTGGCGCTGGGCGTCGCTGTGGGAGTGGCCCCTGCTTTCGGCGGACTCCTTGGAGTCATTCTTCGAGACCCACAGTTCTGGCTGACGGTGCTGTTGATCGTTGGCGTCACCGCTGCCGTCTATCTGGTCCGCGCCTATAGCCGGATGAAGTGACCGGGAAGGGATGGAGTTAGTGACCGAGGGGTCCTGTCACCGCTGGCGGCAATCGGTCCGGGTTCTGGAAATGGTCTCGGTGCTACATGCCGGAGGCCTGACGCGGATACGGGCAATGCCCTATCTGCACCCGCTGGCCTGGCGGGTCGCGATTGGTCCCTCTGACGTGTTTGACGGGCACGGGGTCATGGTGGCGCAGGACGGGTTGGATAGTTGCGCGGTCTATTCGACTGCCTCGGGCGCATCTTGTTTCGGCTGGACGGACGCCAGCCATGACGATGCGAGGGCGCTGGCGATGAAGTTCATTGATCGCTTCCCCTGTATCGCTGCGAAGGGAGCCGGAAACGATGCGCGCTATGCGGCTTGGCTCACTGGCTTGCTGAGTTCTCTGCCGGATGGACAAGCGCTGCCCCTCTATTTCACTGACGACAGGCCCTACGACCCAAGGCGTCCGGAGGTGGCCCTAATGAGCACGATATCTGGCGCGATCTGCGGTTTCTATCCCGCGCCGCCATCCCCACCGGAAGCCTGAGAAATGACACCTTAAGCCGTCCCCGCGCACGCACGCACGCACGCACGCACAGGCGCGCGCGTGAAGGCGATTCCTTTCGACGATCAAGAAGCTGCCAGGCGTCGATCTCGGCGAAACCGGCTAATAAATTTAGCCTTTAGGACGAGCCTTAGGACGGCACCATGAGCTGCACACTAAGGTCCTGAAATCTCTATCATTTCAGGCGGGCGCCTGGTGGAGCCGAGGGGAGTCTTGCGGGTCCATATCACGGCTGCCGTGGTTCTGGA
>NZ_CALMFB010000076.1 GCF_937863155.1 uncultured Brevundimonas sp. | reverse complement strand
GGCGTGCGCGAGCCGCTGAACCGTCGCGCCACCATCGACATCAACTTCTAAGATCGTGACAGGCGGCCGGAACCCGTTCCGGCCGCCGATCATGACCGATGAAGGTCGATGGCCATGGAAAAGCCGCCGGGGGGCCTCGCGCTTGCCGGCGGCTTTCTGCTATCGGGACCGCTCCGCATCGAAAGGTCTCGTCGCGGGCGTGACGAATCCGGCACAGGACAAGCGTCACGGTTTCGCTTTTTAGGACAAGTCGGTTGATCCCTGTGGCGAGGACGGCGACAAGACACATCAGTGTTGTTTCGGTTAATCGCCGGACGGGTCTGGACGCGGCGTGTCCGGCCCGGCGCAGTGGCGGCCGCGACTTCGACCGGCATGGGGGCCTGGTCTGATCATGGTGGAACTGCGTACCCCGGCGGGACCGGTCGCCATACCGCCGCGCCGTGCGGACGGCCATCGCGGTTCTCGCGCACGTCGCCTGACGGCTTTCCGTTCCTCCCTGGGCCTGCTGCGTCCGACCGAGGTCGAGCTGGCCGCCGCCGCGCGCGCCGCCCAGGATCCGAGCGCCCCCCTGGCCGGCCGTCGCTTCCTGATCGTCACCTGTCCGTTCGGCCCGTTCGGCCGGGTTCTGGCCCAGACGCTGAACGAACGTGGCGCCCAGGTGTCGCGCATGATCTTCAACGCCGGCGACGCCATGTACTGGCGCCGGCCCGGCGCGATCCGCTTCAAGGCGTCCGGGCGGCGCTGGCCCGCGCGCCTGGCCGAGCTGGCGCCCTATTTCACCGACATCGTCGTGTTCGGCGAGGGCGGGGCTTATAATCAGGCCGTCCTGTCCCAGGCGGAACAGCTTCAGGCCCGGGTCTGGGTTCTGGAGAACGGATACTTCCGGCCCGACTGGATCACGATCGAGCGCAATGGCGTCAATGCGTCCAGCGGCCTGCCGCGACGCCCGGCCGCCTATGCGGCGACCTCGCCCGAGCTGCCGGACGTGCGGCCGACCGGCAAGGTGCTGCCGCACCATGTGGTCAACATCAGCCTGTATCACCTGGCGCTTCTGCCGGGGCGGCTGTTCTATCCGCGCTATGTGGCCCCCTATACCCAGCCGCCGTGGCTGCAGTGCTTTGGCCATATCCGGCGCTATTTCAGTCTGGCCTTCCGGCGCAAGTCCGAGGCGGACGCCGCCGTGATCGCCGCGCGCGGTCCCTTCTATCTGGCCTGCCTGCAACGCGAGGGCGACGCCCAGCTGCTGCGGTATTCGCATTTCGCCGACAACACCGCCTTCCTGGCCGAGGTGATGACCAGCTTCGCCCGCCACGCCCCGCCCGAGGCGCGGCTGGTGGTCAAGAACCATCCTCTGGACCCCGGCCTGGTCGATCTGGCCAAGATGACGCGCGTCCTGGCCATCGAGCGCGGCCTGGCCGACCGGGTCGATTTCATCGACGGCGGCAATCTGGCCCAGCTGTGCCGCGCCTCGCGCGGCATGGTGGTCAACAATTCCTCGGCCGCCCTGTCGGCCCTGGGATTCCAGACGCCGGTCAAGGTGCTGGGCGACGCCTTCTTCGATATCGAGGGGCTGACGCACCAGGCGTCGCTGGATTCCTTCTGGCTCCGGCCTGCCGGGCCGGACATGGGCCTGTTCGCCCGGTTCCGCGCCCATGTGATCGCCCAGACCCAGGTCAACGGCAACTATCACGAGCCGGCGGCCCTGCGGCCCACGGCCGAAGGTCTGGCGAACGTGTTCCAGAGGCGGGCGGACTGACGACGCGCGCCGTTCGCTGAACCCGGCGCCGAAGCCGGGTGTGGCGTCCGCGCAACCCCTGTGGGCTGTCACGCGGCTGTCACATATCTGTCGCTGATGCGTTCAATGGGGGGCCTAGAGGGGCGGCATCCGGCATGACCGGACAGAATTCGGCCTTCCGCCGACTATGTTTGGTCGCCAATCAGGGGATGCTCCAATGTTCATGAAGAAGCTCAGCTGTGGGGTCTCCCTCGCGGCCATCGCGCTCGTCTCGGCCACCGCCGTGCACGCGCAGGAAACCACCGGCGCGATCCGCGGCCGGATCACCAACGAAGCCGGCGCTCCCGTGGGCGGCGCCACCGTGGTGATGACCCACCAGCCGACCGGCACCCAGGCGACCACCGTCGCCGACGCCAACGGCTTCTACAGCGCCCGCGGCCTGCGCGTCGGCGGTCCGTACACCATCGCCGTCAACGCCGGTGAAGGTTCGGGCATGGTCGAGCTGGGCGCCATCGGCGTCGGCGACCCCACCAACGCCAACGTCATGATCTTCAGCCAGGCCGCCTCGTCGGTCGAAGACATCGTCGTCTCGGGCCAGCGCTTCACCAACGACTTCGGCGCCGGTTCGGCGACCAACTACGGCGAATCGACCATCCAGTCGCTGCCGTCGATCAGCCGCGACCTGAAGGATGTGGCCCGCCTGGATCCGTTCGCGACCATCGACGCCTCGAACGAAGACGCCCTGTCCTTCGCCGGCGTCAACACCCGCCTGAACCAGCTGACCGTCGACGGCATCCGTCAGAACGACGAGTTCGGCCTGAACGGCAACGGCTATCCGACCCAGCGTTCGCCCATCTCGCTGGACTCGGTCCAGGCCGTGAACGTCTCGGCCGCGCCCTTCAGCGTCATCAACAACGGCTTCATCGGCGGCGCCATCAACGCCGTGACCAAGTCGGGCACCAACAGCTTCTCGGGTTCGGCCTTCTACGAGCGCTCGGACGACAGCATGGCGGGTGACCGCTACTGGGGCTACGACAACCGCACCCGCGTCAACGGTGTGGCCAACCCGGCCTATGGCTTCGGCAACCGTATCCCGTTCAACCGCGTGTTCGAAGAAACCACCTGGGGCGCGACCCTGGGCGGCCCGATCATCCAGGACACCCTGTTCTTCTTCCTGTCTTACGAAAAGTTCGAATCGCAGTTCTCGCTGACCGAAGGCCCGGTGAACGCCGGCTTCTCGTCGGATATCCCGCGCATCACCACCGCCGCGATCGACACCTTCCGCGCCTTCACTCAGTCGCGCTACAACTATGACCCGGGTTCGTACGTCGATCTGGCCCCGCCGGTCGAAGACGAGAAATACCTGATCAAGCTGGACTGGAACATCAACGATGACCACCGTCTGGCCCTGACCTTCCAGGAAACCGTCGGCACCTCGTTCAACGGTTCGTCGACCTCGGCCTTCGCCAACGGCAGCAGCGCCAGCCAGCCGCGTATCGGCCTGCAGTCCAGCCAGTGGGTCAAGGACGAGCGTCTGACCACCTACAACGCCCAGCTGAACTCGCAGTGGACGTCGAACTTCTCGACCGAACTGCGCTTCTCGTACAAGGAAACCGAGACCGACTCGCGTCCGGCCAACGGCCTGTCGGTCGGCCAGGTCACGGTCGTCGTTTCGGACCTGCCGGGCGTTCTGGCCGGCACCGGCACGCCGCAGATCCAGTTCGGCGCCGACAACTTCCGTCACGACAACTATCTGTACAGCGAGAACACCAGCTTCGAGGGCATCGCCCGCTACAGCTGGGGTGCGCACGACTTCCTGTTTGGCGCTCGCAACGAGCGTCGTGACTTCCTGAACGTCTTCGTTTCCCAATCGCTGGGCACCTGGACCTTCCGCAGCTGGGCCGACTTCCAGGCCGGCCGAATCGCCGGTTCGGACCTGTTCATCCGCGGCGCGGTCAACCCGTCGGGCGGCACGGTTCCGGCGGCCTTCGGCACCGCCCGCGACGGCGCGGTCGAGTTCGGCTACGACCTGTCGTCGCTGTACGCCGAAGACACTTGGCAGGTCGCCGACGACCTGCGCGTTAGCTACGGCCTGCGCTACGACTGGTTCTCGATGGACGACCGTCCGGTCCTGAACAACAACTTCGTCTCGCGTCAGGGCTTCGCCAACACGGCGAACCTGGACGGCCGCGATCTGTTCATGCCGCGCTTCGGGTTCAACTGGACGCCGGGCGAGTGGACCGTGTCGGGCGGCATCGGCCGCTTCTCGGCCATCGGCACCAACGTGCAGATCGGCAACCCGTTCGGCAACGACGGCGCCCGCATCACCAACTCGGTGTGCACCGGCACGGTCACGGGCGTCACCGACCTGACCACCCCGCCGGCCGGCCTGAACTGCACCTTCACGCCGGGCAACGGCAACGTCGTGGCCATGGACCCGAATTTCGAGGTTCCCTCGGCCTGGAAGTACAACCTGACCGTGGCGCGCGACTTCAGCCTGCCGCTGATCGAAGACTTCCGCCTGCAAGCCGACGTTCTGTACAACCAGTTCGAAAACGCCCTGTACTACACCGACCTGCGCGCCGTGCAGATCGGCACCGCTCCTGACGGCCGTCCGGTCTATGGCCGCTCGACCACGGGTGTGACGGGCGCCAACGTCTTCGACCTGCTGCTCAGCAACCTGGAAGACGGCGGTCACTCGTTCTCGGCCGCCCTGTCGGCTCAGAAGACCTGGCGTGAAGGCCTGTTCGACGGTCTGTCGGTCAACACCGCCTACACCTTCACCGACGCCGAGGACGGCAACCCGCTGACCTCGTCGCAGCCGGACTCGTCGTACGTCCGCTTCGCTTCGGCCGACCACAACAACCCGACCCTGTCGACGTCGGACTACGAAGTGCGTCACCGCTTCTCGGTCAACGCTTCGTGGGTGCGTGATCTCTTCGGCGACAACGAGACCCGCGTGAACATCTTCGCCCAGCGTCGTTCGGGCCTGCCGTTCTCGTACGTCTTCCACAACAGCCGTTCGGGCAGCCTGGACAACGACTTCGGCAACGCCGTGCCGCAGTCCTACTCCAACGCCCTGGGCACCTCGAACCACCTGTTCTACGTCCCGCAAGTCGACGGTTCGGGCAATGTGACGGCGACCAGCGACCCGCGTATCACCTACACGGGCATCAATCTGGCCGACTTCAACTCGTTCCTGCACAACACGGGCCTGATCAAGTACGCCGGTTCGATCGCGCCGCGTAACGGCTTCCGCACCGAAGCGGTCACCATCGTGGACCTGCGCCTGTCGCAGGAACTGCCGGTGCCCTTCATCCCGACCGGCAAGCTGAAGTTCTACATGGACATCGAGAACTTCGGTAACCTGCTGAACCCGTCGTGGGGCGTGAACGAGCAGTATCCCTTCTACAAGGGTGTCGGCACCGTGGTTCTGCAATGCCAGACCCCCGGTGGCGTCAACACCAGCTGCGCTACGCCGAACGCGGTGTTCAACTACTCGCAGCTGCAGACGCCGAACGCGGCGTCGGGCGCTTCGACCGCCGGCCTGGGCGCCGAAGCCCGTCGTCCCAGCACGCCGGGCGGCTGGTCGCCGTGGCAGGTCAAGCTGGGCGTCCGCTTCGACTTCTAAGCGACGCTTCTGCGATCTGAAGACGGTCAGGGCGGCTCCGAAAGGGGCCGCCCTTTCCTTTTGTGCTATGGGCCGTTGCAGCCGGGGAACGTCATCCCCATCTGGCCCGCTTTCGTCTCAGCCGCCGTTCAAGGACCGCCGACGCCGATGACCGCCTTCATCCCCGCCGAATGGGCGCCGCACCGGGCCATGTGGGTTGGCTGGCCCAGCCACGCCGACTTGTGGCAGGACGATCTGGAAGCCGCCCAGGCCGAGGTCGAGGCCCTGGTCCGCGCCCTGGCCGGGCCGGGCCGGGAGCAGGTGCGTCTGCTGGTCGGCCATGACGACGCCCTGGCCGACGCCCGCGCGCGCTTTGACGGCGTGGCGGGGGTTCAGGTGGTTGCCGGCCGGTTCGGCGACATCTGGCTAAGGGACACCGGGCCGATTTTCGGCGCGGGATCGGCGCGCGCGGCCGCCTTCCGCTTCAACGGCTGGGGCGGGAAGTACGAGCTGGAGCACGACGACACCGTGGCCGACCAGATCGGCGGCCATGCCGGCGTGCCTCTGGACCGGCACGATTTCATCCTGGAGGGCGGCGCCCTGGACCACGACGGGGCCGGGACCATACTGACCACCCGCCAGTGCCTGCTGAACCCCAACCGCAACACGGGCTGGACCGAAGCGGTGGCCCAAGAGGCTCTGACATCCTCGCTGAATGCAGCGCGGGTGGTGTGGCTGGGCGACGGCCTGCTGAACGACCATACCGACGGCCATGTCGACAACCTGGCGCGCTTCGTGGCGCCGGGGGTGGTGGCCTGTCCCATCGCCTATGGGCCCAAGGACCCGAACGCCGAGGTCTATGACGCCACGGCCGCCGCCCTGTCGGCCGCGGGCCTGCGCACCCTTCGCATCCCGTCGCCGGGTCTGGTGTCGGACGAGGACGAGCGGCCGATTCCCGCCAGCCACATGAATTTCCTGATCGCCAACGGCGCGGTGATCGTGCCCACCTATGGCGACGAAACAGCCGCGCGCCTGGCCTGCGAGGCCCTGGCCGCCGTCTATCCCGACCGGCAGATCATCCCCCTGCCGTCGACCGCCATCCTGACCGGCGGCGGATCCTTCCACTGCATCTCCCAGCAGGAGCCGGCATGACCCGCCAGATATCCGTCGCGGCCCTCCAGACGTCCTATGGCGACGACATTCAGGCCAATATCGACAAGACCATAGACCTGATCCGCCAGGCCGCAGCCCAGGGCGCCCAGGTCATCCTGCCCAGCGAACTGTTCCAGGGGCCGTATTTCTGCGTGTCGCAGGAGGAGCATTGGTTCGCCCACGCCTATGAGTGGCGCGAGCATCCGTGCGTGACACAGCTGGCGGCGGTGGCCAAGGAACTGGGCGTGGCCATTCCGGTCTCGATCTTCGAGCGGGCGGGGCCGCAGTATTACAACAGCCTGGTCATGCTGGACGCCGACGGTTCGGCCCTGGGCGTCTATCGCAAGAGCCATATTCCCGACGGGCCGGGGTATCAGGAGAAATACTATTTCCGGCCGGGCGATACGGGCTTCAAGGTCTGGAACACCCGGTTCGGCCGGGTCGGCGTCGGCATCTGCTGGGACCAGTGGTACCCTGAGACGGCGCGCGCCATGATGCTGATGGGGGCCGAGGTGCTGATGTATCCCACCGCCATCGGAACCGAGCCGCACGACGACAGCCTGGACACCGCCCAGCCGTGGCGTCGCGCCATGCAGGGTCATGCCGTGTCCAACGTCGTGCCGGTGGTCGGCGCCAACCGCATCGGCCACGAACAGGTGACGGCGGCGGGCCAGACCTTCTATGGCCACTCCTTCATCGCCGATCATCGCGGCGACCTGATCGAAAGCCTGGGCCGGGACGAAGAGGGCGTGCTGGTGCACAGCTTCGACCTGGACTTCCTGGATCGCCACCGCGCCGCCTGGGGCTTCTTCCGCGACCGCCGCACGGATCTGTATGGCCCGCTAATGGGCCACGGCGGCTAGAACCGGCTGACCGTATTGCCTGCCACGATATTGCCCGTGGCGTGGTCGCCGTCGTCGGCGCTGGAGCCGAACGGCCATCCGGCGTCGTCGCGGCAATAGCGGCGGTTCCCCTCGCGTGCGCCCACGACGACGGCGCGGCGACGGAACCAGCCGGCGCTGGTGAAGACATTGTCGGTGATCGTATTGCCGGACGGCGTCTGGTGGCGGATCACCCCGTCCTCGCCGCAGTTGCGATACAGGAAGACGCCGCCTCTCCCGCGAAGGGCGAAGCGATTGCCGGTGATGCGGTTGCGGGCCGAGCCGTCCACGGCGATCATCTCGCGCCCGGTGCGGATGTCGAAGACGCCGCCGGTGATGGCGTTTTCGGCGCTTTCGGCGTCCAGATAGACGGCCGTCGAAACCGACCGGCCGGTGAAGCGCGGCTGCTGGACGCTGACCCGCGTCACCCCCGGTCCGACATACAGCGGGATGGAGCCGGTGGCCGCAAAGGTGAGGTTGGTCAGCTGGATGCGCGTCGGCGCGGCGGCCTGGGCGGCGGCGGTATGACCGGCCGTGCGGGACGACGGCAGAAGGTCGCGCATCGACCCGCCGGCGCCCATGCCCCAGATGCGGATCGCGCCATGCACGGTGCAGTTTTCGATCCGCACGTCGGTGGGGCGGCGCCAGCCGGTCCCGTCAGCCTGGGAGACGATATAGACGGTCGGCGCACGTGTGGTGGTCGCCGCGCCCGCAACGCCCAGGGCGCCGCCGCGACAGTCGATGCCCGCGCCCGACGCCCCCTCGCCCTCGATCACGATGCGCCGGGTCACCCGCGTGTCGGGCGACAGCACGGCGCGGCAGGCCAGAAGGACGGGCTGGTCCGAGGCGGCGGTCAGTTCGGCCGTTTCCGCCGCCGTGCAGGGGAGGGCCGCCGGCAGCGGGGGCGCCGTCTGGCCCAGCAGGCTCAGGATCAGGCCGATCACAGGCCCGCCGTGTCCAGCGCCCGGCGCTCGGCGGCGCAGGCCGGGTGGGTGCGGCCGGTGGCGCGCAGACGCACAATCTCGTCACTTGCCGCCGCCACATCGGCGCGCCAGGCGGCGTCCTGGGCCTGGGCCTGAACCAGCTGTCGGGCCAAAGCGCGCCCGGCCTCGACATCGGCGGGGCTGTTCAGGGCGCAGATCGCCGCGCTGTCGCCCAGCGCCCGGCCGATGGCGCGCACCGCCTCGGCCCGGTCGGGCGCCGCCGCCGCCAGGGCCTCGGCATAGGCGACGGCGTAAAGGGCTGGGCGTGACGGCCAGGCCGTGCGGTTGCGCCCCTCGGCGTCCAGGCGCACGCAGGCGGCGCGCTCGGCGTCCAGGGCGACGGGCCGGGGCCGGTCGAACCGCACCGACGCCGCCTGGGCCAGGTCGACCGCATCGTGCATCAGTCGCTGGGCCAGGCGCTTCAAGGCGGGAATGCCGTCTGCGTCCGCCGTGCGCACGCCCAGGGCGCAGTCGAAATGCTGTAACGCCAGGGGCGGGCTCAGTTCCGCATGGGCGGTGGCCATCAGCCAGCGGTCGGTGTGTTCGAACCTGCGCAGGGCCGCCGAGGCCGCCCGGTCGGCGCGATCGTCGGCGCTGTCGGGCGCGGGCGGGGCGGGCAGGGTCTGGGCCAGGGCCTGAACCGAAGCGGCGGGCAGATAGCCTTCGATGCGCGGGGCCGAAACCTCGGGCGTGGTGACGCAGGCGGCCAGCAGCCCCGACGCGGCCATGGCGGCCGCGCGGCGGATCACTGGCCGGCGCTCCAGGTCAGTTGCACCGAGGCGCCGCCCGTGTCGGTGGGCGAGGCCACGACCTGAAGTTCGGCCGAGCCGGCGTCGCCGCCCGAAGCGCCATAGGCCCGCACCGCGCCCTGGTTCATGGCCATGACCGACTTCAGGCCCGCCGCTTCGGCGCGGGTGCGATAGAAGGCGATGACGTCTTCGGGTGCGTCGGCGACGGTGAAGGTCATGATGCCGCCACGTCCGCCGTCGGCCAGGGTGGGCGCGCCGTCCACGGCGGCCTCGGGATAAAGAACGGCGAACACCGGTGCGCCCTGGGCCGCAGGCGCGGCGGCGACCGCTGGCATGGCGGCGGGTGCGGGGGCCGGGACGGGCGCGGTCGAGGCGGCCTCGGGGCCGGTTTCGGCCGGGGCCTTCTCAGCCTTGGGCGCCGGGTTGCAGGCGGCGAGGGCCAGAACGCTGAAACCCAGGGCGACGGCCGGCAGACGACGGATCATACGAAGCGACCTCAGAAATTCACGCGGGGCAAGGTGGCCCAAGCCTGTGGCCGCGGCAAGGCGCCGTTGCGGACGAAAGGCGCCGTCAACCGGTGGCGGCGTCCACGTCGTCGCCGGACGCCTTTGGGTCGGCCTTGTCGTTTGTCTTCAGGCTGGTCTGGGCCTCCGGCGCGGCGGGCGATCCGTCCGGCTGGGCCTGGCCCTGGCGTTTCAGGTCGGCGTTGACGGCCGCCTGGGCCGCGTCGCGGTCCGAGCCGGTGGCGGCCCCGCCCTGGAGCGAGCCGGCGCGGGTGTCCGAGCCGGAATCGGTGCCGCTGAGCGCATCGATCAGGGCGTCGGACTTGCGGCCCAGGTCGGGGCGTTCGCCGGTCTCGTCGGCTTCACGGGCGTCTTCGGCCAGGTGGTGATCGGTCATGGTGCGGCTCCTTCATCAAGGAGAAGCCGCCCGCGACGCGCCGGTTCCCGCAAAGCAGAAGGGGCGCCCTTTCGAGCGCCCCTTGCATCGATCGTCTGGCGACGTGAACGGTCTTACTTCCCGAACAGCTTGGCCCAGCGCGGCTTGGTCCGGCTCTTCCAGGCGCCGCGGTGATAGGCGTCCGAACCGATCAGCGGCACGACCGTGGTCGCCTCGGCGAAGACCATCTGTTCGAAGGTGGTGTCCACCTTGCCCCACGACGCCGCCTCTTTCAGCGTGGACGACGAGCAGGCGCCGTCGCGCACGTCGGCGACCGTGATCTGGACGGCGTATTTGTGCATGTCGGCCTCGACGCCCAGGATTTCGGCGCAGACCACGGTGTCCTGGGCGAAGTTTTTCGGAACCCCGCCGCCGACCATGAACAGGCCGGTGGTGCCCGCCGCGATCTTGATGTCGGTCAGTTCGCGGAAGTCGGCGATGGCGTCCAGCATCATATAGGGCTGACCGGCGGCGGCCCGCTCCTTCTGGTGCTTGACCAGGCCGAAACCGGCCGAGGAGTCCACGAAGGCCGGGCAGAAGATCGGCACGCCCTCTTCATAGGCGGTCTGGATCAGCGAACCGGGCTTCTTGGCGTTGCCTTCCGACAGCCATTTGCCCATCTCCCAGATGAACTCGCGGCTGGAATAGCCGCGCGGCTCCAGACGGTTGGCGATCTCCAGGATGGTGTGGTCGCAGGCCTGGAGTTCTTCTTCGTCGATATAGGTGTCGTAGATCCGGTCGATGTAGTTGTCGCGCAGGACGTTGTCGTCCACCGGGCCGGCGGCCTGATAGTGTTTGAAGCCCAGGGCCTCGAAGAAATCCATGTCCACGATGCTGGCGCCGGTGGCGACCACGGCGTCGATCATGCCCAGCTTCACCATGTCGCGATACACATGCATGCAGCCGCCGGCCGAGGTGGAGCCGGCCAGGATCAGCCAGGGCGAGCAGGCCTTGTCTTCCAGCGCCATGTTGAAGATGTCGGCGGCGCGGGCGGTGTCGCGGCTCGAGAACGACATCTTGCGCATGCTGTCGATGATCGGGCGGGCGTCGAAGCTGGTGATGTCCACGTGCTCGACGGTGTTCTGAAGCAGCTCGGCCTTGGTGTTGGCTTGAACGGGAGCGTTCATTTCGGCGGTTTCCCTCTGATTTGAGCGCCCGTCGTCAAAAGGAACAGCGGCCCGGACGGAGCGACGGGCCGCTGCAATCTATAACGCCTTGGCGACGGTTTAGCGCCGCGCCTTCTTGCGCTGGCCGGCCTTGCCCTTGGGGCGCGACAGACGGACGACCTTGCGCGCCTGCTCTTCCGCCGTGGTGCGCACGGTCGGGATGGAGCGGGGGGCCAGGCCGTACAGCGACGCCATCGGCGCATCCTCGACCATGGCGACCTCATGTTCGCCATAGCCGTTGAAGCCGGTCGACATGGCCACGCCATAGGCGCCCAGCATGCCGATCTCGATGAAGTCGCCTTCGCGCACATCGGCCGGCAGCCAGAACGGGCCGGGCATGTGGTCGATGCTGTCGCAGGTCGGGCCGTAGAAGCGGAAGGGCTTCAGCTCGGCCGAGGCCGCGCCTCCCTTTTCAGAATCTGGGCGCACCAGCTTGGTCGGGAAGGGCCAGCGGCTGTGGGTCGCATCGAACAGCGAGCCGTACGACCCGTCGTTCAGATAAAGCGCGTCGCCCTTGCGCAGGTCCACGCGGGCCAGAACCGACGACGATTCCGCCACCAGGGCCCGGCCCGGCTCGCACCACAGTTCGGTGGTTTCCGACACCGGCATCTCGTTGAAGCCGCGATGGATGGCGTCGGCGTATTCGCTCATGTCCGGCGGGACCATGCCCGGATAGACCGACGGGAAGCCGCCGCCGACATCGACGATGTCCACGATCACGCCCGCGCGGCTGATGGCGCGACCGACCTGGGCCATGGCGGCCTGGTAGGCGGTCGGGCGCATGCATTGCGAACCGACGTGGAACGACACCCCCATCAGCCCGTCGCGCACCGCCTGGCGCGTGGCCAGAAGCAGGGCGGGGGCCGCATCCGGCGAGACGCCGAACTTGCCCGACAGCGTATAGGCCGCGCCGTCCGCCGACACGGCCATGCGCACGACCAGATTCAGGTCCGGCGCGTTCCCGGTGGCGTCGATGATCTTGGCCAGCTCGTCATGGCTGTCCAGGGCGAAGGTGCGGACGCCGTGCTCGAAATAGGCCTTGGTGATGGCGGCCCGGCTCTTGACCGGGTGCATGAAGGCCAGGCGCGCGTCGGCGCTGACCGAACGCACCAGTTCAATCTCGGCGACCGAGGCCACGTCGAAGGCGGTGACGCCCGCGTCCACCAGGGTCTCGATGACCCAGCGCGAAGGGTTCGCCTTCACCGCATAGAAGACGTCGGCTTTCAGATTATCCTGGAACCAGCGCGCCGCTACGGAAACCGAGCGCGGTCGCACGAGGGCGACAGGACGCTCAGGGGACCGCTCGCGGACCAGGTCCAGGGGAAGCTGGTACGTGCGCAATTCACGTAACCCCCTGTTGATAGTTAAACCCAGACCGGCGTTAGCGGCGCAAGCAAGGACCTACGGGGTCCGCCGGAACGCGCGATATGAGGTCATCGCGCTGTCATGTAAAGGGGTTTTTTCGTGGCGAGAAAATCAGGAAACCGATGACCGATCCCACCGTCCAGGCGGCCCTTATTCAGGCTGCGCCACAGTTCCTGCTGGTCGTCGCCGCCTGCGTCGGCGCGGGCTGGGCCGTGTACAATCACCACAAGCGCCAGCGGCTGGAGGCGGCGCGGTGGCTGCAGCAGCTGTATTCGGAATTCTACAACTCGGTCCGGTTCGATGAAATGCGTATCGGGCTGGAGTACCGCTATCTCGGAATGGTCGCGCCCATCATCCAGAAACGGATATCGGACCGTCACTTGGTGCTGAGTCAGAGCGAGCAGGAATTCCTGCGGCACTTCGACAACTTTCTGAATTATTTCGAGAATATTCTGTACATGCTGGAGTCGAAACAGGTTCGGCGCAGCGATGTGCTGGCGATGTTCGAATATTGGATGGATCTGATGCGGTCCGATCCGTTCGGCATATTGCGCGCCTACACCGCCTTCGGGTTCGAGCGCCTGGCGGGCGAGCTGGGCGCCGTGCCGGTGCGCCATGTCTTCCTGACCGACCGCCAGCTGGCGGTCGTCGCCCAGCAGGCGCCGGCCCTGTCCGCACGTCTGGGGCCGGGGCAGTCGGGGTCGGTGCGCATCGCCGGCGAGAGCCCCGGCGTGCGCGATCTGGACCTGAGTTGCGAGGTTTCCGCCACGGGACGGCTGTTCGCCTTCGACGATACCCGCGAGGGCGTGGAGGCGGCCGGGCGGCTGGACGCCGTGCTTGATTTCGATCCCATGCACTCCCAGCTAGGGGCCTGCACCCGCATGTGCGTCAGGGCCTATGCACCCGATAGCGGCGTGGCGATGGATGCGTGGGCCTATTTCAGGAGCGATTCCTCGGATCAGCAGATCGGAGGACTCCAGCAGGAGTACACGGTGTCGCTAGACGTGTCCGGCGTGACCCATCTGGTTCTTTACGGCTCCCTGCGGCGATCAGAGCCGGATTTCGCCACCCTGCGCCTGGATGAGGGTCTGCGTCATGTCGGCCCGACCCAGATCCGCGGCGCCATGATCGACCTGGGCGCCTATCCGGGCGTCTATCTGGACGGCGAGGGCGAGTTCACCGGCGAGCTGTACGAAGTCGTCGACCCGGAAGTGTTCAAGCGGCTGGATCAGCACGAACTGTTCAACCCCAACGACACGCGCGTGTTCAATCGTCGCGCCCGCACGGGGTCGCTTTATATCCGGCGTGTCGCCGCCACCACTGCGGGCGTCCGTGCGTTCGTCTATGTCTATAATGGCGAAGAGGTGGAGGGCGGCGTTCGCACCGGCCCGGTGGTCCCGCACGGCGACTGGCTGCGCCATCAGAGCGAAAGGCGCGGTTGACGCATCGTCCGCTGGACGAAATCGCCGCCCGCGTGCCATTAAGACTTGCCCGCGCGGCCCATTCGGGTCATGCGGCTTGCCCCAGCAACAGCCGTCCGCGCAGGTCATGACCACCGCCACAGCCGCTGTCGCGTCCGTTCGGGACGTGTCCAAAACCTTCGGCGCCCGCAAGGCTCTGGATGGCGTCTCCGTCCAGATCGCCGCCGGCGAGATGGTCGCCCTGATCGGGCCGTCCGGCTCGGGCAAGTCGACGCTGCTGCGTTCGATCACCGGCCTGCAGTCGATCGACGGCGGCAAGGGGACCATCGAGGTCTTTGGCCAGACGGTGCAGAAGAACGGCCGCGTCACCGGCGCCGTGCGCGATGCGCGCCGCCAGCTGGGCATGATCTTCCAGCAGTTCAATCTGGTCGGGCGGCTCAGCCTGTTCTCGAACGTCATGCTGGGCGCCCTGGGGCGCCTGCCGGGCTGGCGCGGCCTGCTGGGTGTATGGCCCGCCGCGGACAAGGCCATGGCCATGGCGGCCCTGCACCGCGTCGGCGTGTCCGATTACGCCGCCCAGCGCGCCAACACCCTGTCGGGCGGCCAGCAGCAGCGCGGCGCCA
>NZ_CALMFB010000075.1 GCF_937863155.1 uncultured Brevundimonas sp. | reverse complement strand
CTGGGCCTTTCGCCCACGACCCTGCAAGCGGTCGCCGATACCGGCTATACGACCGCCACCCCCATTCAGGAGCAGGCCATTCCGGTGGCCCTGGCCGGCCGCGATGTTCTGGGCATCGCCCAGACCGGCACCGGCAAGACGGCGGCCTTCACCCTGCCGATGGTGGACCGCCTGGCGTCGGGCCGCGCCCGCGCTCGCATGCCGCGCGCCCTGGTTCTGGCCCCCACCCGCGAACTGGCGGATCAGGTGGCCGAGAGCTTCGCCAAATACGCCAAGGGTACGCGCCTGAACTGGGTGCTGCTGATCGGCGGGGTGTCGATGGGCGATCAGGTGGCCATGCTGAACAAGGGCGTCGACGTGCTGATCGCCACGCCCGGCCGCCTGCTGGACCTGTTCGATCGCGGCAAGATGCTGCTGACCGGCGTCGAGATCATGGTCATCGACGAGGCCGACCGCATGCTGGACATGGGCTTCATTCCCGACATCGAGCGCATCTTCAAACTGACGCCGCCGCGCCGCCAGACCCTGTTCTTCTCGGCCACCATGCCGCCCGAGATCACCCGGCTGACGACCCAGTTCCTGAAGGACCCGACCCGGATCGAGGCGTCGCGTCCGGCCATGACGGCCGACACCATCACCCAGTATGTCGTGCGCATTCCGACCTCTGACCCCAAGGCCAAGCGCACCGCCCTGCGCGCCCTGGTCAGCCGTGAGGACGTGCGTAACGGCATTGTCTTCTGCAACCGCAAGTCCGAAGTCGATATCGTCGCCAAGTCGCTGAAGACCCACGGCTTTGACGCTGCGCCCATCCATGGCGACCTGGACCAGAGCTTGCGCATGAAGACCCTGGCGGACTTCCGTTCGGGCGCGCTGAAGATTCTGGTGGCGTCGGACGTCGCCGCGCGGGGCCTGGACATCCCCGACGTCAGCCACGTCTTCAACTATGACGTTTCGCACCACGCCGACGACTATGTGCACCGCATCGGCCGCACGGGCCGCGCCGGCAAGCTGGGCCAGGCCTTCATGATCGTGACGCCCGCCGACGACAAGTCGTTGGACAAGGTGCTGAAGCTGATCAAGAAGGATCCGGTCGAACTGCCGCTGGACGGCATCGACTTCGCCGCCATCAAGGATCAGCCGCGCCGCGACAGCGACCGTTCGCGCGGTCGTGGCCGCAGCGAGCGGCCGCGCGGTCGCCGTGAGGCGGAGCCGGCGCTGGAAAGTCCGGTCGTCACGGCCGACGTCCCCGCCATTGAAGCCGCGGCTGAGCCGATCACCGAGGTTCCGGCGCCCGCCGAACCGCGCGCGCGTCGCGGACGCCGCAGCAAGACGGGCGGCGCGGCCGAGGCTGCAGCGGCTCCGGCGGCTGAGACTGCGGCTGCGGCCCCGGCCACAGCTCCGGCTTCGACGCGTCCCGCCGCCGAACCACGCTTGCGCCAGTCGGAACGCGACGGCGGCGAACGTCAGGAGCCGCGCGCCGGCGCTGGGTTCGGCGACGACATTCCCGCCTTCCTGCGCCGCTCGGCCTTTTGAGCGAACACCGTCGTTTTTAGCCGCGCAATTAACGGCTCCTTACGGTTCGACGGCATAGCTTCCTCCTGGGCCAAGAAGCGCGCCCTGGGGGAAGGCCGGAATGACGCAGATCGAGACGACGCTACGCAGCCCTGACGCCTATGGGCTGGCGCACCGCGTGGTTGACGAGATGCAGGCCTGCGGCGTGTGGCCCACCCCGCTGAATTTCGAGCTGTGGCTGCATTATCTCAGCGACCCGCAAGGCCTGCTGGCGTGCGAGATCAAGCGCCTGATAGCCGCGAACGAGGTGTTCACCGAGGCGACGTCGGAAATGCTGGCGGCCGAATATCTGCCGCGCGCGCGCCTGTCGGATGAAATCCGCGACGCCGGCGCCGTGCTGAACCGCGAGCTGTCCAGCGTGGCCGAGGCCATCGCCACGGCGCACAAGAGCCAGGCCGCCTATGGCGCCACCCTGGCCGATGCGGCCGCGGGCATCGAAACCGCCGACGGCGGCGCCAGGCTGAAGACCCTGGTGACCACCCTGTCCAGCGCCACGCGCAAGATTCAGGGCGAGAACGCCACCCTGGAACAGAAGCTGGAAGCCTCGACCCGCGAGGTCGCCCGCCTGCGCGAACACCTGGAACAGGTGCGCCGCGACGCCATGACCGACGCCCTGACCAATCTGGCCAACCGCAAGGCGTTCGACGAGAAACTGGCCAAGCTGTGCGCCGATGCCGACAAGGGCGGTCAGGCGCTGACGCTGGCGGTGATCGACATCGACCACTTCAAGCGCTTCAACGACACCTGGGGCCACCAGACCGGCGATCAGGTGCTGCGCTATGTCGCCAGCGTGCTGAACCGGGTGGCCAAACATCCGCGCGTCGCGGCCCGCTATGGCGGCGAAGAGTTCGCCATGCTGTTCCCCGGGGAGTTCGCGCCCGACGTCGACGCCGCCCTGAACGCTATCCGCAACGAGATCGCCAGCCGCGCCCTGCGTCGCCGCTCGACCAATGACGAACTGGGCGCCGTGACCATTTCGGCCGGCTTCGCCCAGCGCAAGCGCGGCGAGACGCCCTCCATGCTGCTGGAGCGTGCCGACGAGGCGCTGTACGCTTCCAAGCGGGCGGGCCGGAACCGGATCACCGACGCCGAAACCCTGCTCCAGGCTGCGTGAAGCCTGCTGGCCTGAGCCGCAGGCCGTGCCATAAGACGGCATGATCCGCAGCCTTCTGTTCGCCGTCGCCTATTGGACCCTGTCCATCGCCTATACGCTGGCGGCCGTGATCGCGGCCCTGGCGCCGGGGCGTGGGGCGACCGGCTGGATCATCCGCCGTTATGTGCGGCGCATGGTGCAAGCGATGCGGCTGCTGGCCGGCATCCGCATCCAGTATCGGGGCGAGGACCGCCTGCCCGCCGGGGCCTTCATCCTCGCCGCCAAGCACCAGAGCTGGGGCGACGGCTTTTCCGTCTATGACCGGTTCCAGGACCTGGCCTTCGTCACCGGCGACCATCTGGAGAAGTTTCCGCTTCTGTCGACCGTCCTGACCAAGCTGGGCGCCATTGTGGTCAACAACTGCGGAGGCTCCAAGGCGCGCGAGGCGCTGAAAACCCGCGCCGCCGACGCTCATGCCCAGGGGCGACGCATCCTGATCTACCCCGAGGGCAATCTGGCCAGGGTGGGCGAGAAATTCCGCTATCGCTCGGGCGTCTGGCACATGTACCGCGACTTCGACATGCCGGTCGTGCCGGTGGCCACCAACCTGGGCCTGTTCTGGCCCGGCGAGGCGTTCCGCAAACACCCCGGCACGGCGACGCTGGAGTTCCTGGACCCCATTCCCACCGGCCTGGCCAAGGACGAATTCCTGGCCCGCCTGGAAGCCGCCGTGGAAGGCAAGACCGCCGAACTGGTGGCCGAGGCGACGGGTCAGCCGGTCACCGACGCCGTCCGCGTTCTGGCGCCGGACGAGGCGCGGCGGGCGGCGGCTATGGCGTCTTCGGCTTCCTGACCGTCTTCGCCGCCGCCGTCCTGAGCGCCGCGTCCAGCGACATCCGCGCCCAGCGCACGGCTTCATCCGGATCATCGACGGCGGGTTCCGGCAGGCTCCAATAGGCCATGGTCATCATCACCCCGTCCTTCATCGGATAGGTGAACTGGCGCGCCCCGGCGTCGCGCAGCGCCGGTTCATTCTGGTCGTCGGACTTCAGCCACACGACGCCGTCGTCCAGCAGGGCGAAGATCAGGCCGTTCGCAGAGACACCGGCCCCGCCGAACATCCGCTTGATCGTCAGCGGCCCCAGGCCGGCGAAATGCTCATGCACCCATTCGCCGAACAACGGGTCATAGGCCATGGCTCAGGCCCGTTCCGCCGGAACGATCGTCACGCTTTCCCCGCAGCCGCAAGCGTCGGTCTGGTTCGGGTTTCGGAACACGAATTTGGACGCCAGCTTGGTGACCTCGAAGTCGATCTCGGTTCCGATCAGGAACAGGATGGCCTTGGGGTCGATGACCACGGTCGCGCCCTTGTCGGTCACCACCTCGTCCAGCGGGCCGATCTCGTCGGCGAAGGCGAAGGTGTATTCCTGACCGGCGCAGCCGCCGTTCTTGATGCCCACACGCAATCCCTTGTGGCCGCCATTTTCGGTCAGTTCGCGCACCCGTGCAGCCGCCGCCTCGGTCAGGGTCAGAACCTGCGGGCGCGGACGGCGGGGACGGGGCGTGGTGGCGAGTTCGCTCATTGGTCCCTACTCCTGCGTCATCCTCGGGCTTGACCCGAGGATCAGGGGTTGCGCCGAGCTCGTCGTGTCCGATGCGGCGCCGCACGTGCCGCAACTCCAGCCGCTCAGCGCCTGACGGTCTGGCCCTCGGGTCAAGCCCGAGGGTGACGATGTGAAGGGCGCAATCATCAGAACATGTTGAGCGCGAGCTTGGCCTCGTCGCTCATTTTCGAAGGATCCCACGGCGGGTCGAACACCAGATTGGCGCGCGCCGATTTCACGCCTTCGACCGTCATCACCGCCGCTTCAACCCAGCCGGGCATTTCGCCGGCGACCGGACAGCCGGGCGCCGTCAGGGTCATTTCCACCAGCACGTCGCGGTCGTCGTTGACGTCAACCTTGTAGATCAGGCCCAGCTCATAGATGTCGACCGGGATTTCCGGGTCGAACA
>NZ_CALMFB010000074.1 GCF_937863155.1 uncultured Brevundimonas sp. | reverse complement strand
CCTTTTCGCCGGCGCCTTCGATGCCGGTGATGCGCAGGACCGATTCCATCTGGCGGTGACCGCGGGTGCGGCGATAGCCCTGGCGACGGATCTTCTTGAAGATCTTCACCTTCTCGCCCTTGCGGGTTTCGATCAGGGTCGCGGCGACCGAAGCGCCCGAAATCAGCGGGGCGCCCAGGGTCACGCCCTTGTCGCCGCCCAGCATCAGGACGTCGCCGAAGCTGACGCCGGCGCCGGCGTCGCCGTCGATCTTCTCGACCACGATCACATCGCCCGGTTGAACCCGGTACTGCTTGCCGCCGGTCTTGATCACCGCGTACATGTTGAGCCTCGGCATAACGCAAAAAAGAGTGCGCCCGCAGGAACCCCGCGGGCGAAGAGGGGGCGACATAGACGAGGGCGAGGGTCGGAGTCAACGCCGACCGGGCCGAAACCCGCTCCATACGGTGGAATTATCCGCCGCGCCGCCGCCACCCGCTGGTCCTGGCGGCGCCCCCGTGCCAAGCCTTGGCCCGACCTGTCCCATAACATCTTTCAGAGACCCGCATGACCGACCGTCGCGTCCAGGCCGCCCGTCGAATCGTCAACCACATCGCCGAACACCTGCGCGCCGACCTGTCGCTGCGGCTGTGGACGGGCGAGGTGCTGCCGCTGGGCCCCGGCGCGCGCGACGACATCCAGATCGTCGTGGCCCGGCCCGGCGCCGTGCGCCGCCTGATCCTGAAACCCAGCCTGATGACGGTGTTCGAACTGTTCGCCACCGGTGACCTGCGGGTCGAGGGCGGCGACCCGCTTCAGGCCGCCGACCGCTGGGACCACGGCCGGGCCGTGCATCTGGTGCGCAATCTGGACAAGGGAATGATCGCGCGCGAGGCCGTGCCCTTCCTGCTGGGCGGGGGCGACGGCGGCTCGACCCAGCTGCCGGCCTGGGATGCCCCCGACGGCGTGGGGGCCACGCGCGCCGGACGCCGCGACCAGGACTTCATCCAGTTTCATTATGACGTCGGCAACGCCTTCTACGGCCTCTTCCTGGACCCGGAGATGGTCTATTCCAGCGCCTATTACCCCGCGACCGACGCCAGCCTGGAGACGGCCCAGGAAGAAAAGCTGGACCGCATCTGCAAGAAGCTGCGCCTTCAGCCGGGCCAGAGGCTGCTGGACGTCGGCTGCGGCTGGGCCGGCCTGTCGTGCTGGGCGGCGCGGAACTATGGCGTCACCGTGCACGGGGTCACCCTGTCCCAGGCGCAGCTGGACTATGGCCGGGCCAAGGTCGAACGCCTGGGCCTGCAGGACCGGGTCACGCTGGAGCTTAAGGACTATCGCCAGATCACGGCCTCCGGCGCCTATGACGCCATCAGCCAGGTCGAGATGTTCGAGCACGTCGGCTTCGCCAACCACGAGACCCATTTCACCGAGATGAAGCGCCTGCTGAAGCCCGGCGGTCTCTATTTCCACCAGGCGTCGGTGCGGCGCGGCGGGCGCGGCGCCATCGGCCCGACGCCGACGACGCGGGTCATCACCCGCTTCATCTTCCCCGGCGGCGAGCTGGACACCATCGGCATGACGGTGACCAACCTGGGCCGGTTCGGGTTCGAGGTTCTGGATGTCGAGGACATGCGCGAGCATTTCGAGCTGACGCTGCGCGATTGGACCCGACGCCTGTATGCCCGACGCGACGACGCCTACGCCCTGGCGGGCGAGGCGCGCACCCGGCTGTGGCTGATCTATTTCGCCCTGTTCGCCAAGGCGTTCGAGCGCGGCTCGGTGCTGGTCTATCAGACCGTGGCCCAGAAACGGCGGCCGGGCCCCTCGGGCCTGCCGCTGGACCGCAAGAGCCTGTACGCCTGATGTTGCGGGCGCTGTCTCTCGCCACCGTCCTGGTTCTGGCCGGCGCCCCCGCCGCGGCCCAGACCCCGCCTCCCTCACGCATCGATGTGGTGGCGCGGGGGACCGCCGAGGGCGTCGTCGTTCGTTTCGAGCTGGATCGACCGAGCACGCGCCTCGCCTTCGCCCGGCCCAGCGTCATCCGTGACGCCTGGCGCATCCTGACCCCCGGCCTGACCCTGGCCGACGGCACGATCAGCGCCGAGGCGCCGTTCGACCATTTCGAGATCGCCATCTCGCCCGACGTCGCCGAGGTCGACCGCACCTATATGGGCCTCAGCCGGATCGGCGAAGGTCGCGTCCTCTATGGTCCCGGCCTGATGATCGAGGGAATCGAGACGCGTCTCACCTTCGCCACCGCCCCGGACGAGATCGGCCTTCCGGTCGAAAACCCGATCCAGGGCTATGCCTATCTCGGCCCGCATTCGGCCGTGACCGAGACCACGCACGGCGTCGCCGTGGCCGGCGCCAATATGCCCACCGCCCTGGCCCAGAGGCTTGAGACCGGCTTCCTGCGTGCACTGGACGCCTATGGAACGCGGCTGGACCGCCCCCTGCCCTATCGGCCCATGCTGCTGGCCAGCATCGACAGCCCCGGACCGGCCTATTTCCGAGGCGACGTCACCGATGGCGGGGTCATCTCGGTCCGCTTTCATGGCGACGACTGGCTGGCCCCCCGACCCTCGGAAATGACCGGCGTCGATCTGTTCGTGCTGCATGAAGCCTTCCACCTCTGGAACGGACACCTAGCCGATCCGACCGATGGCGACACGGCCCCTTGGCTGCATGAAGGCGGCGCCGAATACGCCGCATTGAAGACCGCCACGGCCCTGGAGCTGCTGGACGCCGACCAGGGACGCGAGCAACTGGCGCGACGGCTGAACGGCTGCCGGCGCGCCCTTGGCGTCCGCGACTTCGACGCCACACGCCTGCAAAGCGGCAATGGCCCCTATAATTGCGGCGTGGTCATCCAATGGCTGGCGGACCTGGAACGGCGCCAGGCGTCCGGGGGGACACAGGATTTCTACACCCTTTGGCGGGATCTGATCACCCAGGCCCTGGCCGCCGATGGCGGTTATGGCGTGGCCCAGTTCCGCGCCGCCATCGGCGCCGACAGCGCCGTGAATGTCCTGTTCGACACCCCGGGCGCCCAGCGGTGGTCCGTGCTGGAAACCCGGCTGGCCGCCTTGGGCGTCACGCTGGAGAACAGGCCGTCGGACACGGACCTGATGTCCAGCGCCCTGTTCCATGTCGCGGCGCGTAACTGCAAATCCAGCTACGGCTTCTACAACAACCCCGGCGCGCTGAAACTGGAGGGTGCGGACTGCGGCCCTTTGTCCGGGGAGCCGGTGATCGACAGCGTCGAGGGCATTGATCCTCAGTCGGACGGCCGCGGCCTGTTCGAGGCCGTCCGGGCCCGCTGCGCCGCCAATCGGACGGTGCGTTACGCCACGCGTGACGGTCGGGTGCTGGAGGCTGTTTGCGACGCTCCTCTGGTCGAGCCGCGGGTCTGGGCCGTGGTTCAGGCGCCGCCGCTGGACTGAAACCTCTCGACCGTTACAAAGTAACGATCTATAGGGGCCGCCATGTCGCCGCCCGATCTGCATGCGCCGGTTCTGGCCTCCCTGCTGGGAGGGGGATTTGCGGCGGCCTTCCTGCATGCGGCCCTGCCGACGCACTGGCTGCCCTTCGTCCTGGTCGGCCGGGCCCAGCGATGGAGCCTGGCGCGCATCCTGACCGCCGTGACCGTGGCGGGTCTGGCGCATATCGCGGCGACGGCGGCGTTCGGCGGCCTGATCGTGCTGCTGGGTCTGGCGCTGAACCAGTGGGTGGCGGGGGTGCTGCCCTATCTGTCGGCGACGCTGCTGATCCTGTTCGGCGCCTTCTATCTGGCGCGCGCCACGCTGAAGCGGCCCGTTCCGGCCGCCGGGCCGCCGATCGAGACGCCCGAGCCGGCCGTCAGCGACGCCGCCGCCTTCGGCGGTCTGGTGGCCATGATGGCGGTGTCGCCCGGCGAGGTTCTGCTGCCGGTCTATCTGTCGACGGCGCAAGAGGGTCTGGTGGTTCTGAGCCTGCTGACCCTGGCCTTCGCGGCTGGGACTGTGGCGGGCATGGCGGTGCTGACGGTGCTGGCGCGGGCCGGCGCCTCCATCCTGCGGCTGGAGCGGTGGAGCCGGTACGAAGGCATGGTGCTGGGCGCCGCCCTGATGCTGCTGGGGCTTCTGGTGCTGCTGCACCAGCACTGAACGACGCCGACGTAGCGCGAGGCGCGATAGGCGCCTAAGACAGAGCCATGGGCCACGACCACAGCCATGACCACAGCCATCACGGGCATTCGCACGCCCATGGCCACAGCCATGCGCCGGCCGACACCGGCGACTGGCGCTATCTGGTCGGGCTGACGGTCAATCTGGTCTTCGTGGCGGTCGAGTTCGGGGCCGGCTGGGTGGCCCAGTCCACCGCCCTGATGGCCGATGCGGGGCACAATCTGTCCGACGTCCTGGGCCTGGCCCTGGCCGGAGGCGCGGCCTGGCTGGCGCGGCGCGCGGCGGGGTCACAGCGCACCTATGGATTCAGGAAGGCGACGGTTCTGGCCGCCCTGGCCAACGCCATCCTTCTGCTGTTCGCCTGCGGGGCGATTGCCTGGGAGGCGGCCCACAGGTTCAGCAATCCGGCCTCGGTCGATTCGGTCACGGTCATGGTGGTGGCGGGCATCGGCTTCGTCATCAACCTGGGCACGGCCCTGTTGTTCATGAAGGACCAGCACAAGGATCTGAATGTGCGCGGCGCCTATCTGCACATGATGGCCGACGCCGGGGTGTCGCTGGGCGTCGTCGTCGCGGGCGCGGCGATCATGTTCAGCGGCTTCAGTCTGATCGACCCGATCGTCAGCCTGATCATCGTCGTGGTGATCGTGATCGGCACCTGGGGCCTGTTGAGGGATTCGGTCGATCTGGCGCTGGACGCGGCGCCGGCCGGCATCCGGGTGGACGATCTGCGCGCGGCCCTGCTGGCCCTGCCGGGGGTCACGGCGGTGCATGATCTGCACGTCTGGGGCCTGTCGACCACCGACGCCGCGATGACCGCCCATCTGGTGCATGACCGGCCCGACGCCGCCGCCCTGCTGGCCCAGGCGCAAAGCCTGGCGCGGGATCGTTTCGGGGTCGGCCACACCACCTTCCAGCTGGAAACCGGCGCCCTGCCCGACTGTCCGGCCTGCTGACCCCTTCCCTTTCGGGTCGCCAGCCGCCATCTAGCCGCCCATGAGCGACAAGACCCCCGTGACCGTCCTGACCGGCTATCTCGGCGCCGGCAAGACCACCCTTCTGAACCGCATCCTGACCGAGGACCACGGCAAGCGTTACGCCGTCATCGTCAATGAGTTCGGCGAGATCGGCATCGACAACGATCTGGTCGTCGGCGCCGACGAGGATGTGTTCGAGATGAACAACGGCTGCGTCTGCTGCACGGTGCGCGGCGACCTGATCCGCGTCGTCTCGGGCCTGATGAAGCGCCAGCGGCCCGGCAAGCCGGCCTTCGACGCCATCATCGTGGAGACGACGGGCCTGGCCGACCCCGGCCCGGTGGCCCAGACCTTCTTCGTGGACGAGGACGTCAAGGCCAAGACCACCCTGGACAGCGTCACCGCCCTGGTCGACGCCAAACATGTGATGGCGCGGCTGGATGACTCCAAAGAGGCGCGCGAACAGGTCGCCTTCGCCGACCGCATCATCCTGAACAAGACCGACCTGGCGACGCCGGACGAACTGGATGCGGTCGAGGCGCGGCTGCGCGGCCTGAACCCCCTGGCGCCCATCGTCCGCGCCGAACGCTCGAACGTGCCGCTGGACCAGGTGCTGGGCCAGCATGGCTTCGACCTGGACCGCATCCTGGAGGTCAGGCCCGACTGGGTGAACCCGCCCCATGGCGCCGAAGGTCATGTCCACGACGAACACTGCGGCCATGACCACGATCATGACCACGGCCACCATCACCATGACCATGATCACGGCCATCACGACCATGGCCCGCGCGGCCACGCGCACCAAGACGACATCAAGGGCGTCAGCCTGTCGCTGGACCGGCCGCTGGACGGCGGAAAGTTCACCGCCTGGCTGGACCGGCTGCTGGCGGAAAAGGGCCAGGACATCCTGCGCGCCAAGGGCATCATCGACGTGGCCGGCGAAGACCGCCGCCTGGTGTTCCAGGCCGTGCACATGATCCTGGAAGGCGACCTGCAACGGCCGTGGGGCGACAAGGAGCGCCGCTGGAGCCGCGCCGTCTTCATCGGCCGCGACCTGGACGAAGCCGCCCTGAAAGCCGGGTTCGAGGCCTGCGCCGCGTGAAGACCTTCACCTTCGACGCCCAGGTCACCGCCGCCCTGTTCGATGCGACCGGCGCCGTCTTCGCCCTGGGCGACGGGGCGGTGGTGTTCGAGAGCGGCGAACGGGCCGAGGCGCATGACGGCGCCGTCCTGTGCGCCTGCGTTCATCCGTCGGGCGACGGGATCATCACCGGCGGCGACGACGGCAAGGTGGTCTGGAGCCGGCGCGGCGAGTCCGTCGTCCTGGCCACCGCCAAGGGCCAGTGGATCGACGCCATCGACGCGGCGCCCGAGACGGGACTGGTGGCCTTCGCCTTCGGCCGCACCCTTTCGGTCATCGACCCGGCCGACACCCATTTCCGCCGCGACTTTTCGCATGAGCGCACGGTGTCGGGCGTGGCCTTCGATCCCAAGGGTCGGCGCATAGCCGCCTCGACCTATGGCGGGGCGGCCCTGTGGTTCGCCCGTATCGCCCAGCAACAGCCGACGATGCTGAAATGGGCCGGGTCGCACACCGGCGTGGCCTGGTCGCCCGACGGCGCCTTTGTGGTCACCACCATGCAGGACAATCAGCTGCACGGCTGGCGCATGAAGGATCAGCGCAACATGCGCATGGGCGGCTATCCCGGAAAGATCCGCAACCTGGCCTTCGCCGCCAACGGCCGCCTGCTGGTCACGCCGGGCGCCCAGGGCGTGGTGCTGTGGCCGTTCGAGGGATCGCAGGGACCGATGGGGCGCGAGGCGACCGAGATCGGCTATGACGAGGCCAGCCTGGTCAATCTGGTCGCCGCCCGGCCCAGCCATGGCCGCGTCGCCGCCGGTCTGAACGACGGCCGGGTCTGGGTCGCCGATCCGGCGGGTCAGGGGCTGGACCGCGTTCGCGCCGACAAGGGCGCGCCCATCGTCGCCCTGACGTTCGACGCCGACGCCCGCCGCCTGGCCTGGGCCGACGAAGACGGTCAGGCGGGGATCGCCGATCTCTGACTTGCAACCTTGGCCGTGATGGCGGAAGCCTAAGGCCCATGAGCGGGGTGGATCAGATCAAGAGGCGCGGGCGGCCGATCCTGACGGCCCTGCTGATCCTGGCGCTGCTGCCGATCGGGGCGGTGGCCATCCACCGCATCGTGCCGCCGCCCACCACCCTGCTGATGGTCAAGCAGGCGGTGGCCGGGAACGGCCTGACCTATCACTGGCGCGGCATCGACGACATCTCGCCGCGTCTGGTCGAAGCGGTGATCGCGGCCGAGGACGCCCGCTTCTGCGAACACCGCGGCTTCGACTTCAAGGCCATCGAAAAGGCGCTGGACAGCAATGCGCGCGGCCGAAAGGTGCGCGGCGGTTCGACCATCAGCCAGCAGACCGCCAAGAACGTCTTTCTGTGGCCGGGCCGCGACTGGGTGCGCAAGGGGTTCGAGGCCGGCTACACCCTTCTGATCGAGACCCTGTGGGGCAAACGCCGGATCATGGAGGTCTATCTGAACGTGGCCGAATGGGCGCCGGGCGTCTATGGCGCCGAGGCCGCCGCCCGCCGCTGGTACGGCAAGAGCGCCGCCGATCTGACCCCGCGCGAGGCGGCGCGGCTGGCGGCCATCCTGCCCAGCCCCCGCCGCTATCAAGCCGCCAGCCCCGGCCCCTATGTCCGTCGCCGCGCCGGCCGCATCCAGGCCGCCATGGGCACGGTGCGGGGCGAAGGCCTGGCCGCCTGCGTTCTGAGATAAGGCGCCGCTTGACGGAACGGCTCCGCTGGCCTTCCCATGCGCGGCGATCAGACCGTCCGCGAGGGACGGCGTTCGGGAGAAACGATCCGATGAAGCGCAACCTTCTGGCCGCCGTCGCCGCCTGCGCCCTGAGCTGCGGCCTGGCCCAGCCGACTCTGGCCCAACCGACCTCGGCCGCCGCCCCCCAGGCCGCCGCCGCCTTCCCCGCCACGCCCCAGGGCGCGACCGCCTTCGTCGCCGACGCCGAGGCGCGCCTGGCCGAAATGGCCGAATACGTGGCGCGGGTTCAATGGGTCCGGGCCACCAACATCACCTTCGACACCATGTGGCTGGAAAGCCGGGCCAACGCCCAGGCCACGGAAATGTCGGTGCAGCTGGCCAATGAGGCCGCCCGCTTCAACGACGTCCAGGTTCCCGCCGACGTGCGGCGCAAGCTGAACCTGCTGCGCCTGGGCCTGGTGTTGCCCGCCCCCAACCGGCCGGGCGCGGCGGCCGAGCTGGCCGACATCACCACCCGGCTGGATTCGACCTATGCGACCGGTAAATTCGCCTTCAAGGGCGAGCAGATCACCCTGGACGACGCCACCATCAAGATGGCCGCTAGCCGCGACCCGGCCGAGACCAAGGCTCTGTACGAAGGCTGGCGCACCATTTCGCCGGTGATGCGCGACGACTACGCCCGCATGGTCGCCATCGCCAACGAAGGCAGCCGCGAGCTGGGATACGCCGACACCGGCGCCATGTGGCGCGCCGGCTATGACATGGCGCCCGACGCCTTCGCGGCCGAAACCGACCGGCTGTGGAATCAGGTCAAGCCGTTCTACGAGAACCTGCACTGCTATGTGCGCGGTCGGCTGAACGCCCGCTATGGCGACGCGGTCCAGCCTGACAGCGGCCCGATCCGCGCCGACCTCTTGGGCAATATGTGGTCCCAGCAGTGGGGCAATATCTATGACGTCGTGGCCCCGCCCGGCACGGCCGAGGGCCAGGGTTACGACCTGACGGAACTGCTGACCCGCGCCCAGTACGACGCCACCCGCATGGTCAAGACCGGCGAGGGTTTCTACACCTCGTTGGGCATTGCGCCCCTGCCGGAAACCTTCTGGGAACGCAGCCAGATCACCCGCCCGCGCGACCGTGAGGTGGTCTGCCACGCCTCGGCCTGGGACCTGGACAATCTGGAGGACGTGCGCATCAAGATGTGCACCCAGGTGAACGCCGACGACTTCTACACCGTGCACCACGAACTGGGGCACAACGTCTATCAGCGCGCCTACAAGGACCAGCCCTTCCTGTTCCGCAACGGCGCCAACGACGGCTTCCACGAGGCCATCGGCGACTTTGTCGGCCTGTCGGCGACCACCCCCACCTATCTGAACCAGATCGGCCTTTTGGACACGGTGCCGGGCGCCGAGGAGGACATTCCCTTCCTGCTGAAGATGGCGCTGGACAAGATCGCCTTCCTGCCGTTCGGCCTGATGGTCGACCGCTGGCGCTGGGACGTCTTCTCGGGCCGCACGGCGCCGGAAGGCTATAACGACGCCTGGACGGCCAATATGCTGAAATACCAGGGCCTGGTTCCGCCCGGCCCGCGCCCGGCCGACGCCTTCGACCCCGGCGCCAAATATCACATCCCCGGAAACACGCCGTACACGCGCTATTTCCTGGCCCACATCTACCAGTTCCAGTTCCACCGCGCGGCCTGCAAGATGGCGGGCTGGACCGGGCCGCTGCACCGCTGCTCCATCTATGGGAACACCGAGGTCGGCAGCCGTTTCAACGCCATGATGGAGATGGGCCAGTCGCGTCCGTGGCAAGAGGCCATGGCCGCCTTCACCGGCGAAAACGGCAACGACGCCTCGGCCGTGGCCGACTATTTCGCGCCGCTGAACACCTGGCTGGAGACCCAGAACCGCGGCAAGAACTGCGGCTGGGAAGGCTGACCCCGGCGGGCGCGGTTCCGGCCGCGCCCGTTAACCTTGGCCGATAGGCCCTTCCTTAACGCTCGACCGGCATGCTGGACCCTTGGCGGACGTGTGCGTCCGCGATCAGGGACGGACGCAGATGGGCGGTATCGGGCATGTCGTGGGCGACTGGACGCGCAGGCTGAAAGGCTTTGCGGGCCGGTTCGCGCGCGCCCGGCGCGGCAATGTGGCGATGATCTTCGCCCTCAGCCTGCCGCCTCTGATCCTGATGACTCTGGGCGGAGTGGACATCCACCGCGCCTCGACCGTGCGGGTCAACCTGCAGGATGCGCTGGACGCCGCCGCCCTGGCCGCCGCCCGCTCGCCCTACACCACCAACGCCGAGATCAGCACCGTCGGCCTGGCGGCCCTGCGCGCCAATCTGAAGGCCTATCCGCAGATCACCCTGCGTGAGGACCAGACCTCCTTCGTCCTGAACGAGGAAGGCATTGTGGTGGCCAAATCCAAGGTCGATGTGAAGGCGCTGGTGGCCAACATCTTCCTGCCGCCCTACGGCCAGTTCATGGACGACAAGCTGCCGGTGGGCGCCCATTCGGAAGTCTATCGCTCCAACAAGATGGTCGAGATCGCCCTGGTGCTGGACAACACCGGCTCGATGCAGGGGACCAAGCTGACCAACACCAAGACGGCGGCGCGCGACCTGATCGACCGCCTGGCCGCCGCCGACGCGCGCAGCGTCGAACCCGATGCGGTCAAGATCGCCCTGGTGCCCTTCTCCATGACCGTGCGGCCGCACGCGGGCTTCTCCAGCACCGGCAACCGCACCGGCGCCAGCAACCTGGGCTGGGTCAGCCGCGCGACCAACCACACCGGCTCGACCGGCGCCACCGGCCTGTTCGCAACCGGCCAGGACCGGTTCGCCCTTCTGGACACCATGCAGATCGGCTGGAGCGGCTGTATCGAAAGCCGGCCCTATCCCAACGACGTGCGCGACACGGCGCCGTCATCCGGCAACCAGGCGACGATGTTCGTGCCCTATTTCGCGCCGGACAGCCCGGACCGCGACACCTTCCCGAATGACAGCACCTGGCGCAACTACAGCTACGACAACGACTATCTGGACGAGCCGACCACCAGCCTGACGGGCCTGATCAGCAACCTGCTCAGCACCCTGACCAACACCCTGCGGCTTCAGGCCTGGGACCGCCTGGGCAAGGACGACAGCAAATATGTCCGCAGCCGTCTGCGCAGCGGCATCGGCGTGAACCTGGGTCCGAACCAGGGTTGCGGGCTTGAGCCGGTCATGCGCCTGACCGACAACTACGAAGGCCTGAAAAGCGCCGTCAGCCGCATGGCCGCGACCGGCACCACCAACATCCCCATGGGCCTGATGTGGGGCTGGCACGCCCTGTCGCCGAACGCCCCCTATCGCGACGGTCGCGCCTATGGGACCGAGCGGCTGCAGAAGATCATCATCCTGATGACCGACGGCGAGAACGTGAACAACACCGCGTCCAACCCCGACAACTCGACCTATACCGGCGTCGGCATGATCTGGCAGAACCGCCTGGGCGTGGGGTCCAGCTCCAGCGGCACCCAGCGGCGCAACGCCATGGACAGCCGGCTGGAGGAGCTGTGCGTCAATCTGAGGGCCAATGACGTGATCCTGTACACCGTGGGGGTCCAGGTCGACACGCGGACCCAGGAGCTGCTGCGCGGCTGCGCCACCGTTCCGGCCAACTATTTCAACGTGTCGAACGCCGGCGGTATCGGCCAGGCCTTCGACCGCATCGCCGGGGCCATCGAGAATCTGCGCATCGCCAAATAAGGCGGACCTGCCTATCCGGTGAACCCATCCTTGGCTGCCCGGCGCGCCGCGAACTGGGCCGCATCGCGCGCCGTCAAAAAGGGGTTCAGCCGCTTTTCGACGCCCAGGGTCGTCGGCACGGTGGGTTCGCCCCGCGCTCGCGCATCGAAGATGGCCTGGGCGTGGGCCTGCATCTGGGCGCTGTCATTCAGGCTCAGGGCGAAGCGGGCGTTGGACGCGGTGTATTCATGCGCGCACCAGATGCGGGTCTGATCGGGCCAGGCGGCCAGGGTCTGAAGGCTGGCCCACATCTGTTCAGGCGTCCCCTCGAACAGCCGCCCGCACCCCAGGGCGAACAGCACGTCGCCGACGAAGGCTTCATGGTCCGCCGCGCTGCGATAGACGACATGCCCCAGGGTGTGCCCCGGCGCATCGGTGACTTCCAGCGTGGTCGCGCCCAGCTGCACCGTGTCGCCGCCGACGACCACGCGATCCAGCGGCGCGGCGCGGCGCACCTCTTCCGGCCCCACGATCTCGCAGCCCGTCGTCGCCTTCAGCACCGCATTGCCGCCGGTATGGTCGGGGTGCCAGTGGGTGTTCAGGATCAGGTCCAGCCGGCCCCAGCCGCTGGCCGCCAGTTCGGCCTGAATGCGGTCGGCGTCGGGCGTGTCGATCACCGCCACCGTTCCGGTCGCGCCATCGCGCACCAGCAGGCCATAGTTGTCGCTCAGGCAGGGGAACAGGCGGATGTCCATCGTCATCCCACCATCCTAGCCGCTGAGGGCCGCCGGGCCTATGCTGCACCCATGCGCCGCGCCATCGAGGAGCTGAGAGCCTTCTACGGCGAACCCGCCGGGGTGCTGACGCGCCGTCTGATCGCGCGGCGGCTGCATGACGCCTGGGGCGAGGCTGACAATTGCGACGTTCTGGGCCTGGGCTATGCGACCCCGTGGCTGGATCTGTTCGTCGGCGCCCGCCGCAGCATCGCCGCCATGCCGGGCGGCCAGGGGGCCGAACCCTGGCCCGCCGCCGCGACGCGCAGCCGTTCGGTGCTAGTCGATGACGGCCGCCTGCCCTTCGCCGCCGGGGCCTTCGACCGCATCCTTATGGTCCATGCCCTAGAAGAGGCCGACGATGCGCGGCTGATGCTGGCCGAGGCCGTGCGCGCCCTGGCGCCGGCGGGGCGGATGATCCTGATCGCCTCGGCGCGGGGTGGCCTGTGGTCCCGCGCCGAATCCACCCCCTTCGGCCACGGCCGCCCCTTCACCCGGCGCCAGATGGAACGGCTGGTGCGCGAGGCGGGGCTGGAGCCGATGGCCTGGTCCGCCACCCTGTTCGCCCCGCCCTGGCCGCCGCTGTTCCCCCTGGCCGAAGGCTGGGACCAGGCGGCCCGCCGCATCGCCCCCGGATCGGCCGGGGTCATCCTGCTGGAGGCGTCGCGCCGCACCTATGCGCCGGTGCGGCCCGGCCTGGCCGAGGCGGCGGCGGCGGCGCTGGGCGAGCTGACGCCCCAGGCCGCGCGGCCTGCGCCCGCGTCCAAACGGCCCGCGCCGGGTCTGGCCCTGAACCGCGAACGGCCCTAAAGGCCACGCTCATGCACCGCCTGATCCTGATGCGACACGCCGAAGCCGAGCGCGCCCATCCTGGCGGCGACCGCGAACGCCCGCTGAGCGCGCGCGGACAGAGCGACGCCGTACGCGTGGGACGCGCCCTGGCCGCCCAGGGGCTGCGGCCCGACCTGGCCCTGGTGTCCAGCGCCGCACGCACCCGCCAGACCTGGGACCTGCTTCAGGACGCCTTTGGCGATGTCGAGGTGCGGATCGAGCCGGACCTGTACAACGCCCCGGCCGAGACGGTGCACGCCCTGATCGACGCGGCCGCCGAAGACGCCGGTTGTCTGCTGGTTCTGGCGCACAATCCGGGCATTCAGATCCTGGCCGCCGACTGTCTGTTGCAGGCGGCGGCGTCGCCTGCCCTGATGGAGCGGATGACCGGCGGCTTTCCGCCCGGCGCCACGGCGGTGTTCAACGTCGATGCGGCCGGACGGCGCGCGCATCAGGCCTATCTGACGCCCCGCGATCTGGAGGCGTCGGAATGACCGGCCTGGCCTACAAGATCGTCTCGCGCGGCGACTGGACGGCCATTCGGGCCAGCGGCGGCTATGACGGCTCGGCCGTCGATCTGCGCGACGGCTATATCCATCTGTCGGCCCAGGACCAGCTGGCGGGCACGGCGGCCAAACACTATGCGGGCCGCGACGATCTGGTGCTGCTGGACGTCGATCTGACGGTCTATGGCGCGGCCATTGTATGGGAGCCGTCGCGCGGCGGCGCCCTGTTCCCCCATCTGTACGGCCGCCTGACGACCGACAGCGTCCGCGCCGCACGCGCCCTGACCGTCACGGCCGAGGGCGAGATGCGGATCGGAGCGGCGGCGTGAATCCGGCCGACCTGGGCGCCTGGGCCATGCGGCGCCTGCCGCCCGAGACGGCCCACCGGCTGACGGTGCGGGCCCTGTCGTTGCTGCCTGCGCCGGTCGCGCCGGCCGACGATCCGATCCTGCACACCCGGCTGGCGGGCCTCAACCTGCCCAATCCGGTCGGACTGGCGGCGGGACTGGACAAGGATGGCGAGGCGCTGGGCGGACTGGCGCGACTGGGATTCGGCTTCGTCGAATGCGGCTCGGTCACCCCCCTGCCCCAGGCGGGCAATCCCAAGCCACGCCTGTTCCGCCTGTCGCCCGACCGGGCCGTCATCAACCGCATGGGGTTCAACAATGCGGGGCTGGAGGCGTTCGCCGCCCGGCTGGACCGTCGCCCCGCCCGGGTGATCGTCGGCGCCAATCTGGGGGCCAACAAGGATCAGGACGACCGCGCCGCCGACTATGTGACGGGCCTGACGCGCCTGGCGGGACGGGCCGACTATTTCACCATCAACATCTCCTCACCCAACACGCCGGGCCTGCGGGCGCTGCAGGGACGGGCGGCGCTGGACGACCTGTTGGGCCGCGTCCGTCAGGCGCGCAGCGGCCCGGCTCCCGTCTTCCTGAAGATCGCCCCCGACCTGGACGGCGCCGAGATCGGCATGATCGTCGAGGCCGCCCTGGCGCACGGCATCGACGCCCTGATCGTGTCCAACACCACTCTGGACCGGCCCGCGACGCTGAAATCCGGCTGGCGCGGCGAAGCCGGGGGCCTGTCGGGCGCGCCGTTGAAGGACCGGGCCGAAGCCGCCCTGATCGCGGCGGCCGAGGCGGCGGGCGGGCGTCTGCCGCTAATCGGCGTTGGGGGCATCGCTTCGGGCGAAGACGCCTGGCGCCGCATCGGCCTGGGGGCCAGCGCGATCCAGCTGTATTCGGCGCTGATCTATGAGGGGCCGGGGCTGGTGGGCCGCATCAAGCGCGACCTGGCCCGCCGGCTGCGCGCCGAAGGATTTTCCAGCCTTTCCGACGCCGTCGGCGCCCTGCGTTGACGGAGCGTTAGGGCCGATCGGCCATAGTCATCCCAAAGGGCGGCCACCGCCCGGTTCGGGGATGGTGCATGCCGCAACCGCTCGACATCGGCCACAAGCGGGGCCAGGCGACCGGCTGGACCCTGGCGGTCCGCCAACGCCGGCGCGCGCTGGTGATCCGCATGTGCGTCGGCGCGGCCACCGCCCTGATCCTCAGCCCGCTTCTGGGATACGCGGTCAGCATCCCCTGGCTGGCGGCCTATTTCGCCATGCAGTTGACCGAGATCGGCCTGTTCGGCCCGATCAACCGCGGCGAGACGGAGCGTCTTCCGCTGTGGCGCAGCGTTCTGGGCGGCATGGTCCTGTTCGCCAATACCGGCATGATTGGGGGCCTGTGCATCCCGTTGTGGCTGCTGGGCGGTCCGATGGGCGGGATCACGGCCGGCGTCCTGCTGACGGCGGTGCTGGTCTATTCGATGGTCAACGCCCCGCGCTCGGGACTGGTGCTGGCCCTGACCACGGCGCCCCAGCTGATCTACATGGCCATGACGCCGGTATTCATGATGGCGGCCGGCGCCGACCCGGCCTATGCGACGGCGGCGGGCGCGGCCCTGACGGTCTTCGTCATCTTCTGCCTGACGACCTGGCAGCGGATGAACCAGGCGTCCATCGCCGAATCCCAGGCCCGGATCGAGGCCCAGCAACGCCGTGACGAGGCCGAACGCATCATGGCCGGGCGCGCCGCCTTCCTGGCCGCCGTGGGCCACGACCTGCGCACCCCCATCGGGGCCATTCTGACCGGCGCGGCCGAAGTCGGTCGGGGCGGCGACGCCGCCGCCCGCGCCCACGCCTCGCTGATCGCGGATGCGGGCCTGATGATGAAGGGCCTGCTGGACGATCTGCTGGATCATTCGCGCATCGAGGCCGGGGGCATGACGGTCGAGGTCGCCGATTTCGACATGCGCGCGCTTCTGACCCAGACCGCGCTTCTGTGGCGCGGGCCGGCGCGGGCCAAGGGTCTGACGCTGTCGATCCAGGGCGGCCGTCGCCTGCCCGCCTCGGTGCGCGGCGACGCCCTGCGCATCCGTCAGGTGCTGAACAACCTGATGTCCAACGCCATGAAGTTCACGGACGCGGGCGGCATCACGCTGAACCTGAACGCCTGGGTCGAGGATTCGGGCGATCACGCCATCACCCTGGAGGTCATCGACACCGGCCCCGGCATGACGCGCGATCAGCTGGATCGTCTGTTCAAGGCTTTCGACCAGACCGCCGACGGCGTCGGCGCCCGTTATGGCGGTTCGGGCCTGGGCTTGTCCATCAGCCGCGACCTGGCCCAGCTGATGGGCGGCCGTCTGACGGTGCGCAGCCGCCCCGGCGAGGGCGCCCGCTTCACCCTGTCGCTGACCCTGCCGGCGGGATCGGGCCGCGTCGTGGCCGCCCCGGCGGGACCGGGCCTGGACGACGCCAGCCGCGGCGCCATCGCCCGCGCCCTGGCCGACCGACCGCGCGTCAGTGCGCCTGCCGAACCTGCCCCTTCTGAACCTGTCGTGGTCGCCGAGCCGGCCACGCCTGTAGACACGGCCCCCGTCGCCGAGGCCGAAGAGGGCCGTCCGCTGTCGGTTCTGGTGGTGGACGATCACGACATCAACCGCCGGGCCATCCAGCTGATCCTGCAACCGCTGGGCTGCGAGATCGCCATGGCCGCCGACGGCATGGCCGCCCTGGCCGCCTGCCAGAACACGGCCTTCGACGTCATCTTCATGGATGTGCGCATGCCCGAACTGGACGGCCGCGAGACGACCCGACGCCTGCGCGCCGGCGGCGGTCTGAACGCCACCACCCCGGTGGTCGCCGTCACCGCCGACACCCAGCCCGAGGATGTCGAGGCGTGCCACGGCGCCGGCATGGCCTATTTCGTGTCCAAGCCTCTGACCCCGGCCGCCCTGCTGGGCGCGCTGGAGCATGTGCTGTCCGACGCCCAGGACGCCGAGGCGGATCAGACCGTCGCCGCCTGACCGGCCCGCACGGCGTCGATCAGCCGCGCGTCGAAGTCCGGCGCCTTCATCGCGCATTCCCACACCGTGACCACGGCCCAGCCGTCCTGGGCCAGCCGTTCGGCGTTCGCCGCGTCGCGCGCGCGGTTGCGGTCGATCTTGGCCCGCCAGTAGTCGGCATTGGCCTTGGGCTGGCGGGCGCCGCGCGCGCAGTCGTGCCCGTGCCAGAAACAGCCGTGCACAAAGACGACGACCCGCCGCCCCTTCATCACCACGTCCGGCCGCCCCGACAAGCCCAGCCCGCCCAGGCGATAGCCGATCCCCGCCGCGCGCAGGGCCGCCCGCACCCGAAGCTCGGGCCGCGTGTCACGCCCCTTCACCCGCCGCATGACGGCGCTGCGCTGCTCCGGCGTGAAGACGTCGGTCATGGCCTCAACCGCACTCCAATTCCCTCTCCCGATGGGAGAGGGCTTGAGCCTCCGGGAGCGCAGCGATCGGCAAGGCGAAAGGGTGAGGGGCGGCTCTGGCCGGGCGATCACCTAAATCTTGAAGACCCGACCCTCACCCTTTCGCGCCAGACCAATCGCCCTGACGGGCTCTTGGGCGCTCAAGCCCTCTCCCAGCGGGAGAGGGATCAAGGTCAGCCTAGGATTACAGCTGCGCCAGCAGGTGCTCCGCCGACGACACCTTGAACTCGCCGCCCTGTTCGATGTTCAGCTGCTCGACCACGCCGTCCTTGACCAGCATGGAATAGCGCTGCGACCGCTCGCCCATGCCGAAGCCGGTGGCGTCCATCGACAGGCCCAGGGCGCGGGTCAGTTCGCCGTTGCCGTCGGCCAGCATGACGATGTCGTCGGCGCTGACGTCCTGGCTCTGCGCCCAGGCGCCCATGACGAAGGGGTCGTTGACCGACAGGCAGGCGACGGTGTCCACGCCCTTGCCGGCCAGGTCGGCGCGCTTGTCCTTGAAGCCCGGCAGGTGGCGCGCCGAACAGGTGGGGGTGAAGGCGCCCGGCACGGCGAACAGGGCCACGGTCTTGCCCTTGAACACATCGTCCGTGCTGACCGGACGGGGGCCGTCGGGGGTCATCATGCCCAGGCTGGCCGAGGGGATGCGGTCGCCGACCTTGATCGTCATGGGAAGTCTCCGAAATCTGGGGCGCTCAGGGACTGGGCGCGATTGTGTCGTGGTCCAGATAGGCGTTCGCGATCCACCCGCCAAGGCGCGGCGCGCGATCGTGACGCCTTGCGCCGGACAAAGAGCGCGTGAATGATCGGCCCATGTCCCAGTTCCAGTCGGAGTCCCAGTTCCAGTCCCTGGCGGGCCGCCTGCTGGTGGCCATGCCCGGCATCGGCGATCCGCGCTTCGAACATGCGGTGATCCTGATCTGCGCGCACGAGGCGGACCACGCCATGGGCCTGCGCCTGGACCGGCCGGCGGACGGGGTGACGCTGAAGACCGTGCTGTCTCGGCTGGACCTGACCGCGCCGGACGCGGCCGCCGGACGCGGCGTTCTGGTCGGCGGCCCGGTCGAGCGGGAACGCGGTTTCGTCCTGCACACCGACGACTGGATCAGCGACGACACCAGCCTGCCCATCGTCGCCGGCCTGGCCATGACCGGCACGCGCGAGGCCCTGTCGGCCATGACCGATCCCGAAACCGGGCCGGACCGCTCGATCCTGCTGCTGGGCTATGCCGGCTGGGGCGAGGGGCAGCTGGAGGATGAGCTGGCCGAAAACGTCTGGCTGGTGGCCGAGGCCGCGCCGGACCTGATCTTCGACACGGCGCACGACACGAAATGGAGCCGCGCCTTGGCCGGCATTGGCGTCGATGCCGCGCAACTTTCCGCGACGGGCGGCCGGGCCTGAGCGATCAGGCCGAGCGCTGCTTCAGCGGCGCGGCGCCGTCGGCCAGGCTTTCGTTCAGATAGACTTCGGCCTCCTGGGCCGGCAGGGCGGGCGCATAGCCGAAGCCCTGGCCGTAATGGCAGCTGGCCTCGACCAGACGGATGGCCAGGCCGGCGTTCTCGACCCCTTCGGCCACGACTTCCAGCGACAGGTCGCGGCCCAGGTTGACCACCGACTTGACGATCTTGGCCGAGCCTTCGTCCTTGTCCATCGTCAGCACGAAATAGCGGTCGATCTTCAGCGTATCGAACGGCAGCTTGGCCAGATACGACAGCGACGAGAAGCCGGTGCCGAAGTCGTCCAGCGCCAGGGACGCCCCCACTTCCTTCAGCTGTTTCAGCACCTCGGCGGCGCGCGCGGTGTCGCGCATGATGTCGCCTTCGGTGACCTCCAGCTTCAGCGCCCCGCGCGGCAGGCCGGTCTCGCGGATGATGCGATCCACGTCCTCGACCAGATTGGCGCGCTCGATCTCGCCGACCGACAGATTGACGCTGCAGAACAGGGCGCCCGCTGTCGGGTGACGATGCAGCCATTCGGCCAGTTGCTTGGCCGCCTGGGTCATCATCAGCAGGCCCAGGTCGTTCATCAGACCCATTTCGTCCGTCAGGGTCAGGAATTCATCCGGCGGCACCAGGCCGCGCCGGGGGTGACGCCAGCGCGCCAGCGCCTCGAACCCGGCCACGGCGCCGGTATGCAGGTTCACGATGGGCTGGAAGAAGGGTTCGATCTCGCCGCGCACGAAGGCGTTGCGCAGGTCCGATTCCATCGCCAACCGGCTGAGGCTGTCGCTTTCCAGCGCCCGGCCATAGGCGGCGGCGCCGCCGCGCCCGGCGGACTTGGCCTGTTCCACCGCCAGTTCGGCGCGCCGCAACAGTTCGCTGGCGTCCGGTGCGTCCGGCCCGCCCTCGGTCGCCACCGCGCCGATCGACACGGTCGGATAGATGTCGAAGCCCGCGACCCGCAGCGGCTGTTCCAGCGCCTCGCGCACCCGGTCGGCGGGGCCGGCCGCGCCGCGCGGCAACAGGACGGCGAACTCGTCTTCGCCGATGCGGGCCGGGGCCGCCGCGTGCGAAAAAGCCGCGCTCAGACGCGACCCCAGGGCCGACAGCACCAGATCGGCCCGTTCGTGGCCCAGGGCCTCGTTCAGACGCCGCAGCCGGTCGACGTCGGCCACGATCAGCTCGTATTCGCCCGCCTGTGTCAGGGTTTCCGCCACGCGTGCGACGAAGGTGCGACGATCCAGCAGGCCGGTCAGGGCGTCCTTGTCCGAGCCGGCGAATTTGGTTTCCAGCGCCACCATGCCGGCGGCGCGCAGGCCGTCCTCCAGCCAGACGCCGCGCCACAGACAGACCTCGGACCCGCGCATGCGCAGACGCACGGCGATCTCGGCGCCTTCGTCCTGGGGCTTCAGTATGCGTTCGGCCAGGGCCCGATCCTGCGGCTGGGCCAGGGCGATGAAGGCCGCGCCCGAACATTCCGGCGCCAGCGGCCCCAGCCCCAGCGAACGGGTCGAGCCGGTGAAACGGATCTGGTCCTGGGCGGGCGTCCATTCCCACAAGGCCGCGTCGGCGGCCGCCAGCGCCTCGATGGCGGCGGTCGCATCCCAGCCCAGTGATCGCGATCGCGCGTTCAAATCGACGTTCCGGCCCCTGCGGGCTGCGTCAGCCGTCCCGCACCCATTCGTCCGACACGACGCCGAACAATAGATGATCTGCCCATGCGCCGTTAATTTTCAAATAAGCCCGCGCCTCGCCCTCCTGCCGGAAGCCGCCTTTCTGCAGGACGCGGCGCGACGGAAGGTTGGTCGGCAGGCACGACGCCTCGATCCGGTGCAGGTCCAGCGTCTCGAACGCGAAGCCCAGAACCGCGCGCACGGCGGCCGTCGCATGGCCGCGCCCGGCGAAGGGCTGGCCGATCCAGTAGCCCAGGGTGCCCGCATCCGCGACCCCGCGCCGGATGTTCGACAGGGTGATGGCCCCCACCAGCTGCTCGTTCCCCTGCTGGAAGATGAAGAAGGGCCAGGCGGTCTCCATCTCCATCTCGCGGGCATAGACAGACAGGCGGCGGCGAAAGGCAGGCCGGGTCAGGTCGTCCTCGGCCCAGGCCGGCTCCCACGGCTGCAGATAGGCGGCCGACAACTGGCGCAGCTCCGCCCAGGGCTGATAGTCGGCGGCGCGCGGCGGACGCAGGATCACGCCCCGGCCTTCGATGACCGGGCCCGTGGTCTCCGTCATCCAGTCCAGCAGGGCCATGGGCATAGCTTAGCGGTCGCCCGCACCCGGAAACAGGGTCCGGCCGAACACATCTCCGGCGCCGCCCGCCGCGCGCGGCCCCAGCACCGCCGTCGCCGCCAGACCGGGCGCCAGAACCGCCGCCGCCGCCGCTCGCACCGCCTCCCGGTCAACCACCGTCATGGCCTCTGCCAGGGCTTGCGACGACACGGGCCGGCCGTGGATCAGGGTCTGGGCCGCCGCCCGCCCCGCCCGGCTCATGGGGCTTTCGTCCGACATCCACAGCGAGGCGGTCAGCACATTGCGCGCCCGCGCCAGTTCGGCCTCGGTCGGTCCCGTCTCGGCCAGGGTGCGCAGCTCGTCGGCGCAGACCCGCGCCAGCTCCTCGGCCCGATCCGCCGCGCAACCGGCGTAGATCCCCAGCACGCCGATGTCGGCATAGGGTTCGTGCCAGGCGTCGATGGCGTAGGCCAGGCCGCGATCCTCGCGCGCACTCTGGAACAGGCGCGACGCCATGCCCCCGCCCAGGATTTCGGTCATCAGTCGCAGGGCCGGCAGGCCCGGATCGGTCGCCCCCAGCCCCGGCAGGGCCAGAACCAGATTGGCCTGTTCGATGCGTCGGCCCAGCCGCGCCGCTCCGCCGGTGAACCGCGCCGGCGCCGGACGCTGGGCGGGCGTGGAGACTTCGGCCCCGAACCAGCGCTCGGCCAGGGCCAGCAGTTCGTCTTCATCCACCGCGCCCGAAACGGCGACCGCCATCCGGTCCGGTGCATACAGTTGCGCGCGCCAGTCGGCCATGCTGGCGCGGTCGGCCGGTTTCAGGCTGGCGACCGAGCCCAGGATGGGGCGCCCCAGGGCCTGGCCCTGAAAGGCGCGGGTCTGGGCCATTTCGAACACATGGTCGTCGGGCGTGTCGAAGGCCTCGGCGATCTCCTGGCCGACCACGTCCTTCTCGCGCTCGATGTCGCCGGGGTCCAGCGTCGGCCGGAACAGCAGGTCCGAAATCACCTGCATGGCCAGCGGCAGCGAGCCGGCCAGGCCCCGCACCTCGAAACTGGTGCGTTCATAGCCGGTGGCGGCGTTGATCGATCCGCCCTCGGCCTCGACCCGCTCGACGATCTCGCGCGCGCTCATGTCGCCCGCGCCCTTGAACACCATATGCTCCAGCAGGTGCGACCAGCCGGACCGGGCCTTCGGCTCCCACCGCGCGCCGCCTTCGACCGACACGACGACCGCCAGGGTCTTCAGCCCCGGCATGGGATCGCAGACCACCCGCACGCCGTTCGACAGGGTATGCAGACGCGCGCTCAGGATCTCAGCCTCCGCACCACCAGGGCGACGTACAGAACCGCCAGCACCGCCGCCAGGCCGAACCAGGTCAGGGCGTACCCCAGGTGATTGTTGGAAAAGGCGGCAGGCGGGGCCGCGGGCTGCAACGCCGCCCAGCCGGCCGGGGCGGGCGTCAGGGCGTACAGCAGGCGCGGCTCGACCGGGCCGCTCACCCCCAAAACCCGCGCCATGGCCGGGGCGTCCCGGCCATAGAACAGGCGGCCTTCCGGCGCCGGCGTCATGGCCCCGGCGGGCGTGGGGGTGCGGATCTGGGCCGTGATCGGAGTCGGCGCCTCGGATGCCGCGACCGGCGGCCGGGCCGAAATCTCCTCGGCCACAAAGCCGCGATCGACCAGCCAGGTCCGATCCGCCGCCCGGCAGGCCGAGATCAGCCGCAGGCCCGGCTGCCCGTCCAGTATGGTGTGCATCTCCACAAACGGCGCGGTGGCCAGGCCGGGGCAGTCGACGGTGACGGCGCGAAACTCCGCGTCGCCGCTTTCGGCCAGCACCTGGGCCAGGGGGGCGGCCGGACGCTGGGCGGCGGCCGTGGCGGTGGCGATCAGGCCTTCCTTCCAGACCAGGCGCCTGGCCTGCCAGCTTCCCAGGGCGATCAGAACCCCCAGAACCGCCAGGGTCGCGACGGTCAGGCCCCAGGGGAAGCCGCGACGTTCAGCCTTGTCCATGACGCGCCTCCCCGGCCCGGCTGCGCATCTGCACGGCGATCATCAGCCCCTTGGCCGGCCGCATCAGCCCCAGCGCCAGAATGGCCGTCAGCGGCAGCCACAGGATCAGATGCAGCCACATCGGCGGGCGATAGCTCAGCTCCACAGCCAAGGCGCTGAACACCGTCAGCCCGCCCGCGACCTGCATGATGAAGACCGCCGGCCCGTCGCCGGTGTTCAATCCGCGAAAGTCGAAGCCGCAGGCCGCGCACTGCGGAACCACCTTCAGGAAACCGGCGTAAAGCCGCCCCCGCCCGCAGGCCGGGCAACGACAGGCCAGGCCGGCGCGAATCTGGGCCTCGCCGTCAAGCAAAGCGGCGCGGGACGTCTGGTCCCGCGCCGTTGCATGCTCAGAGGGCTGTCGCCCCTGGGTCACCCCTGGGTCACCCGTAAACCACGTAGACGAAGGCGAACAGGAACAGCCAGACCACGTCCACGAAATGCCAGTACCAGGCCGCCGCCTCGAAGCCGAAATGCTTCTGCGGGGTCATCTGGCCCGCATACAGGCGCAGCAGGCAGACCAGCAGGAAGATCGAACCGATCAGAACGTGGAAGCCGTGGAAGCCCGTGGCCATGAAGAAGATCGAACCGTACAGGCCCGACCCGGCCGCCTCTTCGTTGAAGAACAGGTTCTCGTGGATGATGTGATAGTACTCGTACGCCTGAACGCCGGTGAACAGGGCGCCCAGCAGCACGGTGATCAGCAGGCCCATCTTGGCGCCGTTGCGGTCGCCGCTTTGCAGCGCATGGTGCGCCCAGGTGACCGTGGTGCCCGACAGCAGCAGGATGATGGTGTTCAGCAGCGGCAGTTGCCACGGGTCCAGGGTTTCGACGCCCTTGGGCGGCCAGATGCTGTCGCCATTGGCGGCGGTCCACGACTTGGCCGTGTCGGCCCAGGCCCCGACCTCGGGGATATGGGCGCGCGCCTCGTTGAAGACGGACATTTCGAAGAACATCCAGAAGAAGGCGGCGAACAGCATCGCCTCGGACGCGATGAACAGCATCATGCCGTAGCGCAGGCCGATCGACACCACCGGGGTGTGATAGCCCTGACGGCCTTCCTTGATGACGTCCGACCACCAGCCGAACATGGCCGTCAGCACACCGGCCAAGCCGGCGAAGAACAGCGCCTTCTGGCCCTTGACCAGCAGGGCGTCGGCGATCGGGCCGCTGTCGGCGGGGACCAGCCCCTTCATCCACACCACGGCGCCGACCATCATGATGGTCACGGCGATGGAGGACACCAGCGGCCAGGGGCTGGGATCGACCAGGTGGTAGTCGTGGTGCGGAGTGGCGTGGGAATTGGCCATGGGTCTTTCCGGATCCTCGGCGGACGTCTCGATTCCTCAGGGCTATAGCGCCGCGATTGCGGGGACGCCAGTGGTCCGGGGCGGGAATAAGGCGCCCCCGACGCCCTTGCCGGCGATCAGCCCGCCTTCTGCGCCTCGTCGAAGCCGCGGGTGGGATAGAAGGTGTAGCTCAGGGTGATCTCGCGCACCCCCCGACCCTCGCGGTCGGTGGCCAGTTCGGGGGCGATGAAATACTGCACCGGGAATTTCTGCGTCTGGCCCGGCGCGATCTCCTGCCCCTCGAAACAGAAGCACTGCAGCTTCTGGAAATAGGGGCCGGCCCGCTCGGGCACGACATTATAGGCGGCGGTGGCGTGGATCGGCCGGTCCGAGGTGTTGGTGACGTCGAAATAGGCGATGCCCGTCTCGCCGATGCGCACCCGCTGGCTGACCTGTTCGGCGCGGAAGGTCATCGGCAGGCCACGCACATTGGTGTCGAACCGCACCAGCACCGTCTGGTCCAGGATCACGTCCGACGGCTTGTCCGCCACCATGGTGGTGCCGCCGAAACCCGTCACCTGACAGAACAGCTGATACAGCGGCACGGCGGCGAAGGCGGCGCCGGTCATGAACATGACGCCCCCGACGCAGGCCAGGGCGATGGCGTTCTTGCGGTTCACGGCTGGGCCGCGGCCTCAACCTGAGCCTGGGCTTGCGCCTGCAGGGCCTGGGCCTCGGCCACGGCGGCCTGGTGGGCCTTGGCCGATTCGCGCTGGTTGTGCTGCATCCGCAGGAAGGTGGTGGTGAACACCAGGATCATGAACAGCACCAGCGCCCCGGCCAGGGCCAGGTTGCGGCGCTTGCGGGCGGCCAGTTGTTCGTCGGTCAGTCGCATGGCGGTCAGTGTCCCAGGCCCGGCAGTTGCTCGACCAGAAGGGCGGCGAACAGGGCCATCAGATACAGGATGGAGAAGGCGAACAGGTTGCGCGCCGGTTTGGCCTCGGCGCGGACATCGTACAATGCGGCCTCTCGCCCCACCGCCTCGGCCTTGTCCGGCTGGTCGCCCGCGCGCGAGCGCCAGACCCGCACCGCCAGCGCCAGGAAGACCAGGCCGCCGACCGCCGCCACGACGCCATAGATGACGCCGCCCAGGCCGGTGAAGGCCGGCGCCACCCCCACCGGAACCAGCACCAGGCTATACAGCAGGATCTGCAGCCGCGTGGACTTGGCGCCCCGGGCCACCGGCATCATCGGAATGCCGGCGCGGGCGTAGTCGCCGGCCGAATACAGCGCCAGCGCCCAGCTGTGCGGCGGCGTCCACAGGAAGATGATCAGGAACAGCAGCCACGCCGGCCAGGGCGCATCGCCCGTCGCCGCGGCCCAGCCGATCACCGGCGGAAAGGCGCCCGCCGCCCCGCCGATGACGATGTTCTGGGGCGTCCGCCGCTTCAACAGCAGCGTGTAGAAGCCGGCGTAATAGACGATGGTCAGGGCCAGCAGACCCGCCGCCAGCCAGTTGGACGCCATGCCCAGCAGCATGACCGAGAACACCGACAGCACCACGCCATAGGTCATGGCGTCGCCCTTGCGCACCCGGCCGGCGGCGACGGGGCGGCCGCGCGTGCGGCGCATCAGGGCGTCGGTTTCACCCTCCAGCGCCATGTTCAGCGCCCCGGCGGCGCCGGCGCCCACGGCGATGCACAGAATGGCCAGGGCCGCCGACAACGGGTGCATGTCCCCCGGCGCCACCACCAGACCGGTCACGGCGGTGAAGATCACCAGCGACATGACGCGCGGCTTCAGCAGCTGGACGTAGTCTTCCGGCTGGGCCGTGGTGACGACGGGCGTGGCGGGGGTCGGGTTCATGGCGGACGTTCTTACGCCTTTGCGGCGCGTTTGAAAGACGAAGGCCGCCCTTCCGGCTGGGAAGGGCGGCCCCTGGCCCGGATCGCTCCGGGGATCAGTGCTCGTCGGACTTGACCACCGGCAGTTCGTTGAACTGGTGATGCGGCGGCGGGGACGACAGGGTCCATTCCAGCGTCGTGGCGCCTTCGCCCCACGGATTCGCCTCACCCTTGCGGCGACGGATGGCCGATTCGAGCAACACCACCAGGAAGACCCCGACGCCGACGATGGTCACGACGTAACCGATCGACGAGACGTGGTTCCAGTAGGTGTAGGCTTCCGAATAGTCGATGTAGCGGCGCGGCATGCCCTGCAGGCCCAGGAAATGCTGCGGGAAGAAGATCAGGTTCACGCCGATGAACATGATCCAGAAGTGCAGCGCGCCCAGGAACTCGTTGTACTTCACGCCGAACATCTTCTCGTACCAGTAATAGAAGCCGGCGAAGATCGAGAAGATGGCGCCCAGCGACAGCACATAGTGGAAGTGGGCCACGACGTAATAGGTGTCGTGCAGGCTGTAGTCGATGCCGGCGTTCGACAGGACCACGCCGGTCACGCCGCCGACGGTGAACAGGAAGATGAAGCCCATGGCCCACAGCATCGGCGTCTTGAAGTCGATGGAGCCGCCCCACATGGTGGCGATCCAGCTGAAGATCTTCACGCCCGTGGGCACGGCGATGATCATGGTCGCGGCCACGAAATAGGCGCGCAGCTCGATCGACATGCCGACCGTGTACATGTGGTGCGCCCACACGATGAAGCCGATGAAGCCGATGGCCACCATGGCGTAGGCCATGGCCAGATAACCGAAGATCGGCTTGCGGCTGAAGGTCGAGACGATGTGGCTGATGATGCCGAAGCCCGGCAGGATCATGATGTAGACTTCGGGGTGACCGAAGAACCAGAACAGGTGCTGGAACATCACCGGGTCGCCGCCGCCGGTCGGGTCGAAGAAGCTGGTCCCGAAGTTGCGGTCCGTCAGCAGCATGGTGATGGCGCCCGCCAGAACCGGCAGCGACAGCAGCAGCAGGAAGGCGGTGATCAGCACGCCCCAGGCGAACAGCGGCATGCGGTGCAGGGTCATGCCCGGCGCGCGCATGTTGAAGATGGTGGTGATGAAGTTGATCGCGCCCAGGATCGAGCTGGCGCCCGCGACGTGCAGCGAGAAGATCGCCAGATCCATGGCCGGGCCGGTGTGGCCCTTGGTCGACAGGGGCGGATAGACGGTCCAGCCGCCGCCGAAACCGCGACCGGGACCGCCGTCCACGAACAGGCTGAGACACAGCAGCACGAAGGCGCTGACCAGCATCCAGAACGAGATGTTGTTCATGCGCGGGAAGGCCATGTCCGGCGCGCCGATCATGATCGGCGCGAAATAGTTGGCGAAGCCGCCCATGGTGGCCGGCATGACCACGAAGAACACCATGATCAGGGCGTGGGCCGTGACCGTGACGTTGTAGCCGTGCTTGGTCGCCTCAACCAGGCCCAGGTGCTGGACGAACGAGCCTTCGCGGAAGATCTGGATGCCCGGCTCGGCCAGTTCCCAGCGGATCAGGCCCGACAGGGCGCCGCCGATCAGGGCCGCGAAGATCGCGAAGCCCAGATACAGGACGCCGATGTCCTTGTGGTTGGTCGACAGGAACCAGCGGGTGAAGAAACCCGGCTTGTGGTCGTGATCGTCATGACCGTCGTGGTCGTGAGCGAGGTTCTGGGCTGCGGTGGCCATGATCGGGGGCTCTCGCGGATTATTGGGCCACAGCCGCAGGCGCGGCCGGAGCGTTGGTCGGAGTGGTCGCCGTCTGGGCGGTCGGAGCGGCAGCGGCGTCAGCAGCGGCGGTCGCGGTCGGGGCGCCGGTCGTTCCGGCGGCCACCTGGGCGGCGGTGCCGCCGGGGGCCTGTTCGGCCGTGGCCGGGGTCATTGAGCCGCCCTTGGAGGCGATCCAGGCGGCGAACTCGGCTTCGGTCACCACATTGATCTGGATCGGCATGAAGGCGTGGTCGACGCCGCACAGTTCCGAGCACTGGCCATAGAAGACGCCGGTGCGATCGGCGCGGAACCAGGTCTCGTTGACCCGGCCCGGAACGGCGTCGGTCTTCAGGCCGAAGGCCGGCAGGGCGACGGCGTGGATCACGTCGGAGGCGGTGACCAGAAGGCGCACGGTCTTGCCGACCGGCACCACCATCGGCTCGTCGGCGGCCAGGCGATACAGGCTGCTGGGCATGCCGCGCTGGGCGACCTCTTCTTCCGGCAGCATGTTCGAGATGTATTCGGCCACGCCCTGGTCGGGATATTCGTAGGCCCAGTTCCACTGGTTGCCGGTGACCTTAACCGTCACGTCCGGGTCGGGCATGTCGTGATAGGCGAACAGCAGCCGGAACGAGAACAGGGCGATGAACACCAGGATCAGCACCGGCACCACGGTCCAGATGATCTCGATCAGGGTGTTGTGGCTCCAGCGCGCGGGCGTCGGATTGGCCTTCCTGTTGTAGCGGATCATGATCCACAGCAGCAGGCCCAGCACCAGCAGGCAGATGGCCGTGATGATCGGCATCAGGATGAAGTCGTGGAAGATGTGCGCTTCCACCTTCAGCGGCGAGGCGGCGGGCTGAAGCCCCAGACCGCCCGGCGTCGGCTGACCCATCAGATCCTGCGCCCATGCCGGCGCGGCGGCGAACAGCGCCAGGGCCGAGGCGATACCGCCTCCCATCAACCCCTTGGCTCGCATGCCCATCCCCATTCGAGACGTCCCTTAAATAAAGTCGTTCTGCGGCAGCTAGTTGCGAGTGAATCGCAAGTCAGCGCGCAAGGGGCCCCAGCCGCCGCGTCATGGGCCGGTCCCTATCGGATCGATGGACGCTTGCCAAGCGATCAGCGGGGGGAAAGGGAGGGATTAGGGACTAGGGACTAGGGATTAGGCCGGGCGACAGACCGTCTCCGCACCAACCATGTCGGCTGCACCAAGCCGACGCAGTCGCCCCCAGGCTCCGCTCCCCCATCCCCAATCCCTAGTCCTTAGTCCCTTGTCCCTCCCTGCATTACATCGCATCCATGTTTCGCAAGCTACCTTGCGTTACATGATACCTTGCGATAGTCAGACTTCGAGCACAGGAGAACCGAGGTGCCCGAAACCATAGACATCCAGTTGAAGAAGGGGGCGTTGGGGCTGTGTGTCCTGGCCCTTCTGGCCCGCGCCGACAGCTACGCCTACGAGATCGCCAGCCGCCTGTCCGACGCCATCGGCATGGGCGAGGGCACGATCTATCCGCTGATGCGGCGCATGCAGACCGACGGCCTGGTCGAGACCTATCTGGTCGAATCCTCCGCCGGCCCTTCGCGCAAATACTATCGCCTGACCGCCGCCGGACGCGCCGCACTGGACGCCCAGGCGGCCGAATGGAAAACCTTCACCCGCGCCGTCGACGCCGTCATTTCCGACGCCGACGCCGCCCAATCGGGAGACGCCTGATGACGCGCGCCGAATTCCTGTCGCGACTGAAGCGCGGACTGGTCGGCCTGCCGACCCATACCGCCGCCGAGATCGTGGCCGACTATGAATCCCACTTCGACGACGGCGTGCAGGACGGCCGCACCGAGGCCGAGGTGGCCGCCGCCCTGGGCGACCCCGACCGCCTGGCCCGCGAACTGCGCGCCGAGGCCACGGCCCAGCGCTGGACCCAGGAGCGCAACCCGTCCGCCGCCGCCGCCGCCGTCTTCGCGGTGCTGGGCCTGGGCGCGATCGACATCCTGATCCTGCTGCCCCTTCTGATGGGCGTGGTCGGCGCCCTGTTCGGGGTGGTGGTGGCCGTGATCGGCGTCTTCATCGGCGGCGGGGTGGTCTTCGTGGCCGGTCCGTTCGCGGGCTTCCCCGGCGGCGCCCTGGCGGCCCTGCTGTGCGGCCTGGGCCTGATGGCCGGCGCCACCTTCGTCGGCGCCCTGACCGCCCTGGTGACCGTCTGGCTGGTCAACGGCCTGATCTGGTTCGCCCGCCTGCACTACCGGCTGCTGAAGCCGGCCCTGGAACCCCAAGCCGCTGGAGAGACGGCATGACCCGCACCCTGCTCATCATCGCCGGCGCCGCCCTGGTGCTGTGCCTGGCCTGTCTGGGCGGCGCCGCCGCCCTGGGCGGCCGCGACATGGCCCGCCACGGCTGGGCCTGGACCGTCCGCGACGACAATGGCGAATCGGTCCGCATCGAACGGGTTCGCGGGGGCGGGTCCAACGACCTGGGTCCGCGCATCACCCGCAACCTGGCCTGGAGCGGCGAGACCCTGACGCTGGACTCTTCTCTGGACGTCGACTTCGTTCAGGGCGCCGAGGCCGGGGTGGTGGTCACCGGACCCAAGGGCCTGGCCGACCGGGTCCGCGTCGAGAACGGCCGCATCTTCCTGGCCGAGGGCGACGAGCGCGTGGTGTTCGGCTGGGGCCCCGATGGTCTGAACGCCCGGTCCGAACGCGGCGAACTGAGCATCGTGGTGACCGCGCCGCGCGTGTCGCGCTTCGACATCAACGGCTCGGGCGACCTGACCCTGCGCAACTATGACCAGCCGACCCTGGCCATCGGCGTCAACGGTTCGGCCGACGTCACCGGCACGGGCAAGACCCAGCGGCTGGAGCTGGAGATCACCGGTTCGGGCGATGTGGACCTGGGCGATCTGACCCTGACCGACGCGGCCATCACGATCAACGGCTCGGGCGAAGCCCGGGCCGGGCCGACCGGCAAGGCGGACATCGACATCAGCGGCTCGGGTGACGTCACCCTGACGCGCCGGCCGGCCCAGCTGAACCGGACCATCACCGGTTCGGGCGCGGTCGAGGAATCGTTCTGACACGGCGGGTGACGCGGCGGCCGTCAGCCCCTATCTGAGGGCGTATGACCGTCTCCGTCACCCCGCCCCCTATCCTCGAAACGTCTGGCGTCGACCCCGACCAGGCCCTGGACGTGCTTCAGGCCGCCCTGGCCGGCGCCGACGACGGCGAACTGTTTCTGGAGAAGACCGAGAGCGAGAGCCTGGTCTTCGACGACGGCCGGCTGAAGAGCGCCGCCTATGATGCGGTCGAGGGGTTCGGCCTGCGCGTGGTGGCGGGCGAGACCGCCGGCTACGCCCACGCCAATGAGATTTCGGTCGCGGCCATGCAGCGCGCCGCCGACGCCGCCGCCCTGGCCAAGGCCGGCCATGCGGGCGTGACCGCCGAGGCGCCCCACGCGACCAATCAGAAACTGTACGAGCCGGTCGATCCCCTGGCGGCGCCCGCCTTCGCCGACAAGATCGCCCTGCTGTCCGAAATGGACGCCTGGGCGCGCGCCCGCGATCCGCGCGTGGTCCAGGTCTCGGCCTCTCTGGTGGGCGAACGACGGGCCATCGAGATCCTGCGCGCCGATGGACGGCGGGTGCAGGACGTGCGCCCCCTGGTGCGTCTGAACGTCTCGGTCACGGTGGAAAAGGACGGCCGGCGCGAATCGGCCTCGGCCGGGGCCGGGGGCCGCGCGGGCTTCGAGACCTGGATCGCGCCCGACCGCTGGCAGGGCCAGATCGACGAGGCGCTGCGCCAGGCGCTGATCAATCTGGACGCCGTCGACTGTCCGGCCGGTGAGATGGACGTGGTCCTGGGCGCCGGCTGGCCCGGCGTGCTGCTGCATGAAGCGGTCGGCCACGGCTTCGAGGGCGACTTCCACCGCAAGGGCAGCTCGGTCTTCAGCGGACGGATGGGCCAGCGGGTGGCCGCGCCGGGCGTCACCGTGGTCGATGACGGCTCCATCGCCGGGCGTCGCGGCTCGCTGACCATCGACGACGAGGGCACGCCCACCGGCCGCACCGTGCTGATCGAGGACGGCATCATGGTCGGGCTGATGCACGACCGGCTGAGCGCGCGGCAACTGGGCGCCGCGGCCACCGGCAACGGGCGGCGCCAGTCGTTCGCCCACATGCCCATGCCACGCATGACCAACACCTTCATGGAGGGCGGCCGCGACAGCCAGGCTGACATGATCGCCAGCACCAAGCGCGGCCTCTACGCCGCCAATTTCGGCGGCGGCCAGGTGGACATCACCAATGGGAAGTTCGTCTTCCAGTGCACCGAGGCCTATCTGATCGAGGACGGCCGGATCACCGCCCCGGTGCGCGGCGCCACCCTGATCGGCGACGGGGCCACGGCCCTGACCAACATCAGCATGATCGGCGACGACTTCGCCTTCGATCCCGGCGTCGGCGTGTGCGGCAAGGCGGGCCAGGGCGTGCCGGTCGGCATCGGCCAGCCGTCGCTGAAGATCGGCGGCCTGACCGTGGGCGGCACGGCGGTCTGACCTCGCCTTAGTTTTCCGGTGCGGCCTTCCATTCGGGGCCGTCGATCTGGAAGCCGGCGGCCTCCAGCCGGTCGAGCACCCCGCCCGGTTCCGCCAGCAGCCGCAGCGGCGCCACCGCCAGGGTCACGCCCGTCTCGTTCAGGGCGCCGTCGATCGCCTCGACCCACAGGCCGTTCAGCTGCGGCCCGATCGCCGGATCGCCATAGGGCCAGCATTGGAACAGCGCCCGGTCCAGAGGCGACGCCGTCACCTCGGCCACGCGCCAGCGGCGCCACGCCTCGGCCCGCGCGCGGAAGCCCTCTGGCCCCACCTCGGCCGCCGCGATGGCGGCCCGAACGCAAGGGGCATAGGCGGCCGGCGGCTGGGCGATCAGGGATTCGATGATTTCGTCCCCGCGCACGAAGCCGATGGATTGCGACGGGATGCGGGCCTTGCGCGCCGCCCGCCGCACCGCATCGCCCGCCAGCCGGTCGCCGCGCCGATAGCCTGCCCGATCCTTCAGCAGGTCGAAGCTCAGCATCACCGGGCTGGCGCGGCGCCAGGTCTGGCTGCGTTCGGACGCCATCACCGCCTCCAGCCGGGCGAAGTCTTCGGCGCCCAGATAGTCGGCGTGGCCGACGCCTTCGGGCAGCGATCCAATGGTGCGGATGCGCCAGATCAGCCGCAGGATGTCGCCGCCCGACACCCGCCCGACCGGGGCCGTCATCACCCGCTGCGCCTGCATCGTGGCGGCCTCCAGCGCATCGGGCCGCCAGTCCAGATCGTCCGGCGCCCCCATCAGTTCGCCGACCAGCAGCAGGGTCGCATCGCCGCGCGTGATCTCCCACATCGGCGCGCCCGAGCGCCGGGCCGTGACGATCACATCCTCGACCGAGGCCGCCGGCGCCGGATCCTCCGCGAGCGTCTGCGCGCGCGCGGGGATGGCCGCAACCGTTACAACAAGCAGCACGCCGGCCAGTACAGTCTTCATCATCGTCATGATCGGCAATCACCTATTGAACTGTGGCGAAATCTGGTCTGCCGCAGCCGAAGCATTACAGTTTGCACAGTCTGTGTCTGAAATTTAATCGACCTAACCGACTTGTAACAAGACTTCGCATCCCCCGACGCCTTTGCTGGCGACACAAGGGGAGTCCACATGAACACCGTCCGGTTCGCCACCGCCGGGGCCGTTTCGGCCCTGATCTTCGCCGCCGCCCATCCCGCCATGGCCCAGCAGTCCGCCCCCGCGCCGGTGGCCGACGCGGCCCAGCGCGGCGTGCTGATCTTCACGCCCGACTTCTTCGCCGACCAGCGGCCGAACACGGCCCACGACATGGTCAATCGCGTGCCGGGCTTCTCGACCCAGGATGGCGACGGCAGCCGGGGCTTTGAAGGCGCGGTCGGGAACATCCTGATCAACGGCGCCCGTCCGGCATCCAAGAACGACACCGGCTCGTCGGTGCTGTCGCGCACCCTGGCCAGCCAGGTCGAACGGATCGAGCTGATCCGCGGCGGCGCTCCGGGCATCGACATGCAGGGCTACGCCGTGGTCGTGAACGTGATCCTGAAACGCGAGAACACGCGCCAGTCGGTGCTCAGCATGAACGCCACCCTGTTCAACGGCGGCCCGGACCTGTTCGGCGGCTCGTACCAGTTCTCGGCCCGCGACGGCGACCGCACCTGGGGCTTCACCCTGAGCGACGGCATCAGCAGCGACGACGGCAACGGGGTGGGCCGGGTGCGGCGCATCGACGGCGCCGGCGCCGTTCTGCGTGACGAGGCGCTGCGTACCGAAGGCTACGGCGGCAGCAACGGCCTGCGCGGCAACTATTCATCGCCCTTCATGGGCGGCAAGCTGGACCTGACCGGCCGCATCGGCCGCGGCGACTGGCACAATGTCACCGAACAGATGGCGCCGGACATCCTGCGCTACAGCACCTACGACAACGAGAACATCAATGGCGAGGTCGGCGTGGTCTTCACCCGCCCCATGGCCCAGGGCGTGACGCTGGAGACGCGTTTCATCCACACGGCGGCCGACTTCGACAACACCTCCCTGTCGAACGGCTTCATCGGCGCGACGGTCAGTCCCGAACAGGTGTTCACCGCCGAGGGCCTGGAATCCGAGACCATTCTGCGCGCCCTGACGCGGTGGGAGCATTCGCCCAAGGTCACCCTCGAGACCGGCGGCGAGATCGCCTACAACCTGCTGGACGTGACCCAGGCGTTCAGCGTCGATGGAACCGCCATTCCCTTGCCCTCGGCGACCGTCAAGGTCGAGGAGACGCGCGGCGAGGTGTTCGGTCGCGGCACCTGGCGCATCCACCCCGATCTGACGCTGGAAGGCGGGGTGCGGATCGAGGCGTCGAACATCCGTCAGTCCGGCGACGCCAGCCAGGAAAAGAGCTTCGTCTTCGCCAAGCCGCGCCTGCTGGCCACCTGGACGCCGATCCCGTCGCACCAGATCCGGCTGCGCATCGAACGCGAGGTGGGCCAGTTGGATTTCGGCGACTTCGCCGCCTCGGCCGATCTGGATTCCGAAACCCTGTACGGCGGCAATGTCGATCTGGAGCCGGAATCCCGCTGGATCGGCGAGATCACCTATGAGCGACGGTTCTGGGGCGAGGGTGTCTTCTCGGTCGGCTATCGTCGCGACACGGTCAGCAACTATATCGACGTCATCCCGCTGAAGGACGGCCTGTCGGCTACCGGAAACATCGGCGACGGCTGGTACGAACAGTTCTCGGTCAATCTGGTGATCCCGGCCGACCGGATCGGTTTCACCGGCGGACGGTTCAGCTTCCGCAACAACTGGATCGACACCGAGGTCACCGACCCGACCACCGGCCTCAAGCGCAGCGTCACGGGACTGCGCGAAAGCCAGCCGAACTTCACCGTCACCCAGGACATCGCCAGCTGGAACATCCAGTGGGGGGCCACCATCCTGACCCGCCTGGGCCAGACCACGCACAACCCCGACTTCACCTCCAGTTGGCGCGCGGGCGGCGACTATTTCCAGGCCTATGTCGAATACAAGCCCAAGCCCGACCTGACCGTGCGGGTCCAGCTGACCGACTGGGACGACTTCAACTTCACGCGCATCGGCTATGCGAACCGCACGACCCGGCCCGTCGCCTATGTCGAGACGCGCAGCGTCAATCCGCGCACCTTCTGGAACGTGTCTCTGCGCAAGACCTTCTGACGGCCGGGCCGACGCCGGTTAAGGTTCCTTGCATCCTTGTAACTGGCGTCGTCGGCGCGGGTTCGGCATGGCTTCGGCGAACGGAGGGATGTCGCCGATGCGTCTGGGATTTCTGCTGGGCGGCGCGGCCGCTGTCGCCCTGATCTGCCCCGCCCTGGCGCAAGCGCAGTCCAGTGCGTCTGCGCCCGCCAACGAGGGCGCGGGCGTCATCGCCTATGAGCCCGCCTTCTTCGCCGACGCCCGGCCCGATACGGCGCTGGACATGCTGGCCCGCCTGCCCGGCTTCGTCATCGAATATGGCGACAGCGACACGCGCGGCTATGCCGGCGCCGGGGGCAATGTGCTGGTCGACGGCGCGCGGCCGGCGATCAAGAGCGAGGGGCTGGACGGCTATCTGCGGCGCATCTCGGCCCGGTCGGTGGCGCGCATCGACCTGATCCGCGGCGGGGCGCCGGGCGTGGACATGCAGGGCCGCGCCGTCGTGGCCAATGTCGTGCTGCACCGCGACGTCACCACCGAACGGGTGATCGAGTTCAGCCCCTATATCTACCCGGACGGCTATGTCGGCCCGCTGGTGCGCGCCCAGTATGCACGCCGCGCCGGCGACCATCAGGAAGAGATCGCCTTCAGCGCCACCTCGGACCAGAGGGTCGATCTGGTCGGCGACGGATTCCGCCGCCGTTATGACGCGAGCGGCGCCCTGATCCAGGACGCGCGGCTGGATCTGGACGACCTGTTTCGCAACATCAGCGTGACCGGCGCGGTGCTGCGCCCCTTCGCGGGCGGCAAGCTGCGCCTGAACGGACTGGCGGCCTGGGGCGAGAGCGAGAACGGACGGCGTCTGACCGTCCTGTCCGGTGTGGGCCAGAACGAACGCACGAACGAGGCGTCCGACGAGGTCAGCGGCGAGCTGGGCGTCAGCTGGACCCGGCCGCTGGGCCCGCGCACCGAGCTGGAGCTGACCGCCCTGCAACGCATCGAGCGTGAGGACGGGGCCTCGGTGCTGGACCGCACGGGCTTCACCTCGGTCTTCACCGCCGACGAGACCGAGGGCGAAAGCATCGCGCGCACGCTGGTGCGGTTCCGCCGCGACGACCGCTGGGCCTTCGAAGGCGGCGGCGAACTGGCCTACAACCTGCTGGACAGCGCCACCGCCTATGCCGAGAACGGCGTGGCCGTGCCCCTGCCTTCGGCCGCGGTCAAGGTCGAGGAGCTGCGGGGCGAAGTGTTCGGCCAGGCGACCTGGCGGCCCGATCCGCGCCTGACGCTGGAAGGCGCCCTGCGTGTCGAGGTGTCCGAGATCCGCCAGTCGGGCGACACCGACCGGTCCAAATCCTTCACCTATCCCAAGCCCCGACTGCTGCTGACCTGGACCCCGGCGGCGGGGCACCAGCTGCGTCTGCGTTATGAACGCGAGGTGGGCCAGCTGGATTTCGGCGACTTCGTCGCCTCGTCCGAGGTCAATCTGGGCCAGGTGACGGCGGGCAACCCCGATCTGGTCCCCGAGAAGATCGACACGATCGAAGCGGTCTATGAACGGCGTTTCTGGGACCAGGCCGTGCTGCAACTGACCGCCTCGCATGCGCGGATCAGCGACTTCATCGGCGTCATCCCCCTGGTGGGCGGGTTCGACGCGGTGGGCAACATCGGCGACGGCTCTGAAGACCTGTTCCAGGCGCGGCTGACCCTGCCGCTGGACCGGCTGGGCCTGAGCGGCGCCCGGCTTCAGGCGCGCGGCACCTGGACCTGGTCGCAAGTCACCGATCCCCTGACGGGCCAGGAGATCGAGTTCCCGGGCAACGACGGTTTCGGCTGCGGCGTCACCTTCACCCACGACCTTCAGGGCGGGCGCTGGAGCTATGGCGTCGATCACGGCTGCGATGACGACGGCGGCTACAACTATCGCACGCGCGAACTGCGCCGGTCGGACCAGACGCCGTTCGTGACCCTGCATGGCCAGTGGAAGCCGCGCGCCGACCTGACCGTGCGTCTGGAAGTCGGCAACGCCACGGTGCGGGTGCTGGGCCGCGACCGCTGGGTCTATTCGGGGCCGCGCAACACCGCGCCGCTGGTCTATCACGAGCGGCAGGAGACCAGCGCCTATCCCTGGTTCCAGCTGCAACTGCGCAAGACGCTCTGAGCCAGGGCGCCGGACGCGCGCCCACGACAGCGCATAAGGAAAGGGCGGCGTCCGGTGCGGACGCCGCCCTTGATCTTGCGAACCGGGCTTTTCAGCCCGTCCTCGGTCTTACCCCGCGGTCGAGGTGTTCGGCCGCGCGACGTTGCCGTCCTCGTGGCCGCCCTCGGTCACCAGCGGACCGTGGTCGTCGCTGCCGTGGGTCCACTTGCCGATCACGAAGCTGATCAGGATGAAGGCCACGCCGATGCCGACGCCCCACAGGCCGATCAGGTTGAAGGTATCCAGCGACCCCTGAAGCGCGGCTTCGGGATTGGTCACCTGGCCGCCCACGGTGTCGGCGCCGGCCCGTTTGGCGATCTCGCCGGCGATGAAGTGGGCGATGGCCGAGGCCATGAACCACACCGCCATCATGAAGCTGACGATCGAGGCGACCGACAGTTTGGTGATCTGCGACAGGCCCACCGGCGACAGGAACAGCTCGCCGGTCGTGTGCAGCAGGTACAGCATGGCCAAGAGGAACATCGGCGTGCGGAACGCCTCGCTCACCATGCCCGAGTTGACGCCCCACACCACGACCAGGAAGCCCAGGCCGACCTGCATGATCCCCAGGCCGAATTTGACCACCGGGTTCGGGTCCATCTTGCGCTGGCCCAGGAAGGCCCACAGGGCCGCGAACACCGGCGCAAAGATCAGGATGAAGCCGGCGTTGAACGACTGGGTCTGCGAGGCGGTCAGCGAGGTGTTGATCCAGCCCCACCAGTTGGAGGTGTCCAGACCGGCGGCGGCCACCTGGGCCGGCGAACCGATCGGCATGCCCAACAGGGTGTAGGCCTGGCTGGTGACGGCCAGATCCACGTTGCGCTCGGCGAACAGGTTCAGCGAAGACCCGGCCTGTTCGAACAGGGTGAAGAACACCGCCGAACCGAAGATCAGCACCATGGCCAGCATCATCCGCTCGCGCGCGATCTTGTCGCCCTTCAGCTTGAAGATGATGAACCAGGCGACGAAGGCCAGGGCGGCGATGGTCGACAGCAGCAGGCCCTGACCCACCAGTTCGTGATTGGGCACCACGAACCACAGGCCGCCCACGCCGACGAAGGCCAGGATGTAGATCAGCCATTCGCGGTTGATCGGGCCCAGCACCGGGCGGCGCATCAGCTCGGGGTTCGGGCTCTCGCCCTTGCCCTGCAACAGCGGCTTGCCGATGATGAAGACGATCAGGCCCGCCAGCATGCCGACGCCGGCCAGGCCGAAGCCCCAGCCCCAGCCATAGGTCTGGCCCAGGAAGCCGCACAGGATGGCGGCCCAGAACGAGCCCAGGTTGATGCCGTAATAGTAAAGGGTGAAGCCCGAATCCCGGCGCGGATCGCCCTGTTTGTACAGCTGGCCCACCAGGGTCGAGATGTTCGGCTTCAGGAAGCCCACGCCCATGATGATCAGCGACAGCGCCAGATAGAACCAGTTTTCGCCCGACGACTTCTGGGTCGTCAGCTGGATGTCCGCCGTGGTGGCGGTGGCCAGGGGCGAACCTTCCGGCAGGCCGGCGATGCTGATCGCGCCCTGGGCGTCGGTGGCGTAGTCATAGGCCGCGCCGTCGACGACCACCTGGGTCACCTTGGCGTCGGCGCGGTCCACCACCTGCACGGCGTAGGACTGATCGCCCACGCGCAGGGTCTGGGTCGCCGGATTGCCCTCGAACGCCATCAGGCCGTGGCCCAGCACCAGCAGGACGGCGCCGAAGGCGATGGCTTTGCGCGTGCCGATGTAGCGGTCCGCCACGATGCCGCCGATCAGCGGCAGCAGATACACCAGCGAGCCATAGGTGCCGTACTGGCCCGACGCCTTGTCGTCGTCGAACAGGAAATGCTGGGTCAGATAGAAGATCAGCAGGCCGCGCATGCCGTAGAACGAGAACCGTTCCCACATCTCGGCGAAGAAACAGGTGATCAGACCCTTGGGATGGTTCTTCAGGATCTGCATCAGGACAGGGAAACCTGTCGCCAGGGTGATAATGACCCCCAGCAGGATGACGATGTTCATATGATGCCTTTTTGCGTGTGCCGGGCCCCGTCAGCGACCTGAACCAGACGACTGGTCCGCGCATCCGCCTCCCCCGGCGATCAGGCGGATAGGACCACCACGGAACAGGCTTTACAAGTCGTAACCGTTGGTGATCGCGGTTCTGCCTGCGTTCGGGCCTTGCATCCGGGCGGCGGCTGCGACATTCGCCGGGCATGAAACGCGCCGCCGTCACCACCGTGGGCCTGGATGCCGACGACACCCTTTGGCACAATGAGACGATCTTTCGCCTGACCCACGCCCGGTTCGTGGACCTGCTGGACGACCACGGCGATCCCGAGACGATCGAGGCGCGCTTGGCCGAGACCGAGCGCCGCAACCTGCGCCTCTACGGCTATGGGGTGAAGGGCTTCACCCTGTCGATGATCGAGACGGCGATGGAGCTGTGCGACGGCGGCGCCCCGCCGGAAGTGGTGCGCGAGATCCTGGCCGCCGGGCGCGAGATGCTGGCCCATCCGGTCGAGACCCTGCCCGGCGTGGACGAGGCCCTGGCCGCCCTGTCGGAACGCTATCGCCTGGTGCTGGTGACCAAGGGCGACCTGATGGATCAGGAACGCAAGGTGGCGGCGTCCGGCCTGGGCGAACTGTTCGCGGCGGTCGAGATCGTGTCGGAAAAGGACCGCGCCACCTATGACCGCGTCTTCACCCGCCACGGCACCGGCCCGGATCAGGCCGTCATGGCCGGCAATTCGATGAAATCCGATGTCCTTCCGGCGCTGGAGGCCGGGGCTTGGGCGGTGCACATCCCCTATCACATCACCTGGGCCCACGAGCTGGCCGACGCCCCGGCCGGCCACCCCCGCTATGGCGCGCTGGAAGCCATCGCCGACCTGCCGGCCTGGATCGATGCGCGGGCGGACGGTTCGGCCCGATAATCGCTTGCTCCCGCCGCCCCGCGTCATTAGACGGGCCGCTTAGCCGACAAGCCGCCGGACCGCTGCGCCTCCCCGCGCCGGCCTTCGCGCGCGCCAGGGCCGGAAGGACCGCCGTGACCGACGCCGACGCCAGCCATGACGAACGCGACGCCATGATCCGCGCCGCCCTGGCGGAACACGGCGATTCCGGTGTCACGCCGCGCCATACGCTGTTCTATTTCTTCGGCGACGACGCGGCCCTGGGCGATCTGAACGAGGTGGCGCGACGCGCCGGATACCTGACGCGCGGCGGCGACGATTCTCTTATTCTGGAAACGACCATGGCGGTGGACGAAGCCGCCTTCGCCCCCGTTTCCGTCATGATGCAATCCTGGGCCGCGGCCTTCCAGCTGGACTACGACGGCTGGGAATGCGCGGTGGCGACGAACTGAAGGCCTGACCCATGCCCAAGCGCACAGACATCCAGTCCATCCTGATCATCGGGGCCGGCCCCATCGTCATCGGCCAGGCGTGCGAGTTCGACTATTCCGGCGTCCAGGCGTGCAAGGCGCTGAAAGCCGAGGGGTACCGGGTCATCCTGGTCAACTCGAACCCCGCCACCATCATGACCGACCCCGAGGTCGCGGACGCCACCTATATCGAGCCGATCACGCCCGAGGTGGTCGAAAAGATCATCGCCACGGAGAAGCCGGACGCCCTTCTGCCGACCATGGGCGGCCAGACGGCGCTGAACACGGCCCTGGCGCTGGAAAGCTCGGGCGCCCTGGCCCGGCACGGGGTCGAGATGATCGGCGCCCGCGCCGAGGTGATCGACAAGGCCGAGGATCGCCAGAAATTCCGCGACGCCATGGACAAGCTGGGCCTGGAATCGCCCCGCAGCCGCGCCGTCCACCACATCGACGAGGCCGAGGACGCGCTCAGCTTCGTCGGCCTGCCCGCCATCATCCGCCCCAGCTTCACCCTGGCCGGCACCGGCGGCGGCATCGCCTATAATGTCGAGGAGTTCCGCGAGATCGTGGAGCGCGGCCTGGACCTGTCGCCGACCACCGAGGTGCTGATCGAGGAATCGGTGCTGGGCTGGAAGGAATACGAGATGGAGGTGGTCCGCGACCGGGCGGACAACTGCATCATCATCTGCTCCATCGAGAATGTGGACCCGATGGGCGTCCACACCGGCGACAGCATCACCGTCGCCCCCGCCCTGACGCTGACCGACAAGGAATATCAGCGGATGCGGACCGGCTCGATCAACGTCCTGCGCGAGATCGGCGTCGAGACCGGCGGATCGAACGTCCAGTGGGCCATCAACCCCGCCGACGGCCGCATGGTGGTGATCGAGATGAATCCGCGCGTGTCGCGGTCGTCGGCCCTGGCGTCCAAGGCCACCGGCTTCCCCATCGCCAAGATCGCGGCCAAGCTGGCGGTCGGCTACACCCTGGATGAACTGACCAACGACATCACCCAGGTGACCCCGGCCTCGTTCGAGCCCAGCATCGACTATGTTGTCACCAAGATCCCGCGCTTCGCCTTCGAGAAATATCCGGGGTCGGAACCGCACCTGACCACCTCGATGAAGTCGGTGGGCGAGGTCATGGCCATCGGCCGCACCTTCCAGGAATCGATGCAGAAGGCCCTGCGCGGCCTTGAGACCGGCCTGTCGGGCTTCGACGAGATCGAGATCGAGGGCGTCGCCGGCGCCGAGGACGATGCGGGCGCCCGCGCCGCCGTGGTGCGCGCCCTGGGCCAGCCGACGCCCGACCGCATCCGCGTCATCGCCCAGGCCTTCCGCCACGGCCTGTCGGTCGAAGAGGTCGCCGCCGCCTGCGCCTACGAACCCTGGTTCCTGCGCCAGATCGCCGACGTGGTGCGCACCGAAGGCCACATCCGCGTGACCGGCCTGCCGACCGAGGCCGGCGACTTCCGCCGCCTGAAGGCCAAGGGCTTTTCGGATGCGCGCCTAGCCGCCCTGACCGGCGCGACCGAAAAGGCGGTGCGCAGCGCCCGCCGCGCCCTGGACGTCCGGCCCAGCTTCAAGCGCATCGACACCTGCGCGGCCGAGTTCGCCAGCGCCACCGCCTATATGTATTCGACCTATGAGACCGGCGCCCTGGGCCAGGCGCCCGAGTGCGAGGCCGAGCCGTCGGATCGCAGGAAGGCCGTCATCCTGGGCGGCGGGCCGAACCGCATCGGCCAGGGGATCGAGTTCGACTACTGCTGCTGCCACGCGGCCTTTGCGTTTGACGACATCGGCGTCGAGTCGATCATGGTCAACTGCAACCCCGAGACGGTGTCGACCGACTATGACACCTCGGACCGGCTGTATTTCGAGCCGCTGACGGCCGAGGACGTGCTGGAACTGATCGAGGTCGAGCGGTCCAAGGGCGAACTGATCGGCGCGGTGGTTCAGTTCGGCGGCCAGACCCCGCTGAAGCTGGCCCATGCCCTGCAGGAAGACGGCGTGCCGATCCTGGGCACCAGCGTCGACAGCATCGACCTGGCCGAGGACCGCGAGCGGTTCCAGCAGATGCTGAACGACATCGGCCTGATCCAGCCGCCGAACGGCCTGGCCCGCAGCGCCGAGGAAGCCGCGCAGAAGGCCGAGGAGGTCGGCTATCCGGTCGTGCTGCGCCCCTCCTACGTCCTGGGCGGCCGCGGCATGATGATCGTTCACGACCGCGAACAGCTGGACCGTTATGTTCACGAGGCCATGCGCGTCTCGGGCGACGATCCCGTGCTGATCGACCACTATCTGAACCGCGCCACCGAGGTGGACGTGGACGCCCTGTGCGACGACGAGACCGTCTTCGTCGCCGGTGTGCTGGAGCATATCGAGGAAGCCGGCGTCCACTCGGGCGACAGCGCCTGCTCGATGCCGCCCTATTCCCTGTCGGGCGAGACGGTGGCCGAGCTGATGCGCCAGACCGAGGCCATGGCGCGCGCCCTGAAGGTGCGCGGCCTGATGAACGTGCAGTTCGCCATCGAGGAGCCGCACTCGGCCGAACCGCGCATCTTCGTGCTGGAGGTCAATCCGCGCGCCAGCCGCACCGCCCCCTTCGTGGCCAAGACCATGGGCGCGCCCATCGCCGCCATCGCCGCCAAGGTCATGGCCGGCGTGCCCCTGGCGTCCTTCGGCCTGGAACAGCGCTGCTATGACCATATCGCGGTCAAGGAAGCGGTCTTCCCCTTCGCGCGCTTCGCCGGGGTGGACACCATTCTGGGGCCGGAAATGCGCTCGACCGGCGAGGTCATGGGCCTGGACTGGAAACGCGAGGGCGAGGCCGATCTGGCCCCCGCCTTCGCCCGCGCCTTCCTGAAGTCCCAGATCGGCGGCGGCACCACCCTGCCGTCGTCCGGCTGCGCCTTCGTGTCGGTGAAGGACAGCGACAAGCCCTTCATCCTTGAGGCCGCGCGCACCCTGCTGGCCCAAGGCTTCAGCCTGATCGCCACCGGCGGCACCCACGCCTATCTGGCCGAACAGGGGGTCGAGGTCGGCTTGGTGAAGAAGGTGCTGGAGGGCCGCCCCCACATCGTCGACGCCATGAAGAACGGCGAGGTCCAGCTGGTCATCAACACCACCGAGGGCAAGCAGTCGCTGCAGGACAGCTTCAGCCTGCGGCGCACGGCCCTGATGATGAAGATCCCCTATTACACCACCGCCGCCGGGGCGCTGGCGGCGGCGCAAGGCATCGCCGCCCTGCGCGCCGGCGATCTGGATGTCCGGCCGATCCAGGCCTACGGCTGAGGCGGCAGGCCTAGAGCGAAGATGCGGGTTCAGTCGATTCCGAGTGAACCGAAAAATGGTCTAGGCTTCCCCGAACAGCGTCAGGGGAGGCGACGATGAAATCCATGCTGGGACTGGCCGCGGCTGTGGCCGCCTTTGCGACGCCGGTCGCCGCCCAGGCGCCCGCCGATCTGCGCGCCGCCATCGCCGCCGACTATGGCGCCAATCTGGGCGCCCTGTGGGAGCATTTCCACCGCAACCCCGAGCTGTCGATGCTGGAGGTCCAGACCGCCGCGCGCCTGGCCCAGGAGTTGCGCGGCCTGGGCTATGACGTCACCGAAAACGTGGGAGGCACCGGCGTGGTCGCCGTGCTGCGCAACGGCTCCGGCCCCACCGTCCTGATCCGCGCCGACATGGACGGCCTGCCCATTCGCGAAGCCACCGGCCTGCCGCACGCCTCGACCGTGACCCAGGTCGATGTCGATGGGGTGGAGAAGCCGGTCATGCACGCCTGCGGCCACGATGTGCACATGACCGCCCTGGTCGGCGCCGCGCGCCAGATGATGGCCCGGCGCGACGCCTGGTCCGGCACGCTGGTGCTGATCGGCCAACCGGCCGAAGAAGGCGTGCGCGGCGCCCGCGCCATGCTCAACGACGGCCTCTACACCCGCTTCCCCAAGCCGGACTTCGCCCTGGGCTTTCACGTCAAGGCGGGGCTGCCGGCGGGCAAGGTGCAGATCCCCGAGGCCATCTCCTATTCCAGTTCCGACAGCCTGGACGTCATCGTGCGCGGCGTCGGCGGCCATGGGGCGGCACCGCATTTGACGGTCGATCCCGTGCTGGTCGCCTCGCACATTGTGGTGGCGCTGCAGACCCTGCGCAGCCGCGAGGTCGATCCGCTTCAGGGCGCCGTGGTCACCGTCGGGTCGATCCACGGCGGCATCCGCCACAACATCATCCCCGAAGAGGTCAAGCTGCAGCTGACCGTGCGATCCGACAGCCTTGAGGTGCGCAATCATCTGATGGCTGGGGTCGAACGCATCACCCGCAACACCGCCTTGGCCCTGAACGTGCCCGAGGACCGCCTGCCGGTCGTCAGCCAGCCCAGCCCCGGCGTGCCGCCGGTCATCAACGACACGCCGCTGGCCCTGCGCCTGCGTCAGGTGGTGGTGGACGGTATGGGGGCCGAGACCCTGATCCCGCCCGAGCGGATGGGCATGGGAGCCGAGGACTTCGCCCTTTACGGCCAGCCGGAAACGGGGGTGAAGGCGGTGTTCATGGATGTGGGCGGCGCCCCGGCGACCGGCGAAGCCGCCCCGCACCATTCGCCCGAGTTCCGCATCGAACCGGAGCCCGCCGTCATCGCCGGCGCCGAGGCCATGGTGCGCAGCGCCCTGGACCTGATGCCGCGCACGCCCGGCTGAACCTTCCGCCGGTCTGGCCGTTAACGGTTCATGCGACCGAACGCCGCCCAGATCATCCTGGCCCTTGCCGCCGCCATCGCCTTCGTCCTGGCCTTCATGGCCGCGGGCGCGGTTCTGGTGTCCAGCCTGTTCCTGCTGGCGGGCCTTTGCGCCCTGGGGTTCCTGGCCTTCAGCCTGATCCGCCGGGTGCTGTTCCGGGGCCGCCTGGCCGCCGCCCGACGCGAACGCGGCGCCGCCTGATCCGCCACGCCGATCTTGAGTTTTTAGGCAGGACACCCTAGTCTTGATGAAACCCCGCCGCGCTCGCCCCGCGGCGGGTTCAGTTTCCTTTGGCCTTACCTTCAGTCTCCAGGGCGACAAGAAACCCACGCTACAATGGAAAAAGTGCCGATGACGGCCGAGGGCTATCGCACCCTCGACGATCAACTCAAGCAATTGAAGTCCGTGGAGCGGCCGGCGGTCATCGCCGCCATCTCGGAAGCGCGCGCGCACGGCGACCTGTCGGAAAACGCCGAGTACCACGCCGCCAAGGAGCGCCAGGGCTGGATCGAGGGCCAGATCGCCGAGATCGAGGACAAGATCAGCCGCGCCCAGGTCATCGACGTGTCGAAACTGTCGGGCGATCAGGTCAAATTCGGCGCCACCGTCACCATGATCGACGAGGATACGGACGAGGAGAGCCGCTATCAGATCGTGGGCGAGCACGAGGCCGACGTGAAGGCCGGCCGCATCTCGGTCGCCTCACCCATCGCGCGGGCTCTGATCTCCAAATCCGTGGGCGACACGGTCGAGGTCAACACCCCCGGCGGGGTCAAGGCCTACGAGATCGCCAAGGTCGAGTGGAAATAAGGTCGTGGCGGCGCCCGCGCCGCTGACGATCCGCGTCGTCACCGACGGCCGCGCCGGCATCCGCAACCAGGCCCTGGGCCTGGCCGAGGCCGTGGCGCGGCGCACCCCGGCTGTGATTCAGGACCGCACCGTCCGCTGGCGGCCGCTGTTCGACGCCCTGCCCGCCGATCTGAAGCGGCCCTCCATGCTGGATGGCGCGACCGACGCCCTGGACGGGCCGGCGCCCGACCTGTGGATCGCCTGCGGCCGGGCCAGCCTGCCGCTGTCGCTGAGGATTCGCCGCGCATCCGCGCCGCGTCCGTTCGTGGTTCAGGTGCAAGACCCACGGCTTGATCCGCGCCGTTTCGACATGGTGGTCGCGCCCGCTCATGACGAGCTGGACGGCGACACTGTGTTCGAGATCATCGGCAGCCCCCACCGCATCACGCCGCAAGGCCTGGCCCAGGCGGCGCCCGCCTTCGCCGACCGGATCGATCCCCTGTCCCGCCCGCGCGTGGCGGCGATGATCGGCGGGCGGTCCAAAGCCTTCGACCTGACCCCCGCCCACGCCGCCGATCTGGCCCGGCGCATCGGCGAGGCCGTGTCGGCGGCCGGGGGATCGCTGATGCTGACCTTTTCGCGCCGCACGCCGGACGCCGCGCGGGCGATCATGACCGAGCGGCTGGCGGCCCTGCCCGGCTGGATCTGGGACGGGACGGGCGACAATCCCCTGTTCGCCTTCCTGCACGGCGCCGACCACATCCTGGTCACCGAGGACAGCGCCAACATGGCCGCCGAGGCCGCCTCGACCGGCAAGCCGGTGCATGTCCTGCCCATGATCCCGCGCGGATCGGGCGGCAAGTTCGCGCGTCTGCACGCCGATCTGGCGGCCCATGGCGCGACGCGGCCGTTCGACGGCGTTCTGGAGACCTGGACCTATCCGCCCCTGGCCGAGACCGACCGCGCCGCCCAGGCGGTGTTGCAGGCCATGGCCGCGCGCGGCGCATGAAAAAGGCGGCCGCCGTGCGAAACGGCGACCGCCCTTTGTTGTCCAGGCTTTGAGCCTCAGCTCTTGTTGATCAGGCCGGCCGGCGTGACCTTGATGTAGCCGAACACATTGGCCAGTTGCGCCGCGCCCAGGACGACGATCAGCCATCCCCCCAGGCCCAGGCCCATCTCCAGGCCGCCGCCGCCGCCCTGCGACATCATCTCGCGCATCTCTTCGGGCATGGAGCTGACCACCATCAGACCGCCCAGCAGGATCAGCACGATCGGCAGACCCAGGGTCAGGGCGCCCGACACCAGGGTCGGCAGGCGCAGAGGCTTGTTCATGAAGGCGAAGACCAGCACCCAGATCGCGGCGACCGGGATCAGATAGAATAGCGGATACAGGCCCAGCAGGGTCTTCATCACGCCCACGAAGGCCGGGGCCTGGGCCTCGCCGCCGAACATGGCCGCCGCCATGCCATAGCCGCTGAGGCCGGTCTTGACCGTGCCGGCCATCTCGACGACGCCGAACAGGTTCTCGCTCTGCCCCGCGGCCGAGATGAAGGGCAGGAAGCAGGCCACCAGGGTCGCCGCGGCCAGGATGGCCGACCAGGACGACAGGAAGATGCCCGCCACGCCGCCTTCTGTCTTGATGGAATCCCCGATGCCGCCCAGGTCGAGGTTCAGCCCCGCGCGGGTCACATAGATTTCCTTGGCCGTGGCGCCGTCGATGGTGAAGTCCACATCGTCACCGGCCTTGGCCGGCGCCGCGCCGCGCCAGTCCGCCGCGCCAAAGGTGTAACGCCCGCCGTCCGTCGCCTTGATGGCGCCGGTTCCCGTCGCCGCGTCGAACCCCAGAACCTTGCCTTCCATAGTTTCAACCCCATTCAAAAGAATACCGTTCGGCCTGCGATCATCATGATGATGGCGCGAATGGCAAGCCGAAACCTGGGTTTTTGGCCGCGTCGCGAAGCGTCAGTCGCCGCCGCCGTCACCGCCGCCCGAGCCACCGCCAGAGTCCGAACCAGACTCGGCGTCTGATTCCCGGCTCATGCCCGTCCCTGCGGCGTCGCCGCCATCTTGGCGGCCCTTGCGGGCCTTGGCCGCCCCCATTCCGGCGACGCCCAGCCCCGAACCGATGGCCACCCCCAGCGCCAGGCCCATGGCGATATCGTCCAGCGCGACCCCCAGGCCCACGCCGATGGCCAGACCCGCGCCGATGCCGATGGGCAGGAAGGCGGCGCTCTTGTCGGTCTTCTTGTCCGTCATGTCGGCTCCTTGTGGATACGGGCGTCAGACTAGCATCGCCTCGGCCGGAATCAGCGCCTAAATAGGGGTCATGAGCACCCCCGCCCCCCGCACCGTCCGCGTCGCCGTCATCGGGTCCGGCCCCGCCGGCTGGACCGCCGCCATCTACGCCGCCCGCGCCTCTCTGAACCCCGTGGTCATCGCCGGGCTGCAGCCGGGCGGCCAGCTGACCATCACCACGGATGTCGAGAACTATCCCGGCTTTGCGGAGACCATCCAGGGCCCCTGGCTGATGGAGCAGATGCAGGCCCAGGCCGAGCATGTGGGAACCGAGGTCATCCACGACATCGTCGCCCGCGCCGACCTGTCGTCGCGCCCGTTCCGCCTAACGCTGGATTCGGGAACCGAGATTCTGGCCGAGACGGTCATCATCTCCACCGGCGCCCAGGCCAAATGGCTGGGGCTGGACTCGGAGGCGAAATACCAGGGCTTCGGCGTCTCGGCCTGCGCCACCTGCGACGGCTTCTTCTATCGCGGCAAGGACGTGGTGGTGGTCGGCGGCGGCAATACGGCGGTCGAAGAGGCGCTGTTCCTGACCAATTTCGCCCAGAGCGTCACCGTCGTGCACCGCCGCGACGAATTCCGCGCCGAGAAGATCCTTCAGGACCGCCTGTTCGCCCATCCCAAGATCCGGGTCATCTGGAACCATCAGGTGGAAGAGATCGTCGGCGTCGTCGACGGCGTGGCGCGCAACGTCACCGGCGTGCGGCTGAAGAATGCGCTGGACGGCTCGACCCAGGACATCGCCGCCGACGGCGTCTTCATCGCCATCGGCCACGCCCCGTCGTCGGAACTGTTCTCAGGCCAGCTGGAGACCAAGGCTGGCGGCTATCTGGTGGTCAAACCGGGCACGACCGCGACCGCCGTCGAGGGGGTCTACGCCGCCGGCGACGTGACCGACGACGTCTATCGCCAGGCCGTCACCGCCGCCGGCATGGGCTGCATGGCCGCGCTGGAGGCCGCGCGTTTCCTGGCCGAGGAAGACCACAAGGCCGCCGGCCATCCCATCAGCCACGCCGAGGCGGAAAAGATCGGCGTCTGGTAGGGCCTTTCGTCAGACCGCGCCCGCCTGGCTCAGTTCGGCCAGATCCTGGTCCGACAGCGTCAGATCCGCCGCCTTCAGCACCTCGGCCAGCTGCGTCGTCGAGGTGGCGCTGACGATCGGCGCCGTCACCCCCGGCTGGGCCAGCAGCCAGGCCAGGGCGACCTGGGCCGGGGCCGCCTCGTTGCGCCGCGCCACGGCGTCCAGAACGGCCAGGACGCGCACGCCGCGTTCGTCGAACTTGTCCTTCAGCATCCCCTCGCGCGAGGTTCCGGCGACATCGGCGCCGGTGCGGTATTTGCCGGTCAGGAAGCCGCTTTCCAGGCTGAAATAGGTGATGACGCCCAGGCCCTTCTCGACGGCCAGATCCTGCAACGGCCCCTCGAAGGTCGCGCGGCTGTACAGATTGTAGTGCGGCTGGATCGCCGCATAGGCCGCCAGTCCCTCGCGGGCCGAGATATCCAGCGCCTGTCGCACCTGGTCGGCGTCATGGTTCGACACGCCGATGGCCCGCACCTTGCCCGCCTGGACCAGCCGGTCGAAGGCGCGCAGCGTCTCTTCCTGGGGCGTTCGCGGATCGGGCCAGTGCGCCTGATACAGATCGATCCGGTCGGTCTGCAGCCGGCGCAGCGACGCCTCGACCGCGCGTTCGATCCAGCCGGGCGACAGGTCGTTATGGCCCTGGCCCATGTCCGATCCGACCTTGGTCAGAATGGCCACCTCGTCACGGCGGCCGCGCGCCTTCAGCCAGCGGCCGATGATCGTCTCGCTCTCGCCGCCCTCATGGCCGGGAACCCAGCGCGAATAGGCGTCGGCGGTGTCGATGGCGTTGAAGCCCGCATCGACGAAGGCGTCCAGCAGGGCGAAGGACGTCGCCTCGTCCGCCGTCCAGCCGAAGACGTTGCCGCCGAACACCAGGGGCGCGATATCCAGGCCGGACGGGCCGAGGGGGCGTTTCTGCATGGGGATGGCTCCGACTGCGTGATGGGGAGGGTCGGCATTTAGGCCGTCGCCGGGCGCGTGCAACCGCCCCGCCCTCCTCTATGCCGCAGATGTGAAGCCTGTTCCGGCGTCCGCCGTTCAGGCGCCGGCGCCACCCGCCGAAGCCGGGGGCGCCGGGGTCGGACGGCCGACTTCCTCGACATCCATCGTGGTCACGCCGGGCGGCGACGGGAACAGGGTGACCGTCGGCGTCGGCGCCTGGGCGGCGGCCAGCTGGGCGTTGATGCGGGCCACCTCTTCGCGCGTCGGCAGGCGACGACCGCCCAGGCTGGCCACGCCGACCACGCGGGTGCGCCCCTCGATTTCGATGGTGCGCATCTCGACCCCGCCGACAGCGGCGGACTCCATCTGGCCTGGCGCGGTCGCGGCGCCCTCGACCGGCGTCTCGACCGAAGCCAGCATCAGGCGCGGACGGGCGAAGCGGACTTCGTCGATCATCGGCTCCTGGCCCGAATAGGCCTGGCGGAAGGCGGCGGTGTCGCCGCTGGCGCCCTTCCAGCGATAGAAAATATGCGCCCCGACCTTGGTGATCTTGGCCAGGGTCGGCGCCCACCAGGGATAGACATAGTCGGCGTGATAATGCGTCGCCGTGCCGACATGAGGGCTGACATGGCCCGCCAAGGCGCGCTCGGCCACCCGCCGGGCGCGGTCCCAGGCCCAGCCGACCGGCGCCTGGGCCAGGGCGCCGTCGCAGGTGAAGCTGAACTGGCAGCCCGTCGTCCGCTCGGCTCCCTGGAACACCACGCCGCAGATGCTGGCGGGATAGTTGGGATCGCGCACGCGATTCAGCACCACCTGGGCCACGCCCTCCTGTCCCAGGGTCGGCTCCAGCGCCGCCTCGTAATAGACGGCCTGGGTCAGACAGCGCAGGGCGCGGTGCCGGTCCTCGGCCGTGCGCGGAGTGAAGGCGAAGGCGCGGGCGGGTTTCAGGGCGTTCAACGCCGCCGGCATGGCCGCATTCAGCTTCTGGGCCTCAAGCCCGGCGGCGGTCAGGCTGAGCGGTGCGCCCTGACCCGGCGCCAGACCCTGAAGCGCCGCCTGACGCATCAGGGGATCGTCCTTGGACACCACCATCAGGCCGGTGGTGTCGACACGCCCCGCCAGCGGCAGGGCCTCGCGGTCCGGGTTCGGCAGGGGCGACGACCCGGCCGCCATGGCGGCGCCCAGGACAGCCGCCATCGCCGGCGCGGCGGCCATGCCGCGCCGTCCCACGGCCTTGATCCTGTCCCAGGCGGCGCGGTTCATGGTCGATCCCATAGCGCGCGGATGCGGCCCTTTGGAGGCCGGATTCCGGCGTTCGCCCGTGCGGCTCAGCGCCCGCCCAGCGTGGCGCGCAGCATCCAGGCGGCCTTTTCATGGGCGGCCAGACGCTGGGTCATCAGGTCGGCGGTGACGTCGTCGCCGTCGTCATCGGCGATCTTCAGCGCCTCGCGGGCCGTGGCCACCACCGTCTCGTGGTCGCGCATCAGCTCTTCCAGCATGGCCTTGGCGTCCTTCTCGGGGTCGCCGTCCTTGACCGAGGTCAGATTGGCGAAGGCGCCATAACCCTGGGGCGCCAGTTCGCCCAGGCCGCGGATGCGCTCGGCGATCTCGTCCAGCGCCTCCCATTGCTCGCGGTACTGCTGTTCCAACAGGTTGTGCAGGGCGAAGAATTCGGGGCCCCGCACGTTCCAGTGATAGCCGTGGGTCTTCAGATAGACGGCGTAGCTGTCGGCCAGAACCTTGGTCAGCTGCTCGGCGATCTCCTTGCGCTTCGGGCTGCTGAGGCCGGTCTTGATCGTGGCGGTCATGGGCGGGGAGCCTCCATGTGAGAAATTTCGATATGGCGAAGGTGGGGATGCCGAAAGCCTTCGCCAAGGCCGGTGCGGCGGGTTAGCCTAATCGTCCGCATGCAGCCGATGGCGGGGAACGCCTGAACGCGACAAGCGTTGCAGGCTGCGCGTGCATATGAACGCGGGGGAACAGGCTCGGGGGGCCGATGGCGGATTTCGCCTGGGTCAGGCGTGCATTCGATTTCGAGGCCGGGCTGGGCCGCCTGGCGCGGCGCCCCGTGGCGTCGCCGGTGCATGCTGTCCTGATCGGCGGTCTGTGCGGCGCCCTGGCGGTGCTGCTGCGCTGGTCGGTGTCGGACTTTTACGGCAATTCCAGCGGCTTCATGATCCTGTTGCCGGGGGTGATCCTGGCGGCGCTGGCGGGCGGCCGCATCGCCGGCTTCACCGCCCTGGCCGTCAGCATGGCCGGGGTGCGGCTGGTGCTCAGCCCCGAGGTGGCGGGCATCGGCCTGATGACCCGCTCGGGCGTGGTGTCCAACGTCAATGTGGTGATCGTCGGGGTGTTCGTGGTGCTGGTCGCCGCCGCCCTGCGCAAGGCCATGCTGCGGCTGGACGCCTCGCTGAAGGCCCAGAGCCTGTCCGACGCCCGCGCCGACGAGACCGAAGGCCGGCTGCACAGCTTCAGCGAACTGTCCCCCGCCCTGTTGTGGATGAGCGACCCTGATGGCGGCTGCATTCACCTGAACCGCGCCCAGCGCCGTTTCTGGGGCGTCGGCGACGACCTGGGCGACTTCGATTATGCGGCCACCCTGCACCCGGACGACCGCGACGACATCATCGCCCGCACCATGGCCGCCAATCGCGAAAGACAGCCGTTCGTGGTCGAGGGTCGCTACGCCCACGCCGATGGCGGCTGGCGCGTGCTGCGCACCGAGGCCCAGCCGCGTTTCGACGGCGCCGGACGCTTCCTGGGCATGATCGGGGTCAACACCGACGTCACCCAGGCCCGCGCGGCCGAACGCGCCCTGCGCGAAAGCGAAAGCCGGTTCCGCCTGATGGCCGATACGGCGCCGTCGCCCGTCTGGCTGACCGGCGAAGAAGGCGAGGTCGAGTTCGTCAACGAGGCCCTGGTCCAGTTCTACGGCCTGCCCGCCGACCAGATTCAGGGACATGTCTGGAAACAGTCCATCCACGCCGACGACGTCCCCACCGTCGCCGCCGCCCAGGCCGCCGCGCGCCCGACCCGCCAGCCCTATGGTTTCGAGGCCCGCTTCGCCCGCGCCGACGGCGAATGGCGCTGGATGCGGGTGGCGGTCAATCCGCGCCACGACCCGGATGGACGCTTCCTGGGCTATGTCGGCATGTCGTTCGACATCACCGACACGCGGCTGGCGCTGGACGCCCTGGCGGCCCAGGGGCGGCGCCAGTCCTTCCTGCTGGCCCTGAACGACCGCATCCGCGACCTGACCGATCCCGAAGAGATCATGGTGACGGTCGAGGAAGCCCTGGGCGCCGAACTGGGCGTGCACCGCGTCGGCTATGGCGAGGTGGATCAGGAACGCGGCCTGGTGGTCATGAGCCGCGACTGGACATCGGGCGTCGACAGCGCCCAGGGCCAGGTCGATCTGAACGCCTATGGTCAGGCGCTGATGGACGATCTGGCGGCCGGACGCACCGCCGCCATCGCCGATGTCCACCACGACCCGCGCACCCGGCCGGTTACCGGCGCCTTCGACGCCATCCGCACCCGCGCCCTCATCCGCGCGCCGCTGATCCGCTCGGGCCGGCTGCGCGCCTTCCTCTATGTCCACGCCAGCGCGCCGCGCGACTGGACCGCCGAAGAGATCGATCTGGTCGAGGAAGTCGCCGCCCGAACCTGGAGCGAGGTCGAGCGCGCCCGCGCCGAGGCCACCGTGCGCGAAAGCGAACAGCGGTTCCGCGCCGTGGCCGACACCGCGCCCGTGCTGATCTGGGTCACGGGCGCCGACCGGGTGCGCGAGTTCGTCAATCAGGCCTATGTCGCCTTTTCGGGCGACACCTACGAACAGGCGCGGCTCAAGGACTGGCGCGAGATCATCCACCCCGACGACCACCCGCGCATCATCGCCGATTCCATCGCCGGCGAGGCGACGGGCGAGCCGTTCTCGATGGAGGCGCGCTATCTGCGCCATGACGGCGAATACCGCTGGCTCAAGTCGTTCTCGCGACCGCGCCTGGCCGCCGGCGGTCAGGTGGTGGGCTTCGTCGGCGTGGCCTTCGACGTCACCGACATGCGCGAGGCCGAACACCGCATCGCCGAATCCGAGGCCCGTTTCCGCACCGTGGCCGACAGCGCCCCGGCCATGATCTGGATGAGCGACGACCGCTATCAGATCATCTTCGCCAATCGCCGCTACAAGACCTTCTTCGGCGTGCGGTCCGACCGGCGCCTGACCCCCGCCTGGCGCCGCGTCATCCACCCCGACGACCTGGCCCGGTTCGAGGAAGACTTCACCGTCGCACATCAGACGCGCGACCGGTTCGAGGCCGTGGTGCGGATGAATCATCCCGACATGGGCGAACGCTGGCTGCGGACCGAGGGCGTGCCGCGCTTCGACGCGGGCGGCGTCTTCCAGGGCTATGTCGGCGCCACCTTCGACGTCACCGACGCCAAGCGCGCCGAAGACGACCTGAAGCGCATCAACGAACTGCTGGAAGAGCGCGTCGGCGAAGCCATGGCGGAAAAGGCCAAGGCCGAGGCGGACCTGATGCACGCCCAGCGGATGGAGGCGGTCGGCCGTCTGACCGGCGGGGTGGCGCACGATTTCAACAATCTGCTGACCGTGGTCATCGGCGCCCTGGACATGATCCTGCGCTCGCCCGACGACGCGGCGCGGCGCAAGAAGATGGGCGAGGCCGCCCTGGCCGCCGCCCGGCGCGGCGAACGGCTGACGCATCAGCTGCTGGCCTTCTCGCGCCGTCAGGCCCTGCGGCCCGAAGCCATCGACCTGAACGGCCTGATCCGCGAGAGCGAGCCCCTGCTGCGCCGCGCCGTCGGCGAGGCCATGGTGTTCAAGCTGAAGCTGAAACGCGGCGGCGCGCGGGTGAACGTCGACCCGGCCCAGTTCGAGGCGGCGCTGCTGAACCTGATCGTCAACGCCCGCGACGCCCTGGGCGACACGGGCCGCATCACGGTCCAGACCCTGGACTGCGCGGCGGCCGAGGGCGAGATTCCCGAACTGGCGGCGGGGGACTACATCTGCGTTTCGGTGACCGACACGGGCATGGGCATTGCGCCCGAGGTGCTGGACCGCGTGTTCGAGCCGTTCTTCACCACCAAGTCGGTCGGCAAGGGGACGGGCCTGGGCCTGTCACAGGTCTATGGGTTCGCGCGCCAGTCGGGCGGCGGCGTGCGCATCACGTCCCAGGTGGGCCAGGGGACCGAAATCCGCCTGTACCTGCCGCGCCTGGCCCAGGGCGCGGTCATCGCCGCCGAGCCGGCGCGCGCGCCGATCCCGTCCGCCGCCTCGGACCGTCAGGTGCTGCTGGTCGAAGACGACGTCGCCGTCGCCGCCGTGGCCATGGATCTGCTGAAATCCATGGGGCTGGACGTGACGGCGGCCGAAAGCGGTCCCCAGGCGCTGGAGATCCTGCGCCGGCGCAAGGGCCGTTTCGATCTGATGCTGACCGACATCGTCATGCCCGGCGGCATGACCGGCATCGACCTGGCCCGGCGCGTGGCGGCCGATCACCCGGCCATGCGGATCGTTTTGACGTCCGGCTATGTCGGGGACGATGTGGACGCGGCCCTGAAGGACGCGCCGTGGCCCTTCCTGTCCAAGCCCTATTCGGCCGAACAGCTGCGCCGCATCATCGACGAGGGCGAGCTGCCAGCCTGAACCGGGGGTCGATTTAGCGGCGGGCCTTGCGGGCGGCGTAGCGGGCGTCGCGACGCGCCTTCTGCTCTTCCTTGGTCAGCGCCTTGCGCTCCTTGCGGGCGGCGCGCTTCTCGGCGTCGATCGCATCCTGGGCCTCGCGTTCGGCCTCCAGGCGGGCGGCGTCCTTCTCGGCCTTTTCGCGACGGCGTTCGGCCTTTTCCAGCTCATGCTGCTGGCGCTGGGCCTCTTTCTCGGCCGCGCGCTTTTCAGCCAGCTTGTCGAACTCGGGATCGGGCGCGGCCGCCTTGGGCTTGAAGCGGGCCAGCAGCGCCTTCTTGGCCTCCTGCTGCGAGGTCAGGCGGTCGGTGAATCCGGTGTTCTTCAGGTCTCTCATGCGGGCGCGGACGTGTCCTTGAGGCGGCAGGCCAGGCGCCCGCCAGGGGATTGCGATATGGGAAGCCGGAGGCTGAACCCCAAACCGGCGCGAAAATCAACCCCGCGCCGGTTTTTCAGCCCGCTTCGCCGGCCGGCCGAAGGCTGTTCATCAGCGCCAGGATCAGCAGATCCTGATGGATCGGCGTCCGACATCCCAGGTCCAGACCGCGCACCCGTGTCGTCACGCCGTCGTGCCGCACACAGGCCGCGACGGGGCGGCCGGTCATCGCCGCACACCCGGTCCAGGTGGTGGCCCAGTGCAGGGTCAGGCCCGACGCCAGGGTGCGTGACCCTTCCGCCTCACGCGATTCAGATTGTTCGCCCAGGGCCGTTCGCATGGCCTCGGTCGAACAGGGCGCCGTCTCGGACACATCGACATAGGCGGCGGTGCGGGTCCATTCGCGGGCGCCCTGCAGCACCAGCCCGCCGTCGAACCGCTCGATGGTCATCATGGCCGGGTCGTAATCGGCTTCCAGCGCACCCAGACGCACCACGCCCGCCTGGCTGGCGGCCAGGGGTGCAGAGGCCAGGACGGCGAGGACGAGCGCGGCAATCTTCATCACAGCCATCTAGCCGGGCGTGCTCGGCCACGTCGGCTGTCGAGACCTGACGGCCGATCAGTTGGGCTTGGACGCCTGCCCCACCGCCGTGCCGGCCGCGCCGCCCACCGCCGCGCCGACAGGGCCGGCCACCACGGCGCCGGCGACCGCGCCGGTGGCGGCCTTCTGTTCGATGGTCGATCCGCAGCCGGCCAGGGCCAGGGCGGCGGTCGAGGCGGCGGCGATCAGGATCAGTCGCTGGGTCATGGATCAACTCCTCTAAGGCTTGGCTGTTCAACGGCTGGCCGGGTCGCGGGTTCCGGCTTCAGTCGAGCGCTGGTATTGCGGCGGCGCAAAAACCCCAGGCGAACACGCCCTTAGTCGCCCCGAACCCCAAAGACGGTCGCCAATGCAGACGTCGAGACGATGGATACAGTATTGCCGCCCACGACTTTGCAATCGACCCGGCATCGTCTCTGGGCGGCTGAAAGCGTTGTCACAATTGCTCAAAATTGCTGCGCCGCAGCACAAAGTTGCGAATCAACCACATTGACGCCATAAAGGGATGGCTATAGGCGCGCCTTCCCGATGTCCGGCCGTTCGCCGAGCATCGGTTCCGCGGCCGGATCGATGACGCAATCGACCGGCAGGCGAGACGACCCGGGGGCGACGATATCCGCCCTGCCGCACAGGACCACGCCTTTGTCGCCCATTCCCGGCCCCAGCGCCCTTCCGTCCGCCGACCGCGTCGCGCGCCTGCGCCCCATGACGACGGCGGCCGTGTTCGGCGGTCTTGTCGGGCTGGCGATCGGCGCGGCCTATCTGGGCGGAACGGCCGCGCGCGCCAATACGGTGCGGGGCCAGGCGGAACGGATTCAGGTCGCGACCTCGGCCGGTTTCACCGAAGAGGCCCTGTCGGCCGCCGCCGGGGGCCTGGATTCCGGCGCCCTGGCCGTGGCGCGGCGTCATGATCCCTATACGGTGGCCGGCGGCGCCCAGCGCGACCGCCAGTCGGCCCTGCTGACCGCCCGCCTGGAACAGCTGCGCGGCGCCCCGGCGGGTGACCTGCGTCGCATCAGCCTGACAGCCGGTCCCTCGGTCCAGCCCTTCCGGTTGGCCAGCGCCATCGACGATTCCCGCGATCTGGATTGCCTGACCCAGGCCGCCTATTACGAAGCGCGCGGCGAAGGCGCCGACGGCATGCGCGCGGTGACCCAGGTGGTCCTGAACCGCGTCCGCCACGCGGCCTTCCCCAGCAGCATCTGCGGCGTGGTGTTCCAGGGCGCGGCCCGGCGCACCGGCTGCCAGTTCAGCTTCACCTGTGACGGCTCGATGCGCGGCCCGGTCAATCGCGCCGCCTGGAGCCGTGCGCGCGAGGTCGCGACCCGCGCCCTGTCCGGCTATGTCTATGCCCCGGTCGGCGCCGCCACCCATTTCCACACCACCCAGGTCAGCCCGGCGTGGCGCGGTTCGCTGATCCAGGTGACGCGCGTGGGCCAGCATCTGTTCTATCGCTTCGGCGGGCGGGCGGGCTCCAGCGCGGCCTTCACCTATGCCGCCCGGCCCTCGTCGTCCGACGACCAACCGCAACTGGTCCAGGCCGGGCTGGACCCGGTCGAAACCGCGCGTCAGGCGGGTCAGGCCGTGGCCTATACCCTGCTGCTGGCTCAAGAGGGTCGCAACGCGCCCGACCGCGCCCAGGACCGTCCTCAGGCCGAACCGGCCGAAGCGGCTCCCGCACCGGCGGCGGCCAAGCCCACTGCCCCCACGCCCGCCGCGGCCAATCCGGGCGCGGCGCCGGCCTGACGCCTCAGCGTTCCTGGACTTTCCAGTGGGTCGTCAGATTCTGGCGCAGGTTTCCGAACCGCCCCTGGGTGTCCAGATTCACATCCGCATCGCCGACCTGGCCGGACTGGACGCCGGTCGCCAGATCGCGGCGGTCGCTGATGGCGGCTTCGTCTTCGCTGCGCGCGCCATGGTCGGCGAAGCTGCGCTGTTCCTTGGGGATCTTGGGGGCGTGGCCCATGTCTCGCTCCTGTCGGTGACGGTCCCTTTCAGAACCCCCGCCTGAAGCGTCCGTTCCCGGCAAAAGGCGTCAGGCGGCGTCCAGCCCCACATCCAGTGCGGGGGCCGAATGGGTCAGGGCGCCGACCGAAATCACGTCCACCCCGGTGCGCGCGATGACGCCCACGGTGTCCAGGGTCACTCCGCCCGACGCCTCCAGCACCGGCCGACCAAAGGGGCTGGCCGCCGCCCGCTCCACCGCCTCGCGCAGGGCCGGCAGGGTGAAATTGTCCAGCATGACCACATCGGGCCGTTCCGGCAGCACGGCGTCCAGCTGGTCCAGACTATCCACCTCGACCTCGACCTTGACCAGATGCCCGGCATGGGCGCGGGCGCGGCGCACCGCCTCGGCCGCCCCGCCGCACACGGCGATGTGGTTGTCCTTGATCAGGATGGCGTCATCCAGACCGAAGCGATGGTTCAGCCCGCCGCCGCAGGCCACCGCGTGCTTCTCCAGCGCCCGTAGCCCCGGCGTCGTCTTGCGCGTGTCGACGATGCGCGCCTTGGTCCCCGCGACCGCCT
>NZ_CALMFB010000073.1 GCF_937863155.1 uncultured Brevundimonas sp. | reverse complement strand
GGGGAGGGCGGGTAGCCCCGTAGGCCTACGGGGCGAAGGGGGTGACGGTCTAGGGCAGGATAGGCTTTGCGCCGGCAATGTCTGACAGACCGTCACCCTGATGAAGCGCCTCACCCTCCGCGTCCCGTCCGATCTGATCCGCCGCTTCGATGCCGCCGCGGCTTCGAAAGGCGGGCGGGCGCGGTTGCTTCGGCGGCTGATGGAAGAGGCTGCGCAGGCGCCGCTGCCCGAGCTCCAAGAGCCCCCGCCGGGGCGCCTCACAGGGAAGCTGGGCCTCAGGCTGACGCCGGTGGACCTGGTCGTGCTCGAGCGCGAGGCGGCATCGCGAGGCCAGTCCAGAACCCAATGGACGGTCGCGCTGATCAGAGCGCGACTACATGGCCGACCGCAGCTGAGCCGGAGCGAGGCGATCGCCTTCGTCGAGGTTCAGCGCGAGCTCCGACGCATCGGGGTCAACATCAACCAGATCGCCCGGGCGCTGAACACGGCGGTGATGGAGGGAGCGGTGCTGGACCTGGAGGTGGGCCAGCTTGCTGCCTTCTCGGACGAAATCCGCGCGCATCTGGTCGGAGTTCGGGACGCCTTTGAAGGCAATCTCGCCTATTGGACGCCGGGACCGTGAACGACTTCCGCGTCCCCGTCGGGTTCGAGGACGCCCTGCGTCCGCCGGTCCGTATGCGACGGGCAAGGCTGGCCCACGCCGTCCTGCGGGTCGGGCGGAGCGGCGACGCAAGCGCGGCCCGCGCGACGCTCGAGCGCATGGTGCGCCGGGCGCCCGAGGTCATGGTCAAGATCACGGGCCGAACGCGGGACGGGGGGCACCTCCAGCGCCACCTCGACTACATCAGCCGCAATGGGAAGCTGGTCCTCGAGGGGGCTGATGGTGAGCGTCTTCTGGGTCGGCCGGAGGTGCAGGCGTTGGCCGAGGACTGGCGCGCCGAGCTGGACGTGTTGCGCACGCGGCGAGATGCGCCGGTCTCCCTGTCGATCGTCCTGAGTATGCCGGCGGGTGTCGATCCCGGACGCGTCCAAGATGCGTCGCGCGCCTTCGCCGCCACCCTGTTCGGAGATCGGCACCCCTATGTCTTCGCCCTGCACACGGATGATCGACACCCCCACGTGCATCTGACTGTCCGTGCGCTCGGCCGCGACGGCGAGCGGCTCAATCCACGGAAGGCCGACCTTCAGCTCTGGCGTGAGACCTTCGCGGCGGCGCTGCGGGATCGGGGCGTCGAGGCCGAGGCGACGCCCCGGCGGGCGCGGGGTGTCGTGCGCAAGGCCGAGCGGACATCCGTGAGGAAGCTCCGCGAACGGTTTCAACGCGGGGAGGGGGACATGCCTGAGGTGATGAACGGGGCGCTGAAGGCGGCGGCGACCTCACCCTCGGTCGAACCGCCCTGGGAGGCTCGGCTACGGGAGAGGCAGGCCTACATCCGGCGGGCGCTGGTGGTCGAGGCGGTGCGGCTCCAGGCGTCCAGATCGGGCGACGACCGCCAGTTGGGGCTGGACCTCGAGCACTTCATCCGCACTTTCCCGCCCGTGGCGACGCAGCGGGAAATCCTCGCCCGGGCGCTCGCGGTTGACCGCGAGTCTGCCCGGACACCTGGAGGGCGTTCGCGCTAGCGGCGCCGTCGCTCGATCTCGGCGGAGAGTTCGTCCCACCGGCCGGCATCCGCATCGACATAGGTCTGCGGATACCCGCGAGCCAGATCTGCGAACGGGGGTTCGCCAGCCGTGTGGACGGCGAGGATGGCATTGGCGGGGAGCGGATCGGTCACATGCAGATCGAACGCCTTGGATTCGACCGAACACCCCAGCGAACGGGCGTAGGCGGCCATCACGGCTTCAGCGGCGGAGAAGCCGTGGGGCGTTTTTGAAAGCGGGGCGGCGACCTCTACGACCCGCGGGCGTCCGAGCTTGGCGACCCGGGCCTTGAGCGCCGCGTCGGAGAGCCAGAAATAGACCCCTTCGCCACCCCAGTTGCCCAGCAGCAGCTCCACTCCGCCATCTCCGATCTCGAGCGGGTGCGACACCATCCAGAACCGCCCCGACCGGATCTCGGACTGCCCGCGCTGAAAGGGGCTTGCGGCGAAGAGGGCGTCGGCCTCAGCGGCGGTGAAGGCGCCGGCCGCCACCTGGGCGTCAAGGCGGACGCGGATCGAAGCTGGAGAGGGCAGGCGCACGCCGTCCCGTCGCAGCTGCTCCACTTCGACATCGGTCATGCGGGTGTAGTGCCAACCCCGGATGATGCGTTGGTTCATCACCGTCATCAGCGTCTCCGCCAAAGCGATGTGGTCGGCTGCGAACGGATTGTGCGGATAGGGACCCGTGCGATCCGACAGCTCGCGCTGGATCAGATTTTCCCGCGACGTGGCGTGGTAGTTTCGTAGCAGGTCGGCGTGGTCGCCAAGCATGTCGCGTAGCTCCGGATCGAAGCTCGCGACATCCCAGACATCAAGAATCCGTTCGGACATGGGGGACTCCAACGCAGCGCGGGGAAGTCTAACGCTCCCTACGTCGTTCCGCTCGCGGGTTCTGCTCCCGTTCCGGCTTGTCTCGCGCCCTGTCAGCCTCGGGTCGCACCCGGGCCCAGGCGCGTTCCATCAGCCGCGTCTGGGCGGCCGGATCGGCGATCAGGGTGCGGACGACCACAGCGGCCATCTCCAAGCGACGTTTGATCTCATCACGGGAGGGTGGCTTCTGACGCGAAGCGTCCCGTTCGGTGTCGGGTTGGGCGGGCTCATTGGCCGCCTGGCGGTCGCGCTCTGTCGGCCTGTATCCGGCGACCTCAAGTCCGAGCGTCCTGGCCTGCACCCAGACCTCGCGGCGAAAGGCGTCATCGCCCGTCACCTTGATGTTCGACCAGCCGCGGTGCTGGGCGATCCGCAACATGGCGGCGACCGAGTCCGGATAGGCCTGATGGGAAGACAGGGCGCGCCCATGGTCTCTGAACGACGGGTCCGCGGTTTTGTGGTCGCGATAGTAGCGCTCCGGTCGGCCCTGCCGATCGCGCTCGATCAGAAAGCGGTCCAACAGCTGGGCGGGCACGTCGCCCTTGTCGAGCGAGCGACGCTCGGGGGCCTCACTGGTACGGGGTGATATCCGGTTGGGTGATGATGTCGACGGGCGAGCTTCGGTCATGATCTGCGCCCCCGCGAGGGGAGTGTGGCGGCCGGGGCGGTGACGACCCGGTCAAGCCAGGCCTGGACGTCCTTCTCGGACGCGCCGGGCGGTGGAGGGGTCAACCCCTCAGCGGCGAAGCGGCGAACGATGCTGTCGAAGTCCATGTCTGTCTCCGCGTCTGAGGACATCATCGAGGGTGGGGCGGCCACCGTTGGGCGCGATGGCGCAGGCGCGACCGACACGTCAGGCGGAGGGCGCAATCTTTCGGTGAAGCGTCGGTCCGAGAAATAGACGAGCTTGCGTCCGCGTGTGGGGGCGAGTCCTGCCTTGAGCACGATGAGAGCGTGCTGCGGAAACTGCATCAGCTCCTGCGGAAGCATGAGGGCGCGTCTCTGGTCGGAGTCGGTCAGGCTGCGGCGACCCTGGCCCAGTCCCATCGGTCGACTGCGGCTTCGTGCGCGATAGGTATAGTAACCGAGCCGCTCGCTCAGCTCCTGCGCCACCTTCAGCTCCTTGGGCGCGAAGACAATCTCCAGCCCGCAGTTGGTGACAATGTCCTCCGTCACGTCGGGGCCGTAGAGGGCGCGGAGTTGTGATGGGCTCTGGATCACCGGGAGCAGGCGCAGCCCGTATCCCGCCACCCAGGCGAAGGCGTGTGCCAGCACAGGCGCGCGACCGAGACGGGCGAACTCGTCCAGCAGCACCAGGGTCTGAGGACCGCCGGCGTCGGGCAGGGTGCGGCTGTTAAGGTCGACCAGCTGCTGGAACAGAAGGGCGTAAAGCGGCGCGACGCGGTCCATGTTCTCCGGCGAGGCCGCCAGATACAGTGACAGCTGGCCGCTCCGTATCGCGCGCAGATCGAAGTCGCTGGCGGCGGTGGCGGCATCCACCAGCGGGTTGAGCCAGAGCCCCATGCGGGTGGTGATCGATTGCCGGATCGACGCGAAGGTATTCTCACCTGAACTGCAGAAGTCGTTCAGGGCTGTTACCGCGCCAGCGGGCAGGGGATCTCCCTCCTTGCGGCGCTGCTCCAGGAGTTTTGGGAGCCGGTCGCGCGGGTCGCCGTCGGTCAGCTGGCGATAGATTTCGCCCAGGGTGAAGGGAAGGTCCGGTGTCGCCGCGACATAGGCGCCCACCCCGATGAAACCGGTCCTGGCCGCCTCCGCCCAGAAAGGGTCGGCATGGCTGTGCGCCGGAAACAGCATGCCGGCGATCCGCTGCAGCTCGTCCAGAACCTGGACGGCCGACCCTCGATCGATATGGCTGAGCGGATTGTACCGCGCTGTCCGGCCATCTGACGCCAAGGGGTCGAACAGATGGACCGTCTGGCCTGCGCTGGCCCGGAAGCCTGCCGTGGCGTTGTAGTTCTCCCGCTTTATGTCCAGCATCACCACTGAGGACGGCCAGGCGAGCAGATTGGGGATGACGACCCCGACCCCTTTCCCGGTCCGGGTCGGAGCGTAGAGGAGGACATGATCGGGGCCGTCGGCGATCAGCAAGCCGTCTCGTGTCTCCCCAAGTAGGATGCCGGACTTCGCTCTCAGTCGGTGGTGGCGTTGCTCCTCGCGGGTCGACCAGCGCGCGGCGCCATGCAGGGGGCGCCGGATTCCGAGTGCGATCGCTGCTCCAAGGGTCAGCACGAAGAGGCCCATGACCCCGGCGCCAATTCCCAGCCATCGCCTCACGTCGGGGTCGTGACGGTAGTAGAGGAACCAGGCGGGAACCCGGGCCGGGTCGATGTCACCCGAGAAGCGTCCCAATCCGATCAGGGCGATGGTCAGTACGCCGATGATGAAGAGGGCGAGCGCGGCCAGTAGCCCGGCCGCGGCCAGTTTCGCCCTAGTCGCCGGCGTGGCGCTTGCGAAGCGGGTCATGCCAGACCTCCGTCATCTGGTAGCGGCCGTCGCTCTTCTTCATCTGGACAACCACATCCACCATCAGGTGCAGCATGGTGCGGATGTCGTCCCGGGGCAGGTCTCGCCCGCCATCGGACTCCCGCACCAGCAGGGTGAGTTGCTCGAAGGCCAGGGTCGCGGAATCCGCGTGGACGGTGGTGATCGACCCCGGATGGCCAGAGTTGACGTTGCGCAGGAAGAAGAAGGCGGTCCCGTCGCGCAGCTCCTGAAGCAGGATGCGGTCCGGGCGCATCCGAAGGGCGCTCTCGAGGAGCGCCTTGGGACCGACCTTCGCCAGACCTTGCCCATCCTTCGAGTACAGCAGATGCACGACGTTACGCTGCGGCAGGATCAGCTCGCGGGTGTCCTCGATCGTCAGCAGACGTTCGTGTTCGGGGATGAGCTCCACAAGTCCCTTGGCGAAGGTGGTCTTGCCCGAGCCGGTCGCGCCGGAGATCAGGATGTTGCGGCGGCTTTCGACCGCAAGACGGAAGAAGGCGACCCAGTCGCCAGCCTCACGCAGACGGATCAGCGCCGCATCCGTCTCATCCGTCTCGCCGCCCCGGACGATCTCGGCGGAAGCGAACAGACCGGCGGCGTGGAATTCTTCCAGTCCCATCCGGCGGCCCGAAGGCTTCCGGATCGTCAACGAGACCGTGCCGCTCGGAACGACGGGCGGCAGCACAATCTGGCAGCGTTCATCGCCGGGAAGGACCGTCGAGCAGATCGGTCGCTCCGCATCGACATCCTGACCAGTGTAGGCGGCGGCAGCGACCGCGAGGGTTCGCAGCCAGCCTTCTGTGAGCTCCGGCGTCTCGTGCCAGCGCCAGCCCTCCGGCCCTTCAACCCCGACCTCGCCCGGACGGTTGACGACCACCTCGGTCACCATCGGCGGGTCAAGGAACGGTCGCAACGGCGCCAGATAGTGTTCGATGACGGAAGTGTCGCGCATCACCTCGGCCGAAGGCGATAGACGTCCACGAAATTGAGGTCCTGCGCGACGAAGATGGACACCTCCGATCCCTGAGCCTTTCTGAGGGTCGGCGGAATGCCGATCGAGCCCTGCAGCGCGACCGCAGCGGCATCGGACGGAACTCGCGCGGTGGACTGGAGCTGCTGACCGCCGCCGGCCGCTGCATAGGCGGCGTCATCGACGATCGACAGCAACAGGGCGCCGCCGAAGCGATCCCAGAAGTGAGTATCGATCGAGCCTGGCAGGCCGGCGCGGCCCAGCGCATCCGCCGCCGGGGAGGCCAGGGCGATGGAGACGCCGTTGGGCGTGACCGCGCGGGTCCAGAGAACGAACAGTCTTCCTCGACCGGGCTGCACCGCGCCTCGATACTCGCCCAGCACGCGCGTCCCGCGTTCCAGCAGGACCACAGCGCCATTCTCCGAATAGACATCCCGGGAAACTAGGCAGCTCACATATCCGGGCGTGCTGCTGTCCATCGCCGTTTGCAGGACGCAGGGCAGGCTCGCCCCAGCGGTGATGAGAAGGTTCCGGTCCGGCAGCCGACCCGCTCGCGCTTCCCCGATCGGGGTGATGCGGCGCAATTGGTCGAGCGCATGTCCGACGCCGTCACTGTCGGTGGCGACGTGCAGCGGGCCTCCAGCGGCGGAACGACTGGCCGGGGCGGCGCCGGGTCGGCTGTAGGCCAGAACGGGAGCGCGTTGGGCGCTCTCGGCCAGCGCCCGGCGTTGCTCGGCGGGTGTCGGACCGGCGGGCGCGGATCCGGAAGGTGAAGGTTCGATCGCCGGCACTTGATCGCCTTCGTTCGTGAGCGCCGGAGCAAGCGGATCCGTTTCCGAGGTTTCGAGCAGGGGCGCATCGGATCGCCGCGCGGGTTCGAACGGCGCCAGCTGACGCGGTGGCGTGTCGGCCGCCGGATCTTCCCGATCCCGGGCATCGCCCCGATCCCAGGTCGCGAAGAGAAACACGCCGCAGCCGGCGGCGAGCGCGGCGAGAGTGATCATCCGGCCCTGACGACCGCCGATGCGGCCGGCGATCGGCGAGACGCCCCGGTCGGGCGTTGGCGCGGAGCCACGGGTCTCCTCCGATTGAGGGAACGGGGGCGGGGTCTCTGCGCTCACGACCGATCTCCCGTCACGGTGCGGTCCACCACAGGCGAGGCGGTTCCGGTTCCGGTGGCCGCGCCACGCGGGTCGAAGGCGTCATTGAAGACGCAAAGAACCGTCCCGCCGTGGCGCAGTCGCAGACCCGACGTCACCCCATGGATTACGACGAACTCGCCTCGGACGTCGTAGGGGACGAGGCGTTCGGAGCCATCGCTCGCTACCTCGAAGATGGCCGGAATGGGTTGGTTGCCGGGAAAGCGCATGACCGTGAACCGGCCATTGTCCGTGACCTCGCTCGGTTGCAGCCGCGTGTCGCCCTGGACAGAATAGGCGAGGTTGCGCCGGCCCTCGACCGCGCCAGCCTGAAGCTCTAGACCGACGAGGCGTTCCTCGGCCGCTTGGGCGGTGGCCGCAAGACTGGCGGCGGCGCGGGCCTGCTCATCCAAGGGATAGCGGAAGCGGATTTGATAGGCGGCGGCGCGCGCCGTTCGGTCCTGGGCGAGCAGTTCGAAGACGTAGTGTCGGGCGACTCCCGCGCGATCCGTGACGACCAGCAGATTGGTGGACTGGTGCCGCTCACGCGGTTTGAGGAAGAGGACGGACCCTTCGGCCGCGACCTCCCATGCCACGCTGTCGCCGATCGCCGCGTGAAGGATCGTCTCCTCCGGAGAGAAGATGATCTGGGTGGCGGTGCGGAAGGCGCCGGAGACCTGATAGACACCCTCGGGCGTATAGGTGAGTTCCTGAATGCGGCCGGCCGCGTCGGATTGCGCAAGGGCCGGCGAAGCGAGCGCGAGCATGGCGACGGTGATCGGGATCGTCAGGGATTTCATCGGATGACCTCCGGGTCGGCGCGGTAGGACGTCACCTGGAAGCCGAGCGGGTTCCTGAGGCGATCGGATTCCGACATCGGCGCGCGTGTGTAGGTGAAAGCGATCGTGGCGATCCAGTCAGTCTCGGTGATCTGCTGGGCCTGCCGGACCGTCCGGCGAAAGCGCACATTGGCCACGTCGTCGTTGATGAAGCCGATGGCCCGGATCGACACCACCGCCTCGCCGTCCCGGCCGTACAGGTTCTGCGGACTTTCCGGATTCGAGCCCCTGTACAGGTCAGCCCAGCGCCTTTGTTCGCCCGGGCCCGACAGGATCGACACTTGACGGAACGCCTCCTCGGCCGCCGGATCGAGGTAGCCTTCCCGGCTCCTGACGTATTGGCCGAGGAAGTATTTGCTGACAGCCTCTTCGTAGCGCAGCGGGCCGTTCTCGGTGGACAAGCCCCGGACGACATCGACGGAGCCCGTCGCCTGGTCGACCCGGATGACGAAAGGTTCGCTGGTCTTCAGCGGGGTCAGGAAGGTCACGGCCGCAGTCGCCGCGATCGCGAGCGCCCCGGCCACGCCGGCCGCCGCCCAGGCTAACCGTCGGGATCGGAGGGCGCCGGCCAGCCGATCCTGATCCCAGCGCCTCGCGTCGGCGAAGTAGCGCTTCAGTTCGTCCGATGGAACGCCGCTCATGTGCAACCTCCCGCGGACGGAGCGGCCGAGGCTGGCGCTGGGGATGGCGCGGACGGCGAGGGAAGGAGGACAGAGCCGTGTGGATTGGCAGGGCGGCGATCAAGCCCGTCGCAGGTCGGAGGCTTGTCGTCTCCTGCTGTGGCGCACCCGGCCAGCAGGCCACACAGGATCAAAAGCAGGCGAAGGCTCATGTCAGGCTCCGTTGGGTCGGATGGTGCCGCCGCCTTTCGGCGGCTGACGGCTGGCTTCCAGCGGGCCACGGGCGCGTCCGGACGAACCCGAGCCGAGGGCGGCGGCGTTAGCGAAGTCGGCGAGGCCGGCGCTCGCGCCGCCCGCGACGCCGGCGGCGATGGCGGGGGTCTGGAGGAAGAAGATAGCGCCCAGGAGGCACAGGGCGATGAAGATCAGACCGCCGATCATGGGGTCGGATCCCTGGATCGTTCCCCACTGATCGCGCACCAGCGACAGGACCAGCTGGAAGATGACGATGATCAGGGCGAAGAGGACCAGGTAGTTCACGGCTTGGCTCAGCCAGCCGAAGAAGTAGCGCCGCGTGGCGTCGAACAGGGCGCAGGCGATGAAGATCGGCCCGAGGGTGACGAGCAGGGCGAGGGCCAGTTTGGCGATGAGAACCACGCCGAAGCCGAGTGCCGCCGCCAGGGCCCCGATGATGAATACAGCGGCGGCGACGATATAGGGCGCGGGATTGAAGGCTGACGCGTCGCGCGAGATGTCCTCGCCCAGCCAGGCGGCATAGGCGAAGAACTGGTCGAACGCCGCTCCGACGCTCGGCGTCTCGGACCCGCTTACCGCCCGGGTAAGGGCGTTGGGCATGCTGGTGAAAAGCGGCTCGGTGACGAACGTGGAGTACGCGGGCGTTGTTGCGAGTGCGTAGAGCAGGGCCAGCTTTATGGACCGGACGGCGAAATCCATCACGGGTTCGGCGATCGCGCCGCGCAGAATGGCGACGCCGTAGAGCACGACATAGAAAAGCAGGGCGACGCGCAGCGGCCCGTCGACTTCGGCGATGACCGATGAAAGACGGTCTCCGAGGAACACGTTCAGACGTTCGTCGATGAAGTCGTAGCTGGGCTCGAAGACGCGGAACGACATGGTCAGGGCTCGCCGAATGTGTGGGCGTAGGCGTCCATCCGCTCCTGACGTCGCGCCTCGGCGAGACCTTCACGCGCCGCCTCGCAGTCGGAGCGCCGGGCGCCGGCTTCGCACTCCGCGACGGTGCGCACGGCCGCTTCGGGGTCGGCGGCGAACGCAGCGGCGTCCCGTTCCGGCGAGGAACAGGCGACGAGGGTCAGAACACTGAAGGCTCCGACCTGGAGTGTGCGCACACGGGTCACTGGAAGGCCCGCTCATAGGCCGCCTGGCGCGCGGCCCGGGCGGCCTCGGCGCGCTCACGCTGTCTCTGTTCCTCGAGCCGCGCCTCGGCCGCCTGAGTGACCGCAAGACCCTGCAGGCGAAGCTGTTCGTTCTGGATCAACGCCTGTTCGGCGGCCAGCCGGGCCTCGAGATCCATCACCGCCCGTGCGTTAGGCGCGGTGTCTAGGGCTCGACGCAAGGTCTCCAGTCCCTCGAGCCGCCGGTCTGAGGCTTCGCCGACCGCCTCGCCGATCGCCAGATCCCGGGCAGTTCGCGCGCCGGCCCGCTCGAGGCTGTCGCGATAATAGGCGTCAGCCTCGGACAGGTCGCCGTCTGACGGCGTGAACAGGCGGGTCTCCCGCCTTATCGCATCGGCCCGTTCGGCCAGCGCGCCTAGGGCGGTCAGATCACCTTCGGCGGCGGCTCGCAGGGCGCGGCTGTCGGGAAGGGGGTTACGAACTTCAGGAAGGCCCAGCGCCTGGGCCAGATCATTCACGTCAGAGAGGTCGTTGAGACTTTCAAACAGGGCGCGCTGCTCCTCGATCTGCGCCTGCAGTGCCTGAAGCTGCTTAAGACTGGTCCGCGCGTCCTCGATCATCTGGACCAAGGCGCGTGGGTCATGGACGACATATTGGGCGTGAGCGGCCGGTGCGGCGAATGCCAGAGCGGAGGCGAAGGCGACGGACGCCGCCAGACGATGCACGGTCATGGGACTCTCCTTTGGGCGTGGAAAGGCGCGCGCCATTGCGCGTAGTCGTCTCCGACCTCGACGCGGATCCGGTCCAGAAGGGCGACGGTCTCGGCGCGGCCCGAGAGGATGGCCAGGGCGTCGTCCAGACCCGCGAGGTCGAGCTCGACGACCACACTGTCGTGGCCCTGTTTGACGAGGAACCGGTGCGACTCCGGCGTAAGCTCTTCGCGAACGAGCCGGAACTCCTCCCGCGTCAGTCCGAAGCCTTCAATGTAGTCGCGCGCCTGTCCGTGGGCGTTGGGGAGGAAAATCTTCGTCGCGCACTGTTCAAGAATGGCGTGGGCGATCGGCGAGCGCAGGGCGTCGGCCGGGGATTGGGTCCCGAAGACCATGAAGGCGTTCTGCTTCCGCCAGGTCTTCAACCCGTCCTGCGCGAGATCGGTGAAGGCTGGATCGCCGAGGGCTTTCCAGAACTCATCGATGTCCAGGACCAGCCGCCGACCATCGACGCGCTCGGTGATGCGGTGGAAGAGATAGAGCATCGCCGGGGGGCGGACCTCCTCGTGATCCAGCACATGGGTCATGTCGAAGCCGGCGAACCGGGTGTCGAGGCTGATCGCATCCTCGTCGTTATCGAGGACCCAGCCCAAAGGTCCGCCCTTCTGCCATCGCTCCAGCCGCCCGCCGATCCCGCCGGCGTCGGCCTGACCGAGCAGACTTCTCAGGGCTGCGATCGAGCGGCGTTCGCGCGGCAGGGCCTCCAGGGCTCGGACGCCCTCGTCGATAGCTCGCGCCTGAGCGACCGTCAGGGCGTCATCGGGACGAGAGACCAGGGTGCGGATCAACCGTATCAGGAACGATCGGTTGGCCGCATTCGGCGAGAGCGCCTTGAAAGGGGCGAAGCCGGTTGGCTCTCCGTTGCGCAGGGCGAGGTAGGTCCCGCCGCTCGCCCTGACGAAAATCTCGGAGCCGCGATCCTTGTCGATGAAGATCTGCTGGGTGCCGAACCGCTCAAGCTGGGCCAGCATGAAGTTCTGGATCACCGTCTTGCCCGAACCGGACGGCCCGCAGATGAAGGTGTGTCCCAGATCGCCGACATGGAAGTTGAAATGGAACGGCGAACCAGCCGTGGTCCGCAGGCGGGCGACCGCCGGTCCCCAGTGGTTGCCGTCCGCCTTTCCCACCGGATGAGCATGCAGCGGGGCCAGGGCGGCGAAGTTGCGCGAGGTGATCGCCGCGGGCCGAGTCCGCTTGGCGAAGACCCCGGGAAACTGGGCCCAGAACGCCGCTTCGAGTCCGAGGTCTTCGCGCGCCACGACCAGGCCGGAGTCCGCCAGAATAGCGCGCGCTTTAGAGAGATGGTCTGCGAGATCGGCAGGCGTGTCGCCGTGGACGAGAACCGAGGCCTGGTGCTCACCCATGACGAAGCGGTTGCTCACCAGATCGTCCAGAGCGTCCGACAGCCCCTCGATCTGGGACCCGGCGCGATCGCGGGCCGACACCATCTGGTTCTGCTTTCGCTCCATGACGGCCCGAGCCGCCGGCTTGGAGAGGAAGGCGAACGACTGCGCCATGACGAAGCCGAAACGGGCATTGAGCAAAGCGTCCCAGAGGCCGGGGCGTGTCGTCGCAGGGTATTCCTTGATCGCGAGGATGCCGCCGAACCGTTCTCCCGCCGTGTCCCTCAACTCGAGCGTCTCCCGTCCGAAGATAGCGCGAACGGTGTAAGCGGCGGCGCCGAGGTGGCCGTAGACGAGGGGCGTGGGAGAGCGCCGTCCTGTCAGGATCAGGGCCATGATCTCCAGTGGCTCCGAGAACCAAAGACCGTTGCGCTCGAAGAGACCCAGCTGTCTGGGCGTGTAGCGATCCAGATACTGGGCGAGGTCACGGCCGGCGTCCTCCAGCCGTCGGACCTGCGCCGTCATCATCTCGCCGTCGTCCCGGCGGGCTCGCCGCAAACGTCGCATCAGGGCGGCGGCGCGGTCGGCGCCGTCCCGCCCCGGGTGCAGGACCAGGGTGACAAACAGCTCGTTCACCCAGAGCCGGCGGCCAGCCATGCGGGCTTCGTAATCCGCGGCCAGTCCGGCGGCGAACTCTGACCGATATCCCTCGGAGGTCGCGGGGGCGACCTCCCGCCGGACGATGTGGTGCCAGATGGCCAGCCGGTCGTCGGCCAGGTTGCGCCAGGCCTGGTTCAGTTTGATGTGCCAGTCGTTGAGGTCGCGGGCGTCGGCGGTCTCGAAGCTCGCACCGTCGATCTGGAACACCAGCATCAGGGCGCCGCTGTCGAGGGCGACGACATGGTCGTTCACATGCCGGGCATACGGCAGCTGTGAACCGACCGCGGTCTCGCGCCTCAGACGGGTCGGAGAGATTCTGTCGTCAGCCACGGACGAGCTCCGACGGCCGGTAGCGACGAACAAGGGGTAGGGGCGAGACGGAACTGCCGCCCCACAGGGCGCCGTTGCGGCTACGTCCCTTGGTGTCGACATAGACGAAGAGGAGGCGAAAGGCGTTGTGGTCCGCGCGGCAGATGGCGCGGAACACTAGATGGAGGGCCGGCGCGACGAGGAGGTAGAGCAGGCTTCCTCCGACGAGGAAGACCACGCCGGATAGGATGACGTTGACGCCCATCGCCTCCATCGGCACGCCCATCACCATCGCTGGCCGTGTGCAGGCGAGGAACAAGGGATCCTCCGTCAGGCGCTCCTCAGCCATGCCCGCCTCCATCGGCAAGCCAGATGCCCGTGCAGACGAGCGTGATCCCGCAGGCGCCGCCGCCTATCAGCTGGGCGAACCGCTTCGGACCGATGAGTCCGAGTCCCAGCGCCAGGCAGAGAGCCAGAAGCACCGATACCGTTCCGATCAGTAAGAGCTGGCCGGGCGCGGGCATCAGGACCCGCCCGTGATCAGATTGACGATTTCAGCGGCCCCGAAGACCACGACGATGCCGAGCACCACGATCGCCGCTCGCCGCAGGTCGAACAGGCCGAACATCCAGAGAATTCCGACAACCACGACCGCGAGGACGGCCAGGAGACGGGCAGTGTTTCCCGTCAGCATGTCGACAACGTTCTGAAGCAGACCCTCGACGTTCGCCGACGCCAAGGCGGGCTGAGCTGTGAGGGCCGTCGCGGCCAGGGCGATGGAGAGGGTCGCTGCGAAGGAGCGGGAAGGGCGGCGCGCGGAAGCGATCAGGCTCATCGGGTTCACCGTTCGACTGAGATTGAAAAGACGACGAGGCCGGCACGCTGGCGGCCGAAGATGTCCCATGCGGGAGCCGGCGGCGCCGGCGGCGTCGGATCGGGCTCGGTGGGGTCCGGAGCAACCAGGCTCGGGGCGACAGGGGGCGCGGCCAGCCGCAGCCGAACCGCCGCGGCCTCGACCTTGGAGACGTAGCCATTTCGGAATCCACGTCGGGCGTCGCCGGTGTTGTAGCGGGACAGGGCGATCCTGAGCGCGGCCTGGCGGTCGGCTGCGGCGTCTCCCGACACTTGGTAGCCGGCCCGCAGCACGGTCGCCGCCGCCGCCAGGTTACGGCAGGGATCAAAGGCGTCCTCGACCGAGAGACGCAGCCACCCCAGATTGCTGCTGTTGATCTGGGCCAGGCCGAGATCGATGTTGGCGCCGCGGGCCAGGAGGGCCCGGGCCACGCGCGCCGCTTCGCTCGCGTCGCGGGCGCGCGCTGGCGCTATCCCGCCCCGGTTCACGCCGATCGCCAGAGGGTCGAAGCCGCTTTCGACGTGGGCGATCGCCGCGATCGTTTCAGGCGCGACCGAAGGGGCGCAGGCCTGCGAGAGGGCGAGAACAGCGGCCAGTTCGAGCATAAAGCCTCCTTCGAGAAGGCTTCACCTCACCAGAGACGAGGCTTTGCGGGCCACCCGCGAAATCCCCGTGGGAGATCTACGGTAGGAAGGACCGGGGTTCGGAGAGATCGCGTGTGACCTTGGCGAGACGCGCGACGGCCTGGATGCGGGTGCGCACGTTGAGCGCCTCGCACGCTGCGGCCAGATGCTCGTCCACCGTGCGCGGCGAAATGCCGATTTTCTCGGCAATCCCGGCCGAAGAGAGACCCGTGGCGGCCAGCAGCAGGCACTCAAACTGTCGATCAGACAGGGCGTCGATCGACGACGCGAGCGCGCCCGGCGGTGTCGGCGTGAGGGACATGCCCTATGGAGGGCGCTCAAGGCGCGTCTGGAAAGACCGTGACCTTGGCGCCGTAAACCTACGGTGGCCGTGTACGGCCGGTCTCTCGGTCAGCCGGCATCGTCGCGTGTCGGGCGCATCAGCCGGGCGCGACGTTCCTCAAGCCAGGCGTCAGCTTCAGCATCACGATGCACGGACTGGACGGCCAGATCCCGAAGCGTCTTGGTGAAGGTGTTGATCAGGGTGCGGGCGTCGAGGTCGTTGATGGCGTCGCCGGCTTCCTCGTCGAACTCCTGCAGGACGACGACCAGAATGGTCGCAAGTTTGTTGTCGGCGCACCGCAAGGCGAAGTCCGGGGAACCCAGCGCGAGGGCCGCCAGGATGCCGTGAGGATCGCTGTCGGTGACCTCAGCGAAGCGATGAATCCGTTCGATGTTGATCCGGCCCGCGCCGGACTCGAAATGCTCGTACGACCTCAGGGCCATATTCATTCCCTGGGCCACGTCGATCGTTCGCATGCGTCTGTGCGTACGGATGAGGCGCAGGCTGGAGGAGAGGACGGCGTTCGGCGTCAGGGGGTGCTGGGAGTCCATCTGTCGGTCTATGCCCCGGTCATCCACATCACGCGAGCTATACTCCCTACCCCTACAGGTTGAAAAATGCATCAGCCATGCGTCAAATGAAAGCGTAGAAATATCAACGACGTAAAAGCTGCGGTCATGGCGCAAGATTATTGCGGAACTCATCCTAGACGCTACTCACCCGCGCGCGCGCCCCTTCACAGGGCGGTCGTCTATCTACGGGGAGGGCGGCCGTATCCGCCGCGACCCGGATGAGGCAGCGTGATCCCTTCGGTATGGCCATGGCCAGTCTGCGAACGGCGATCGAGGACGGTCTCGCGCCGGGTCAACACCTGTCGGTCGCGGACATCGCGGCCTCGCTCAAGCTCAGCACAAGTCCCGTGCGAGAGGCGCTCTCGCGATTGTGCGGCGAAGGTCTGATCGAGGATCGGCGGGGCCTCGGGTATTTCACCCGCGCGGCGCCGTTTGAGGACATCGTCGGGCTGCTCGACCTGGAGGCCGCCCATGTCCGGCTCGCCTCCCGCAACTGCGCGGTCCCGGGGCCGACCGATGCGACCGATGAATCGGTTGATCGATGGATCGCGGATGTCGTCGCTCGCTGCGAAAGTCAGCCCCTGGTCGAAAGTCTGATCCGGGTCCGACGCCGGCTCGCGCCCCTGCGACGCCTGGGCGAAGCGATGATCGATACGGAGACGCCGGACCAAGGCGATCGGCTAGATGCCTACTATGCGCGGTGGCGGATCGCCGCCAGCCTCCTCGCCGCCCGCATCCGGCGGCTTGATCCCGACGAGTCCGAATACACGCGCAATATCGTTTGAATCGATTTGGGATCGGGCGCTGATGGTTCGTCGTCGACCTTCTGTCGACCTTCAGAAAGAGGAGACGACTATGACCACCAAGAGCATCTCGCGCCTCGTTCGCCTGGGCGCCGCTCGTCAGCTCACCCGCGCTGGCGTCGAAGGCGAGTTCGTCGAGCTGAACGGCATCGAGCGCTACGACATCACGCCGGGCGCCTGAGCCGAAGGGCCGTCCGTAAGGGCGGCCCGAACGCCCGGCATGCCCCGAACGCGGCGTCGAAGATCAGGGGTGTCACGACAACACGGAGGATGGCGATGAAAGCCACCAACCGAGTGCTGCGGCTGGGTCAGGCGCGACGCCTGACACGCGCCGCGTTGGACGGCGAGCTGGTCGAGCTCAACTCCCACATGAAGTGGGACATGCCGGTCGGCTGACTGCGGACGGGCCGTCATCGCTGACGGCCCGATCTGCCGCCCCGCGCTGCTCAATCACAGTCAAACTCTCGTTCCGGACCGCCGCATGCAGACCGCCATCCCCAATCTTTTCCACGGATCTCTCGAACGCGGAGAGCTCGACGCATCGGTTCACGCGGTCAAGGTAGGCTCGGACCTGGTCCTGCTCGATCTGGCGACAGACGGCTATCTCCTCGTTCCCGAGTGCGGTGATGTCCGTGTCGAGGGGGCGACCGTACTGGCGCCGATGGATTTGATGCTGGAACTGGCCGCCGGCGAGCTTCTTCAATCTGGCCAAGCGCAGCGCCATCGCGCGCCGCCACCTGCGATACCTTCTCGTCGGCTCCCGGAGGCATCGGTTGGCAGACCCACCGTCGCCGACGTGGCGACATTCGCCATGCTTTGGGCGGATACGGCACGCCGCAAGCCTACGCTTCAGGATCTTTCACGGCGGGTCTCCGGGCGACATGGTCGGCGTGACGATCTTGAGGCTATCGCGGCGCGCGTCAGCCTGTTTCGTCGGATGCTTCCCTATGCGCCGACCGTCGGCGCGTGTCTGTTTCAGGCCGAGCTCCTGCTTCGGTTCCTGAATGCTGCAGACCTGGACGCGGAGTGGGTCTTCGGCGTCAGGGTTTGGCCATTCCTGGCGCACTGCTGGCTCCAGGTGGACGAGCACTGTGTGAGCCAGTCGCCGGACACACTGACGATCTACCGCCCCATCATGGCGATCTGACCGTGACAGCGGACTCCTATGTCGTTCTGGTGGGGGATAGCGCCGCGGCGCTGGAGGCGCTGTCTCGAACCATCGCTCGCCGCCTCGCCGGTTCGGGCTGGAGCCGACGATTTGCCCATCCCTTCATTGCCGTCTATGCGCCCGCGACTTCCAAGGTCGATGCCGTCGCGGCGCTCGACGGCCACGGCGTTCTGATTGGCGAGATATTCGATCGCGCGGGTCGTCCACTGTCGCCCGCGGAACGCGGCGTCCTGGCCTGTCGCACTCTCGATTCAGAGCGCGCGACAGACATCGTGTCATCCCACTGGGGGCGCTATGTGCTCGTTCGGCGGACCTCGGCCGATGTCGCGATCCTGCGAGATCCCTCCGGGGCCGTCGAGGCGGTGACCTGGCGAAAGAACGGCGTAAGCGTCATCGCGCCAGACGCCCCGCCCGCCCTGGATTGCCTCATGCCCGATGATCTCGCCATCGACTGGGGCTCGGTCAGAGGGCTCATGGGAAGGAGCGGCGGCTATCGCCACGAGTTGGCCCTGTCTGGCTTCACGCCCGTGGCATCCGGCGAACTCCTCAACATCAGTCAGGCCCGTGTCCGGTCCCGACAGATCTGGTCACCGTCCGATATCTACCGGACGGCGCTGGAGCGGGGCCGACCGGATCTTCGCGAGGTGGTCGATCGGGCGGTGCAAGCCTTGGCGGGACAGCGCAGCTGGGTCGTCGAAGTCAGCGGGGGTCTGGACTCGGCGATCGTGGCCGGCGCCCTCACGGACAGCCAGCGGGCCCGGGTCACGCAATGGGTCAATCATTTCGTGGACGATCCGGAGGGCGACGAGCGCGAGTTCGCGCGGCCTGTCGTCGAGCGAGACGGCTACCGACTCACGGAGGTGAAACGGGAAGGACTGACGCTTTCGGCAGCGCGTCTCGCCAGGTCGGCGGACAGTTTCCGTCCCCCGGTCAACGACCTCGATACCGACTACAACGAAGACATTGCGGCGAGGGTACAGAGTTCGGGCGCCTGGGGTTCCCTCACGGGGCAGGGTGGTGACGTGGTCTTTTTCCAGATGCCGACCTTCCTGGTCGCGTTCGACGAGGTGCGGGAGAGGGGCCTGCGGGCGCGGGCCGAAGTCCTGCGTGGCGCCGCGCGCTGGACGGGCCAGTCGCTCTGGCCGAACACCTGGCTCAGGGCCCGCCGAGCTCATCACACGCGGATGCGTGACCGGAAACACCCGTGGCTCGACGACCTCAAGGGCGTGCCGCCCGCGAAGGCGATGCAGATACTAGGGCTAGTCAACGGCCAGGCCTATCAGGGGAGCGCCGTACGCAGCCGCCATGGACCATGCGTCAACCCGCTCCTGAGCCAACCGGTCATGGAGGCGGGTCTGGCCTGGTCCTCGGTTGATCTCGCCTGGGGTGGACGAGACCGTTACGCGGCGCGAGCCGCTTACGCGGACGCCATTCCGCCCTCCATATTTGACCGGCGGTCGAAAGGGGAACTTGGGGCCTTCTATGGTGAAGCTGTGGCCCGGAACCTCGACTTCCTGCGTACATATCTGCTCGAAGGCGAGCTGGCCGGTGCGGGACTTCTGCCACAGGGCCTCGCGGACGACATGACGCGCGAGGCCCTTGTCTGGCGAGGCGGGTTCTCCCGGCTGCTCACCCTGGCGTTGACGGAGGGGTGGCTGCGGCGATGGCAGGCGAGGATCGCGGCGTCTCGGGTTTGAGATACCGATCGAACCAGTCGATCACCTGTTCATAGTAGATTCGGGCGTTGCCCGGGTTGTGGATGCTGTGATCTTCGCCGAACAGATAGGTCAGCGCGGCCGGCTTCCGGAGGCGTACGAGCGCCGCATACATCTGCTCGGCGTGGGCCCCCAAGAAGTCCAACTCGCCATGAAACAGAAGCACCGGCGCCGCGATCCGATCGGCGGCTTCAAATGGGCTACCTCGTCTATAGCGCTCGGGATCGCTCCAGAAGGATTGCAGCATGCCCGCTTGCCCGGTCTCGAGCCAACGCGCACCGCTGATCGCGTCTATGGTGTTGTCCCCCTGCATCCGCTGGTGCGGTGACATCGCAGAGAGAGACAGGGGCAGGTTATAGGCCCCGTTGACGGCGATCACCGCTTTGAAGCGCTCCGACTGCGCGGCGCTCATGACAACCGACCACCCGCCGAAGCTGTGACCCCATAGCCCGATCCTGTCGGCGTCGATCGAGCCGTCGACGGCCGCTGCATCGACGACAGCGAGGATCCGGTCCGCGAGGCCGGCCGAGGGTTCGGCGTTCGCAGGCAGGTCCGGATAGATCACCGCATAGCCTGCCGCGACCAGCAGTCCCCCGTTCAGTGTCATCTGAACAGCCTCGGGAGTCATGGCGCGAGGCGCAGTGGGGTAGGTCTTGCCTGGATAGGGAATGACGACAACCGGCGGGGGCTGGGTCGTCGTCTCGGGCAGATAGACCCAGCCTCGCGCTCCGTTCGGTCCGGTGATCAGGCGACCCTGCGGAACATAAACGGTGTCCAGTTCCGGATTGAGACGTCTGACGATCTCGGAGCCTAGCGCGCTACGGACTTCCAGCCGGTTCGAGGCGCGGCCCTCTGCTCCAATCCCGACGCTGATCTGTCGGTCCCAGCTGACGCTGGCTCCGGGCGCCGCGTCGACGCAGGGTGACGGTGCGGGTAGAGCGTCCGCGAACACACGGCACAACTGGCCGCCGTCTCCTACGATCTCCGCCTGGACGGCGCCCATCGGATCCGTCGCGCGCCGATGCCCCAGGATTCCCGAAAGACGGGCCAGATTGCCTGTCGGGCCAAGGTCTTCCGCCGACAGATTATGTCGAAGGCGAAGGACGCGGCCGTGATCTTCGATAAGAGCCGCATCTTGGCCTTGGGCAAGCACACGGCCGCCTTCGCTCAGGCTGTTGGCGAGGACGGCTTCCGTCCCACGTTGAGCCCACCAGCCGAGTCGCCCGTCTCGTGTCCCGCGAACGACGGCTCCCTCGCCGAGCCAGGCCGCATGCGCCGTGGGGCTACCAAAGACGTCGGGCGTCGTGTCGGGCGCCACGCCCGTCGGCGTTCGATCCCGGACCTCGCCCGAGGGCGTCACGGAAAGAAGGCGGGCAGGGGCGGGCCCGATGCTCGCCACGAGAAGCTCCGAGGAGTTCGCAGACCAGCCGAGGAGACTGGTGGAGATGTCTGCAGTTTCTGGCGGGTCGATCGACCGGCCAGTCACCGTGTCCACGAGGCGCAACGAACGCGCCCTGCGAAACTCGGTCGAGACGTCGAGTCCGGGGGGAGGGGCCAGTGGACCGTCTCTCAGCACGGCGACATGTTTTCCGTCCGGGGAGGCTTCGAAATCGAGGAAGTCGCCTTCCGACAGGACGACCGCTGCGCCCGTATTGGCATGGACGCGCCACAGCCTGCGGGTCTCGCGCACCTCCGCCGCCGCGCCCTGTCCGACGGACACGAAGGCGGGCTCTCCCCGAGCGGCCTGCGCCCAGAGATCGGGGAGGCGTCTCTGTGTTGCGTTCTGCATCGCGAGGCGAGGCGGCAGGGCTCCATCCGGCATGCCGAGCACGAGCAGTTCGACGTTCGAGATCCATTGGACCGAACGCCCCCATGCACCGCTCTCGGGAGAAAGATCGCTCCAGGCGACGGCGCCGGCCCGCAGGTCCACGATCCCGAGCCGGAACGTCAGGTCCTGGAGGCGAAAGACCACCAGCCGGGAACCGTCCGGAGAGAAGGGCCCCATGGTGTAGCCGGCGCCGTCGTCCATCGGCAGCAGGGGGCGGATCTCCGACGGCGTGTCGACATTGAACCGGTAAAGTCTCGCATACCGGAGAGCCCCCTCGGGCTGCAGATCGTAGCGTGGGAGATCGCCTCTCGCTCGGCGCTCCTCAAAGACGGCCACTGAGCCGGACGGATCGATATCGATACGTCCAAAGCTCTCGAGGCCGAGCAGGGTCTCGATCGTCAGGGGTTCCGAAAGAGACGGTGACGGGCAGGCGAGGGCGAGCGCGCCTAGCGCGCTGATCAGCTTGATGCGCATGATCGGTCACCAGCGCTTGGTGAGCTGGAGCGAGACCTGTCGACCGAGCGCGTTCGTATTGGCCCCGTCGAAAGCGACCCCGTTTGGCGAGTCGTAGAAGGGCGGTGCAGCGTTGGCGAGGTTCAGGATGTTCAGAGCCAGGGAGAGGCCTTCGACCCAATCTGCCGCGAAGTCGTAACGGACCTGACCGTCAAAGGTGGTCCAGTCGTCAATCTGACGGTTTGTCATCGGGTCACGGCCCGCGCCGACGTAGTTCGCGATCAATCCCAGCGCCAGAGGCCCACGCACCCATTGCGTTCCGGCGCGACCACGCCATCGCGCCGGGAAGTTTGGGTCGCCGAGAAGATCTTCAACCGGCGCGGCTGTTGTGACCTTGCGGTCATTGGTCAGCAGATGAGTGACCGTTCCATCGATCGTCGCCTGCCAGCCCGACAGTTCGAACCGGTAGCGCGCCGACAGGTCCACGCCTTCGACCTCGAATCCAGCCGCGTTGACGAAACGGTTGTCGACGATCACGCCATACGATGTCGCCGGGAAGACCGTCGGATTGAAGTTGCCCGGATGGTCGAGCAACGCCTGCACGAGCGCCCGGTCTTCGGCGGACGTCGTCGGCGAGACATAGCGAACGAAGGGTGCGAAGGACGGATCGTTCAGGGCGTTGGCAAGATTCTGAATGATGGGATTACCGATGCGGTCGTTGAACCGGGTCCGGAACCAGTTGCCCTCGAGCCGAAGGCCTTCATGGGCCGCCGGTGTCCAGACGAAGCCCGCCGTGGTGGACTCCGCGGTTTCCGGTCGGAGATCGGGGTTCCCGCCGTACTGGATGAGTGTCAGGACGTTCCCGCCGCCTCTGCTCAGGAACGAGGGGCCGATCTGGTAGGCGCTTTGAAGTTCCCTCAGGGATGGCGCGCGAAAGGACGTGCCCCACGAGGCACGCAACACCAGATCGGGCGTTGGGCCGAACAGCAAGCCCACCTTGGGATTGCTTGTGCTGCCGACCCTCTCGTGGTCTTCCACCCGGCCGGCAAGCGACAGCTCCAGTCGCTCGATCCCGACGTGGGCGTTTTCAGGACCGACAATCGGGATCCGGAGTTCGGCGAAGGCCGAGGAAACATCCCGTTCGTAGGACACCGGTGCGGTCATGCGAGGCGCAGTGCCCGACAGAAAGCTCTCGCCGCCGGTTTCGAACTGCTCAGCACGGAAGTCCAGGCCGAAGGCGGCCCGCAAAGGCCCGCCGGGAAGCTCAAGGATCGTGCCGTCGACCTTTACGTTGAACGAAGCGACCGTGCTTGCCCAGTCAGTGTCGGTGTACCCCGAGCCGATGTGGGCGAGGATCGCCGCGGAGTTCGCAGCGGGGGCTCCGAAGGGGTTGAAGAAGCCGTTCGCCGCCGTCGTGAACGGCGTGGTCGGGATGTCCGCCCGAGCGCCGAGGGCCTCCTGAAGAAAGGTCGTCTGGACCCGGTTTGAAAGACGACGGCTGGTCGTCTCCTGCGCGCCACTGGCATAGGCAGAGACGTTCCACCCGACGATTTCGCCGGAGACGCCTAGCGCCCCGCCGAGGCTTTCCGTACGACCTTCCGAGCGCCCCGGACCCAGGTCATTGATCCAGGAATAGGCGATGTCGTGGGATGCCGAACCGTTTGGCGAGACGAAGTGGGGGTTTGCGCGCGTCACCGTGAACACGCCTGCGTCGGCGCTCGTGTTCAGGAAGAAGTCCCGCTCGGTGTAGCGGATGTCGCCGTCGATGCTGAACCCGGCAGGCAGGTTCTGTCGGGCGGCCAGGAAAAGGCTTTGCCGCTCCTGGCGCGGCAGAAACCACTGGCCTTCAAGCTGGTTGGTCCGATTGATCCGCCCGGCGATGAAATCGCCGGGCGTCAGTCCAACGCCAGTCTGCCCGGTCGGGATGGCGAAGAGCGGAAGATAGGTTGCTGTGGCGGCGTCGAGGCGGACGATGTTTCCCGGAGCGGCGGTGAGCAGCCGGTGATCGGTGCCTCCGAGCCGCCGCAGGTCGGCATCCGCAGTCGCGTCGCGGTCCGAACCCCTGAGCTCACCGCGGTCGTGATACTCGTAGGCGGCGACCAGACTGCCGCTTCCCCAGTTGAGTCCGCCGGCGTGGGAGAAGAGGATTTCTTCCGCTCCGCCGTCGCTCGTGCCGCCCACCCTGATGCGGGTCTCAGCGCCTTCGAAGCGGGACTTCAGGATGATGTTGACGACACCCCCTACAGCGTCCGCGCCATAAAGCGCCGACGCGCCGTCGAGAAGGACGTCCGCTCGGGAGATCGCGCTGGACGGGATGTTCGAGATGTCTGCGAAGTCCCCGGCGTTACCGGTTCCTGCGACGCGCCGGCCGTTGACAAGGACGAGGGTCGCATCCGCACCGAGGCCGCGAAGATTGACGCCCGTCGCAGAGCCGACATTGCGCCCGGAGCGGTCGGCTCCGGTGTTGGTCGAGCCTTCATGGGCCGCGCCAGTGAAGTTCTGCGGCATGGCCGCCAGGGTTTCTGCGACGGTCCCGCGCCCCTGTCGATCGACATCCGCCTGCGTGACAATCATCACGGGGGAGGTGCTGTCGGCTCCCCTGAGGTAGGTTCCGGTGACCACGACTTCATCCAGTTCGGTCGTTTGCTCGCTTTCGGCGCGGACCGACGGATCGACCAGTACGAAGACTGTGGGGCGGCTCTGCCGATAGCTCAGCCCGCTGTCTCGGAGCATCAGCTGCAGCGCCGCCTCTGGCGTGTAGTCGCCGCTGACGGCCGGAGACTGGCGACCCGCCACAAGCGCGCTCGGGTAAAGGATCTGCAGACCGCTCTGGCGGCCGAAGGCGGGCAGCGTGCGCTCCAGAGGCCCGGCGGCGATGTCGAAGCGCCGGACGCTGTCCGACGACTGTGCGATCACCGGCGTCGCGACTGCCAGCATCAGCGCGGCGAGCGCGGTTGAAGTGTATCCGTGGCCCATGGTTTCCCCCGTTAGTTACCCGCGAACTTGCGGGGCGGGGAGGAGACGTTGGGTCGCGGGGTTTCCCCTAAGTCCGGAGGCAGATTATTTTCAGGCGCCGCCGGCCAGTACGATGCGACCCTCGGCGCTTCGCGTCGCCCTGAGGGGATAGAGGTCCGTGAGCGCGGCGACAAAGCCGTCGATGTCGCCCGCATTGAAGACCCCGCTGACCCGTATTTCGGAGATGCGGGGATCTCGGAGTTCGATCGGCTCGCGGCTGTATCGGTTGACCTCCGCCACGGCGACCGAGATGGGCGTGTTCTCGAACGTCAGTCGTCCGACGGTCCAGCTCGTCGCGGCAGGAACATTGGCCGCGATCACGCGCGGCCGGTCCGCCGATGTCGTAACCTGCTGGCCAGGCTTGAGGGACCATTGCGCGGACCGCGCCTCCTCCTGTCGAACGGCGACGCGGCCCTCGACCAGGATGACCCGCGCGCCTTCGCCCGACCGGCGCACATCGAACCGGGTGCCCAAGGCGGTGACCCGGGTGTCGCCCGCCGCCACGACGAACGGACGTGACGGATCGTCTTCGACATCAAACATCGCCTGGCCGGAGGTCAGGGTGACCGAGCGGTTGTCCCGCGTGTAACGGACTGAAACGACAGAGTTGGTGTCCAGAACGATCCTTGAGCCGTCGTCCAGCTGCACGGTCCTCTGCTCCCCGATCGCCGTTGCATAGGACACCGGGCGTTGCTGAAGCCAGGCGATGCTGACGACACAGATCGCCAGAGCCGCTGCGCCCGCAACGCCAAGGGGAACCAGCAGGCCGGACGGTCTCCGTCTGCGGCCTTGGGCGGCCCGGACCGCTTCAGTGGTCAAAGCGGCCATCTCCGGGTTGCCGGCAAGAGCGCCCGCCGCGTCCCACATGGCCTCGACCTTCTGGAAGGCGCGCGCATTGTCCGGATGACGGCGCCAGACGCTGAAGCCGCGCACGTCCGCTGTCGTGACCTTGCGCTGATTGAGCCGAGCGAACCACTCGACGGCTTCCTTGCGCCTGATGTCGGCCTCCGCCTCGATCGTCATCCGTCTTGCCTAAAGGTCCAGCCGAGACGTGCAGTAGTCGAGCGCCCGGGCCATTCGCCACTCCACGGTCTTTACGCTGATGTCGAGCGTCCGGGCGATCTCAGGATAGGTCATACCGCCAAAGCGGTTGAGAACGAAGACATCTCGATAGAGCGCCGGCATCGCACGGATGATCTCGGTCAAAACGGTCGCATCGAATTGCGACGCGGCTTCGCTGTCAGGCGGGGGCGCTGTCTCACGGAAGCGCTGCTGCCGAGCGTCACGTCTCCTCTCGTCGCTCAACAGATTGAGAGCGATGCGCAGCAGGAAGGCTTTGGGATGCCGGATGTTGGACAGAACGTAGGGCGCGGCCCGGATGTAGGTCTCCTGAACGACGTCCGCAGCCGCATCAGCGCCGATGCGCCCGCGCAGACGCCGGCCCAGCCATGGGGCGTACTGACGGTACAGACGGCCCAGACCGTCCTGCCCCTCCGCTCCCAGCTGCTCCGTGTCTGTCACCACGCCTCTCCGACTTCTTCACGGGAAGTCCGGAATCCGGGCGAGACCGCGCACAGGGTCTCGCACGCGTCAGCGCACGCCTCCACAGGCGTCGGCAACCGACATCCACGCAGCGCGCAGGGTCGTCGATGATCTGATGTCGCACAGGGGATTCCAGGCCCCACCAACGCGGACGTCGGCACCGGAAGCATGAATCAAAGGCGCGGCGGGCGCAAGCCGCGCAACCGACGAGAGCCGATGAGGGGCTTCCGCAAGAAAATGGCGGGAAGCCCGCAATTCACTGTCGTTGCCGGAGACGGCGATTCCCGCGCAACGTGAATCTCGTTCAGTTGAGGAGTTGTCCATGGATTGCGCGTCACCGGCCCAGCCCCGCGAGATCCCCGCGCTCAGCCCACGCGAATCCGAGTGTCTCCTGTGGGTCAGCCGGGGCAAGAGCTCTGCCGACATCGGCCAGATCGTCGGCCTCTCGCCGCGAACAGTCGATAGCTACCTGGAAAAGACCTGCGCAAAGCTAAGGGTAAGAACCCGGATCGAAGCGGTCGCCGTGGCGGTTCGCGCAGGCCTCATCGACCCAGACGACGAATAAGGGCGAGAAAAGGGGGCGGGCCTGGAACTTCTGTACGGAAGCCGGGTGTTTCAGCGCTGATCGCCGCCGACGCCTTCGCGTCCCCTGGCTCTCGATCAACGCCTATCCGTTCCGGAACCCGCCGCCATACAGTCTAGGGTCAGATCCCCGGTCGAGTCGATCCTCTCGCGCGAGCGGCATGCGGTCAGGTCTGGCGGATTGAAGCTGCTAGACTGTGCGGAGCGATTGCGAGCGACAGGTGACCTGATGTCCTACCCTTCTTTCACGAGCGCAGAGGCGACGGTTGATCGCTTTCTGGAGATCCTGTCGGAACACGGCGTGGATCTGGCGGGCGCGTCGCAGGATGAGGCGCTGCAGATGACGAACGTCATCGAGATGTGGCGAAATCCTGCTCTGAGGCCGCTGGATCCGCGGCCTGTACTGCGCGCGGCGATGGGTTTCGTCGATCTCGCCGGCAAAGTGGTGAGAGTCGCCGGACACAAGGATTTCGGGGAGCTGATCCCCCATCTGAAGATGCTGGCGAAGACGACCGTGCTGCAGAATGCCGCCAGCCCGGTGACCGATGACGCCGGCAACAAGGTCATCGAGCTCTATGTCGCCGCCCTGGCCATGACGTTTGCTGACGAGGTGAAGCTGGATCACCCCTCGTCCTCGAAGGGCGACAATCCGGACGTTATGTTGACCTTCCGCTCCAGGCGTTGGGCTCTGGCCCTGAAGACCCTGCACAGCCGAAGCGCCCGAACGATTTACGACAACATCAAGAAGGCCTCCGATCAGATCGAGGCGTGCGAGGCGGACCATGGGCTGGTGGTCCTGAACGTAAAGAACCTGCTCGACTACGATGCCCTGTGGCCCGCGCCTGCGACGGCATTTCCCGAAGCAGCGGTCATCTCCGACTATTTCCGGCAGGTCGAGGGCATCATCGCGCCGCTCGCCGAGATTACGAACGAGGACTGGCTCGCCGCGCTTGGGCCGGATCGAAAAGCGGCGTTGCCGGTGATGTTCATTGGCCAAGCGGCCGCGTTCGCTCAACCGACGTACGGCGGCGGGCCTCATCCCATGGCGATCAAAGGCATGGTGTCGCACATGGTCCCGGCCGGCGACCCTGTGGGGGCGATGAGATTGGCGAAGGCGCTCAACGATGCCGCCCAGCAGTTCACCTGACCGGGACAACCACGACCGTCTGAAATGGTGGAGGCCGAGCGTCGCACTTATGCGTGAGGACCGTCGCATTGCGCATGGTTTCCGAGCGCCTCGATCACCCGGCAATCGGAGATCCGCCCACCCGAACAACTCGCCGCCTGAATCCGGGCGAGCTCGGCGTGGAGCGTCTGAAGCCCGGCGATGCGAGTCTCAACCGCCGCAAGCTGGCGCTCGGCGATCCGGTTGACCTCCGTGCAGGGGCGGTCGGGTTCGTCGGACAGCGCCAGCAGGGCGCGGATGTCGTCGATCTCGAAACCCAGCTGTCGCGCGTGACGAATAAAAGCGAGCCGCCGCGTCGCCGCGCCGTCGTAGAGGCGCCGATCGCTTGCCGTGCGGGGCGCTTCCTTCATCAGGCCAATCTGCTCGTAGAACCGGATCGTCGGAACCTTCACGCCGGTCTCGGCTGAGAGGCGACCGATCGTCCGGAGCGGGGGAGGGGATGGGTCTCTGGCCATTCGCGAAATATAGGGCTTGATCCTCTAGTGGCTAGAGGATGCATGAAGGTCGCATGACGACGCCCGCCCCGACAGAATCCTGCGCCCCGTCACGAGGCTGCTGCGGCCATCAGGTCCGGTTCGACGGGGCCTCGCCCGCCTATCGGCGTGTGCTGGTGGCCGTCATCGCCCTTAATTTGGGTGGGTTCTTCGCGGTCGCCGCCGGTGGTCTCATGCAGGGCTCGGCGGCTCTCGCCGCCAACGCCATGGACTTCCTGGCCGACAGCGCCACCTACGCTATCAGCCTCTGGGCCATTGGCAAGTCCGTGCAGGTGCGGTCCGGCGCTGCAGTCTTCAAAAGCGCAAGCCTCCTCGTCATGGCCGTGAGCATTCTCGGCTACGCCGTCTGGAGAGCGGTCACGGGGCAGCCGCCCGAAGGCGTCGTCATCACCGGTCTGGGACTGGTCGGCTTCGCCGCGAATCTAATCGCCGCCCTGCTGCTCGTGCGTTTCCGTGACGGTGACGCCAACGTGCGCTCCGTCTGGCTTTGCACACGGAACGATCTGATCCACAGCCTGGGCGTCGCCGCGGCCGGCGGGCTGGTCTGGCTGACTGGATCCCGGTGGCCGGACTTGCTGGCGGGCCTTCTGCTGGGCGGAGTCTTCCTCCAGTCCGCCATTTCGATCTTGGTGCAGGCTAGGGCGGAGAGCCGCGCAGCCCACGCCGCTGCTCGGACTTTGTAACGCATTGCCTGACTTCGAGAACGAAAGTATGCAGCGCGCGATGACCTGGTCGATGACGACATGGGCGAAGCTGATCGTGGCGATGACTCTTGTCTTCGCCGCCTTCTTCTTTGCGCCCGCCGTCGACGCCGCGACCTGTCTGCCGGAACCGCCTGCGGCTCACGCGGTCGTCGATCATGATCAAAGCGACGGCGACCACAGCGGCAAGAGCGGCGGTCACGGGATCTGCTCGCACGGCCACTGCCATCACACCTCAACGGCGCGCGGTCCTGCCGTGGACGCCTTTGCTCCGTCGTTCGGCGAGCCTCCTCTGCAAAGCGGCCGACAGGATGACTTCCGGGCGTCCATCACGCCTGACGGCCTGAAGCGTCCTCCCAGAGTCTGACCGAAGACCTGCGCCTTAGCGCGCCTCTTCGTCCTCAGAAACTCTGGAAATGAATCATGTCTCCCACATCTCGCAGGCGGCCGCGTTACGCGGTCGGCTGCGCCCTCGCTGCGATCGCGGCGACCCTGGCCAGTCCCGTATGGGCTGACCCAGCTCCGACCTATGCCCAACTCCTCGCTCAACTCGGGAATGCGCCTGCGACCCTTGAGGCGGGCGCCAACTACGACGCAGCGGAAGCCCGTGTCCGTCAGGCACGGGTGCGTCCCAACCCTGTCCTCGGCTTCGATGTCGAGAACGCCTATGGCTCAGGCCCCTATTCGGGTCTGAACAACGCGGACATGACCCTGGCGATCAGTCAGGATCTCGAGCTGTGGGGACGTCGTTCGACGCGCATCGCCGCCGCTCGCGCCGAGGCCGGCGCAGTGGGCCTTCAACGAGACCTTGCGGTCATCGACGCCGCAGGCCGCCTGGCCCTGGTCTATGCCGAAGCGGAGGCCGCGCAGAGGCGAGCCACGCTCGCGGAAGAAACCCTCACGCTGACCGTCGCGGATGCCCGCGCGGCCCTGACCCTCGTGGAGGAAGGTCGCGAACCTCTCCTCCGCGGCATTCAGGGGGAGGCCGAGGCTGCCTCGGCGCGCGCGACGCGGGATGAAGCTGTCGCGGAACGCGACGCGGCCTATGCCCGTCTCACGGCTGTCGCCATGATCCCGGTTCCGGTCACGCAGATCGAAGACAGCCTTCTCGACGAGGCGCCGACGACGATCGGATCCGTGATCGAGGATGCGCCGACGGTCCGCGTCGCCGAAGCCCAACGGTCCGCCGCCGAACGACGCATCGATGTTCAACGGGTTCAGGCCCGCCCCGACATCAACGCCAGTATCGGCATCCGCCGCTTCGAGGCGGAAGATGCGACGGCGCTGACTTTCGGCGTCAGCATGCCGCTGCCGTTGTTCGACCGAAACCGGGGAAACATCGAAGCGGCGCAAGCCGAGTTTCGCGCTGCCGACGCCCGGCTGATGAGTGCGCGGCAGGAAGCCCAGGCGGACCGAGCTGCCGCGGTCGCTCGCCTTTCGGCCTCGGTCAGTCGCGTCAACGCTGCTGACGGCGGCGTCACCGCCGCAGAGGAAGCCTATCGCCTGTCCCGCATCGGCTTTGAGTCCGGCCGCATTTCCCAGGTCGAACTGCGGGTGACCCGCACCGCCCTCGTCAACGCCCGGTCTGCAGCGGTCGACGCGCGTCTCGCGCGCGTCCGAGCCGAGATCGATCTCGCGCGCCTTGATGGCCGCGCCCCCTTCGAAGGAGCCCAGTGATGCGCAAGCGCACGTCGAACAAGACCCTGCTGATCGGCGGCGTCGCCGCCCTGGTCATTCTCGGAGGCGGCGGCCTCTGGTTGGCCACCCGGTCCTCCGAACCCGCCGCGCCGGCTGCCGCCGAAGGCGAAGCCGGCCATGCCGAGGAAGAGGGGGGACACGCCGAGGGGGAGGCTGCCGGGGCAGAGACCGAAGGTCGGATTGAACTCACCGCAGCAGAGATCCAGGCAGCGGGCATCACGGTCGTCGGCGTCGGCGGCGGAGGAGGAGGGGAGACCCGGCTCGCCGGCCGCGTAGAGCCGATGGTCGATTCTCGCGCTGCCGTGGGCGCTGCCGTCGGAGGTCGCGTCGAGCGCGTTCTCGTCGCGCCGGGTCAGTCGGTCCGCGCCGGTCAGCCGCTTGTGAGCCTTGTCAGCGGCGAGGCGGCGACCTTCCGCGCGGACGCCGACGCGGCCGGGGCATCCGCTGAAGCGGCGCGCCAGGCCTATGAGCGAAATCGCAGTCTGGCGGATCAGGGCATCGTCGCGCGGCAGGAGGTCGAAGCGTCACGCGCCCAGTTCCTGAGCGCCGAGGCGGCGACCCGCGCCGCTCGCGCCCGCTCGGCGGCCGCTGGCTCTCCGAACGCTTCGGGCAGGCTCAGCGTGACCAGTCCGATCTCGGGCGTGGTCAGCAGCGTCCAGGTCGGTCCGGGCGGGTTCGTCGCCCAGGGCGGCGTGGTGGCGGAAGTCAGCAATCCTGCTCGTGTCGAGATGGTCTTCAACGCACCGCCTGCCCTTGCGGCCAATGTGCGTGCCGGTGCGCCGATGCGCGTGACCGGGCCGAACGGCGAGTTCGACGCCGTCGTCACCGGCGTCGCCGCCGACGCCGGTCTCAGCGAAAGCGGCGCGACCGTGATCCGGGCCCGACCCTCTGGCGCGTCTCTGCCGCCAGCCGGTTCGGCCGTCACTGGCGCCATCGTGACCGGCGAGGCGACTGGCGGGATGACCGTGCCCACCGAGGCGGTCCAGACCGTCGATGGAAACACCGTGGTCTTCGTGCAGGTCGAGGGCGGCTTCCAAGCCGTGCAAGTGCTCGCAGGCCGCCAGGCCGCGGGCCGCACCGAGATCCTGCGCGGGCTCACCGGATCTGAACGCGTGGCGTCCGCCAACGCCTTCCTGCTCAAGGCCGAAATGGCCAAGGGCGAAGCCGAGCACGGGCACTAGGGGGCGTCATGTTCAAAGCACTTATCGAAGCCTCGGTCCGCTTCCGATGGTTCGTGGTCCTGGCGACGGCGATCGTCGCCGCCTTCGGCCTCTACAACCTGACGCAGCTACCCATCGACGCCGTGCCGGACATCACCAACCGGCAGGTTCAGATCAACACCATCGCGCCAGCGCTCGCGCCCGAGCAGATGGAACGTCAGGTCACCTATCCGCTCGAAACCGCGATGGCGGGTATTCCTGGCATCCAGACCACGCGGTCGCTGAGCCGAAACGGCTTCAGCCAGGTCACGGTCATCTTCTCCGACAACACGGACATCTACTTCGCCCGCCAGCAGGTGGCCGAACGGATGGCGCAGGCGCGCGAACGGTTGCCCGAAGGCGTGGAGCCGGCGCTTGCGCCCATCACCACGGGACTGGGCGAGGTGCTGATGTGGACGGTCGACTTCAAGCCGTTCAACAGCGCCAACCTCGCCAAACCGGGTGAGCCCGGCTGGCAGGCCGGCGGCGCCTATCTGACGCCCGAAGGCGAACTCCTGACCACGCCCCAGGCCCGCGCAACCTATCTCCGCACGGTTCAGGACTGGATCATCGCCCCGCGCATGCGGACCGCGAAGGGACTGGCCGGCGTTGATGTGAACGGCGGCTATGTGAAGGAGTATGCGGTCCGACCCGACGCCGCGCGTCTGGCGGGTTACGGTCTGAGCCTGAACGATCTCGTCGTCGCGCTGGAACGGGCCAACACCCAGGCTGGCGCTGGCTATGTCCAGCGGTCCGGCGAAGCCTTGACCGTGCGGACCGACGCCTTGGCGCAGACCATCCCGGATCTCGCCCAGGCCCCCGTCGTCAACCGCAACGGACTGGTCGTCCGGGTCGCCGACGTCGCCACCGTCGAGATTGGCCAGGCGCCGCGTCTCGGCGGCGCCAGCCGCGACGGCCACGAGGCCGTGGTTGGTACGGCGCTGATGCTGGCCGGCGGCAACAGCCGGACGGTGGCCCAAGCCGCAGCCGAACGTCTCGAGGAGGTTTCCGCGAGCCTGCCGCCGAGCGTTGTCGCCGAACCGGTCCTGAACCGCAGCTCGCTGGTCAACAAGACCATCTCAACCGTCGCCAAGAACCTGATCGAAGGCGCTCTGCTGGTGATCGTGGTGCTGTTCCTGCTGCTCGGCAACATCCGTGCGGCCTCGATCACCGCCCTGATGATCCCGATCAGCTTCCTGTTCGCGGTCATCGGCATGAACCGCTTTGGCATCAGCGGAAACCTGATGAGCCTCGGCGCGCTGGACTTCGGCCTTCTGGTCGACGGCGCGGTCGTGGTGGTCGAGAATACCCTGCTGATGCTCAGCCAGCGGCGGGCCGAAGCCGGTCGAATGCTAACACGTCGGGAGCGGCTCGAGGTTGCTGGAGCCGCGGCGCGTCAGATGGTCAAACCGGCTGCTTTTGGCCAGCTGATCATCCTCCTGGTCTTCACGCCGCTGCTGATGCTTGAGGGCGTGGAGGGCAAGACCTTCATCCCCATGGGCGCAACGGTGATGCTGGCCCTCGTCGGCGCCTTCATCTTCTCCTTCACCTTCGTGCCGGCGATGACGGCCCTGCTGGTCCGGGATCCGAAGAAGGTCGAGGTCGATGAGCACGGCCACGCCCACGAGCACGAGACCTTCATCCTCCGATACGCGCGGCGCTGGATCGAACCGGCGATCCGCGCCGCCGTCGACCGGCCCAAAGTCGTCCTGGCGTCCGCGCTCGGCGCCCTCGTCATTGGCGGCATCGCCTTCAGTTCTTTGGGGCGGGAGTTCATTCCGACCCTGGATGAAGGCGATATCGCCATGCAGGCGTTGCGCGTGCCGTCCGCCTCGCTGGAACAATCGCTGGCGATGCAGATGGCCCTCGAACGCGTCATCAAGGCCCAGCCCGAGGTGAAGACTGTCTTCGCCCGGACCGGGACGGCGGAGGCGGCGGTGGACCCGATGCCGCCGAACATTTCGGACGCGGTCATCGTCCTGAAAGACCGCAAGGAGTGGCCCGATCCGAACCTTCCGAAAGAGGAGCTGATCGAACGGTTCGAAGAGCTCGCCGCCGGACAACTCGGCAACAGCTTCGAGTTCAGCCAGCCCATCGAGCTGCGCTTCAACGAGCTGATCTCGGGGGTTCGGACCGACCTCGCCGTGATGGTCTATGGCGACGACTTCACCCAGCTGCAGGCCACTGCGGACCGGGTCGCCGCCGCCCTTCGTGCAACGCCCGGATCGGCCGACGTTCGCGTCGAGCAGGCGTCGGGTCTGCCCACCCTGACCGTCAGCGTGGATCGTTTCGCGGCCGCCAACTACGGCTTGTCGGCCGCCGATGTCTCCGAGGCGGTTTCGGCCGCGGTCGGCGGCGCCGAGGCCGGGCAAATCTTCGAAGGCGATCGTCGCTTCAGCGTCGTCGTCCGTCTCGCGGATGATGCACGGAATGATCCGGCGGCCCTTGCGGCTCTGCCGGTAACGACCGCCACAGGCGTGACCGTGCCGCTCTCCTCCGTCGCCCGGATTCAGGTCGCGGAAGGACAGAACCAGATCAGCCGCAATGACGGCAGCCGGCGGATGGTGGTGCAGGCCAACGTTCGCGGGCGCGACCTGGGCGGCTTCGTCACCGAGGCCCAGGCCAAGGTGGAGGCCGACGTCGATCTTCCGACCGGCTACTCCCTGACCTGGGGTGGCCAGTTCGAGAACCTGAAGCGGGCCGAACAGCGTCTGGGGCTGGTCATTCCGATCGTCTTCATCCTGATCGGGGTCTTGCTTTTCATGGCTCTGGGATCCTTCGCCGAGGCGGGCCTGGTGTTCGCGTGCGTTCCGTTGGCTCTGGTCGGCGGCGCCCTGGCGCTTGTCCTCAGGGGGATGCCGTTCTCGGTTTCCGCAGCGGTCGGCTTCATCGCCGTGTCCGGCGTCGCGACCTTGAACGGTCTCGTGCTGATGCAGGCCATTCGGGAGCGTCTCACGGGCGGAGCGGCGCCGCGTCTTGCCGCCATCGAAGGCGCGACAAGCCGGCTTCGCGCCGTCCTGACGACGGCTCTCGTCGCCATCGTCGGGTTCATCCCGATGGCATTCGCTCACGGCGCCGGCGCCGAAGTGCAGAAGCCGCTGGCCACCGTGGTCATCGGAGGCCTGCTCACGGCCACCGCGCTGACGCTCCTTGTCCTTCCGACCTTCGCGGCCAAGGCCGTGAAACACCGGAAGGCGGAAGGGATCGAGGAATGAGCGGGGCCCACGAAACAGAGCAGGTCCAGCGCCGCACCCTCCTGGTGGTGCTGTTCCTGAACGCTCTGCTGTTCGTGGGCCTGGGAGTCGGCGGCCTCGCCGCCGACTCCAGCGCTCTGCTCGCGAACGCCGTCGACAACGGCTCCGACGCGGCCGTCTATCTGATCAGCTTCCTCGCCGTCGGGCGCGCGCTGATCTGGAAGACGCGGGCGGCTCAGGTCTCCGGCGTGATGCTGCTGATCTTCTCGGTCCTCGTCCTGCTCGACGCCCTGCGCCGGACGCTGACGGGAACCGAGCCGGTCGGACCGACCATGATGGTGCTCGCTGTCGTAGCGGCGGTTACCAATCTGATCTGCCTGCTGCTGATCCGTCGGCAGCAGAGCAGCGACGTCAACATGAAGGCGGCCGAGACATTCAGCCTGAACGATTTCGCCTCGAACGGCGGCATCCTCGTCGCAGGCGGCCTGGTGATGTGGTTGGACCAGTCGTGGCCCGACCTGCTGGTGGGGGTGCTGGTCGCCGCCATAGCCGCCAAGGGCGGCTTCGACATTCTACGCGATGCGCGCCTTGCGCGACGCGACGCGGAGAGCTCGGTGACATGAGCCCGCCGTTGATCGACATCGCCTCCGTCCAGCGCTGGCGCAAACTCTTCATCGCCGCCGGGTTGTTCGCCCTGCTGGCCTGGACCGCTCTCGTGAAGGCCCAGCCACAGCTCGAGCATCCCGTCGAACATCTCGGGCTGATCGCCATCATGGTTTGCGTCCTGGGGCGCGCCTGGTGCTCGCTCTACATCGGCGGCCGAAAGAAGCAGGAGATCGTCACCAGCGGGCCCTATTCGCTGTGTCGAAACCCGCTTTATGTTTTCAGCTTCATCGGCGCATTCGGGATCGGCGCACAGACGGGCAGCCTGACCGTCGGCGCCACCTTCGCCGTCGCCTGCTGGATCGTGTTCCGCATCGTCGCGAGCCGAGAGGAAAGCTTCCTGACGTCGGCCTTCGGCGACACCTACCGCAGCTACGTCGTGCGCACCCCCCGCTTCGTTCCGAACCTGCGCCTCTGGCGTGATGAGGCGGAACTGTCCGTCCGGCCGGCCTTCTTCCTCCGGACTGTCCGCGACGGCCTTGTCTTCCTTCTGGCGTTGCCCGTGTTCGAGGGACTGGAGCACCTCCAGAACCTCGGCTGGCTCGACGCTCTCATCGCCCTACCGTGAGGTCGAGATGAACCGCAAGCGACTGGTCATCCTCCTGAGTGCGGCTTTGGCGATCGCCGCCTTCGTCGCTGGAGCCGTCGCCCAGCGCGCCGGGATGTTCGTGCCCGACCGCTCGATCCCTACCCGTGATGTCTCCTGAGGAGCCCGATCATGCCCAAGACCCTCCGCCTCAACATTCCCGTCCTCCTGCCTCATGCGCCCGATGTGCAGGACGGCTGCGTTGGACGGCTGATCGCGCTGTTGCGGGCCGAACCCGGCGTCTCTGAGGCGCATGTCGCCGAAGGCGAGGGAGGCCCAGAGCTTTGCATCCATTACGACCCCGACCAGCTGTCGCTGGCTCAGGTCCGTCGCCGTGCGCGTCAGGCCGGAGCCGAGGTCAGTGAGCGTTTCGGGCATCTCGTCGGGCGAGTGGAGGGTGTCCGCCACGCCCGGCACGCCCGCACGCTCGCGGCCGCGCTCGGCGAAGAAGCCGGCGTGATCGAGGCGGTGCTGGATCCGGCTGGCGCTCTGCGCCTGGAGTTCGACCGGCAGATCACGAACCGTGAGACGCTTGTCGATCGCCTTGCGAGCCACGGCCTCGCACTGGTCGGAGCGACGGAGGACGCTGCTTCAGCCACTGCAAAGCGCCCTGATGCGCAGCCGACTGCGCCATCCGATGACGAGGCCAGTCATACGCCCGATGACGGTCACGGCCATGGCCACTTCGATGGCGATGGCCATGACCACGGACATTCCGAAGGCGACGGGCACGACCATGGTCATGGCGGCTTCCTCGGACCCAACACGGAGCTCATTTTCGCGGTCGGCAGCGGTGTCGCGCTCACGATTGGTTGGCTGATCGAGAAATTCATTCCGGGCGTGCCGGGATGGCTGCCCTTCGGCCTTTTCCTGATCGCCTATGCCTTGGGCGGCTGGTTCACGGTCGGCGAGGCTGTCGGGAATCTGCGGCGCAAGCGTTTCGAGATCGACACCCTGATGCTGGTGGCCGCAGCCGGCGCCGCGGCGCTCGGAGCCTGGGCGGAAGGGGCGCTGCTACTGTTCCTGTTCAGCCTCGGGCACGCCCTCGAACACTTCGCGATGGGTCGCGCCAAGAAGGCGATCGAGGCTCTGGCCGCCTTGGCCCCGCGCACCGCTCATGTGCGGCGAGGAGAGGCCGTCGTCGAACTTCCGGTCGAAGAGCTGGAAGTCGGCGACCTCGTCGTCGTCCGGCCGAACGAGCGTCTCCCGGCCGACGGCTTCGTCGTGAAGGGAACATCCAGCGTGAACCAGGCTCCCGTGACAGGGGAGAGCATTCCGGTGGACAAGCAGCCTGTCCTGAACCCCGAGGAGGCCCGCGCCAAGCCGGCGAATGTCTCGGCGGCGTCGGTGGTCTTCGCCGGCACCATTAACGGCGGCGGCGCCATCGAGATCGAAACGACGCGTCGATCCAACGACACCACCTTGGCCAAGGTCGTCCGGATGGTGAGTGAGGCCGAGACCCAAAAGTCGCCGACCCAGCGCTTCACTGATCGCTTCGAGCGCGTCTTCGTGCCCCTCGTGCTCGGTCTGGCCTTCGTCCTCCTGTTTGCATGGGTTGTCGTCGACGAGCCGTTCCGCGACAGCTTCTATCGGGCGATGGCCGTGCTGGTGGCCGCCAGTCCGTGCGCTCTCGCGATCGCCACGCCGAGCGCGGTTTTGTCCGGGGTCGCCCGGGCGGCCCGCGCCGGGGTTCTCGTCAAGGGTGGCGCGCCGCTCGAAAACCTGGGAGCGCTCGACGCCATCGCGTTTGACAAGACCGGGACGCTGACCGAGGGGCGGCCGCGGATCACCGATGTCGTTCCGTTCGGCCAGACGACAGAGAGCGAGCTCCTGGAGATTGCTGTCGCGGTCGAACGGCTCAGCGATCACCCCTTGGCGGAAGCGATCGTCCGCGACGGAAGCCAGCGGTTGGTCGCCGCCCCCGTTCGAACCGCAACGGATTTGCGTAGCCTGACTGGCAAGGGCGTCACGGCACGCCTGGACGACCAGGATGTTTGGATCGGCAAACCGGAGATGTTCGGTTCGGAGGCCATCGCTCCGCTCGCACCGGACACCGAGATCGCCGTCGCGGCCCTTCGAAACCAGGGACGGACGCTCATGGTGGTTCGCCGCGGGACAAAGGATCTCGGGGTCATCGGCCTTCTCGACACGCCTCGGGCCAAGGCGCGCGAGACCCTTACCGCGCTCCGCGCGCTCGGCATTCGCCGCATGATCATGATCTCGGGCGACCACCAGAAGGCGGCCCAGGCGGTGGCCGGTCAGGTCGGGCTGACCGAGGCGTGGGGCGACCTGATGCCGGAGGACAAGGTCGACGCCATCAAGAAACTCCGGGCGGAGACCAAGGTCGCCATGGTCGGCGATGGCGTCAACGATGCTCCGGCGATGGCCACCGCGACGGTCGGCGTCGCCATGGGTGCGGCGGGATCGGACGTCGCCCTGGAGACCGCTGACGTAGCCTTGATGGCGGATGATTTGTCGAAGTTGCCCTTCACCGTGGGTCTCAGCCGTCAAACCCGCCGCATCATCCGCCAGAACCTGTTCGTCAGCCTCGGGGTCGTGGCGTTCCTCGTCCCGGCGACGATCCTCGGTCTCGGCATCGGCCCTGCCGTCGCCCTCCACGAGGGTTCCACCCTGCTGGTCGTCTTCAACGCGCTTCGCCTTCTGGCGTGGCGCGGTCCGCGCGGCGTCGAATGACCCGCCTTCAGGAAAGCAAAGGATAGTCCAATGAAACGTCTCGGCTGGGTTGGCGTCATCGCCGCCTTTCTCCTGATCTCGGTCTTCGGCTTCGGGATGCTCTCGCGGCAGGATCGCCCGGCGCCGGAGCCGACGGCAGTCGATGCACGCCCGATCGACCAGCATGCCGGGCACGGCGATGCCGCCTCGGATAATCCCGCCACCCGTTCCTACAAGGAGGCGAACGAGCGGATGCACGCCGCTATGAACATCGACTACAGCGGCGACGCCGATGTCGACTTCATGCGCGGGATGATCGCCCACCACGAGGGGGCGGTCGCCATGGCAAGGATTGCGCTCGACCAAGGTTCGGATCCCGAGGTCAAGGGCCTCGCGGAGGAGATCATTCGGACTCAGGAAGCTGAAATTGTCCGTATGCGGGTGTGGCTGGCCAACCGCGCGGCTCGCCCGGCGGACGCGCAGGGCTGAAGCCATGGGGGGCAAGCGATCCCCGATCCGGAGCAAGGCTCCTCGATGGCGTCCAGGGCGCTACAAGGGGCGCGGCCGGTCCAAGCTATATGGGAGGCCAGAGCCGTTCCGGCCGGTGCAGGACACACTGATCGCGATTGGCGCGAGCCTCGTCGCCGGCGCGATCGTCTTCTGTCTCGCCGTACCGCTGGCGGCGACCTACCGCATCCCGGTGTTCGTGTCCTTCGGCGTTCTCATGTCGCTCCTGGCGATCATGACCTATCGTCTCGGGCGGAAGGGGCAGGCTGGACGGGTCATGACCGCCGCCATGGCGGCTGTATGTCTCTTGGGGTTCGGCCTTCTTGTTCTGACGCGAGATCAGTTGCAGTTCGCTCCACGTCATCACGATCACCCCGCAGCGGCCGGACAGGCACGACCCTGATGATTGCATCGGAGCACGCACGGCCGCAGCCCGTCAGGATTTCGCGGGGTGGTTGGCTCGATATCCTGCGCTTTGTCGCCGGCTCGCTGATCATTCTTTACCACTTCCGCGAAGCGGCCCCGACGCCTTTGGGTCAGTTCCACCCGGTGTTCGACCGGGGCTATCTCCTGACAAATTTCTTCATCATCGACTCCGGGTACGTCCTTGCCCGGATCTACGGCGACGGCTTCGCGGCCCGCGCAATCCCGCTACACGCCTATGTCCGCCAGCGCCTTCTTCGCGTCGCGCCCTCTCATCTGGTGGTCGTCGGCGCGCTGGCGCTGTTGATCGCCCTCGCCGGGCTTTTGGGGATCGCCCCGAGCAATCCGCAGTGGTTCGATTGGGGTCAGCTGCCGGCGCAGGTCTTTCTGGTTCAGGCCTACGGAGTTCCAGGCGGGCTGGGGTGGAACGCGCCGACCTGGACGCTATCCGCCCTTCTCGGCTGCTACCTTCTACTTCCCTGGATATGCCGCCTGCTCTGGCGGCTCGATCCTTGGACCGTGGTGATCGGCGCCGGCTTGTTGATGATTGCCACAGACTGGGCGTGCCGGACATGGCTCGGCGAGCCCCTCTACCGCCTGCCTCTGAGGTTCGGGTTCATTCGAGCGCTTCCGCTGTTCCTCCTTGGGGTCGCCGCCGCTCTTTTTGGATCACGCATCTATTCGACGCCGATATGGGCTGGCCGCATCGGTCTGCTCGCTTTCGTAGGTCTCGTCGCGGCGCAAGTCATCGGCCACTTCGCTCTTGTCTCGGTGGTCCTGCTGACCGTTCTGATCTGGGCGGCCGGAGCCTTGCCAACCGTGCGGCCATCGAGGCTGATCGAACACCTCGGACTTATGTCGTTCGCCATGTTCCTCACCAATGAGGTGAGCCGGATCGTCTGGTTTGGAGCATTTGACGCCTTCGGTCAGTCTGGCTGGTCGGATGCCGTCCGGTGGGGTGTGTGGACGGCGGGGCTCATCGCGGCTTTCCTTGGTGCTGCGGCTTTCCGCTACGGCTTCGACCGCCCGGTTCAAACAAGGCTCAATCCGCCTCGCCCCCGAACACCGCTGCCCGAGACAAGCGCCGATCGACCGATCGCCTGATGATGCTCAATCCTCGTCATCATCGAGTGCGGCCGGGGGCGGCGTCCAACCATCCGCTTCGAACAGAGCGGTCATTTCGGCGAAGGCTTCTCGGCGGCGCGACCTGAGAAGCATTTGATAGAAGCGGTTCCGAGCATCGACTGACGGAAGCCGTCCCGCACCAGCATTCCTGACAACGCTCAGGAGCAGGGTGCTGGTACCCGCTGCCGCGTAGTTCTGGCCGTTGCCGGCGACCGCGTCGAGCAACTGGTCCAGGGCCGCCGCATCGAGCGTCCCCGCGTAGGGCGTAATGTACTCGCTGAAGTTTGCTTCCGATCCGCGGAAGCTTCCGGAACTGGCGTAGATCTCCACCGCCTGCGCCCATAGCTCCGGAAGAGGAGCGGCGGCGATAGCCTGAGCCAAGGCATCGCGGTCGAGCCCGGCAATCAGCGCGACGATCGGCGCTTGGAACTGAGCAAAGGCGACGCCTTTGAGGATCAACGGGTCCGCCAGATTGGCGGCGTTGGCGTTGTTGACCGTTTCCTGAAGAGCGGTCCGTGTCGGCTCCTGCAGCCGGGGCCAGAAATCTGGGAACGCCGCGACGAACGCGATGGCTCGGGGCCGATCAGCCGGGTCGAGAGTATCGAGCAGGCGGACGATAGCAGGCACGACATCGGGCCAAGCGCCTGCCGCCCGATCGCGAACGGCGACCAAGGCGGACTCGATCTTGGAGCGGAAGCCGACGAGATGAGCCGGGACGCCTTTCAGCAACGACTTCGCCAGCACGGTTCCGAAGTTCCGAATGTTTTGCGGGCGGACCCGGGCGAGGTAGCGCTGCTCGACGTAGTCGAGAATCCGTGCGTGATCCCTGGGAAAGCCCGCCGACTGAACGTCGCCGTCGAAGACCTCAAAGATGGCGCGTCCTTGCAAGGCCTCGTGTCCCAAAACAAGGTCGACGGCGTTGACGAGATGCATCCGGACCAACTCCGGCGTAGGCTCGAAAAGCAGAGCTTCGGCGGAAAAAGCCGGATGAGCGCAGAGGTGGCGGTCTTCGCGGAGGCGTTCGAGTTGCCGGCCTGCAATTTGGCTGATCGCCTGAGTGTTGTTGGCGGCGTCCTCCAGAATCTTCCCTTCGAGCTGCAGCAGCTGCCGGATGTCGCTGATAGCGGTCGCGTTGTCCCATGATTGCAGGAAGGTGGTCGCGGCGGCGTCGCCCATTGCGCTGAGCTCGCGGTATTTAGCAATCAGGTCGTACGCGATGGCGACCCAGGCCGCCGTAAGCGAGGCGCGCAGCGCTCCAGCCTTGTAGGCCCGCACCGCGTCCAGAAAGTAGACGCGAGACTGCGGGTTGCGGACCTTGGTCAGGAGGATGTCGAGGTCTACGAAGCTGGAGTCCATTGTTCCTGCAGAAATGTTGTTTGGTTCAGTCGAGGGGCTGGGAACCTTCGTCGCGCTGCCCGAGGGTTCGGAGGCTATTCGTAAGGCAGCTCTCCGAAGAGGCCGATCATCAGATCGCCCCTGAGCTCGCGGAACGGAATCTCGACGAAATGGTCGCGATGTCTGGGCTTAGCCCGACCATCTCCGGGACCGTTCTTTGTGTGGCCCCTGACGTGCTCGCCGTTCTCCTTGACGTACGGAAGGACCACTAGGCGACCGTGGTTGGTCGAGAGGATTGTGCCTTCGCGCCAAAGCGTCGAGCCATCCTCTCCCTTGTCGCTGGTCGTGGCCTTAACCGTCCAGCCAAGCTGGCCGTCCGGCTCATACCAGAAGACGATCCCGTTGCTGACAAGAACGCGCTCGCCACGCGCCAGCGCCTCGGCGAGCAGGCGTTGCACGCTGGCCAGTTGAAGAAGCTGATTGGCGCGCGGCAGGAGTTCGGCGCGGATCCGGGCCTTTACTTGACCCCAGTGCTGATCGTGGTGAAACTTGAACCCGTTGGCGATCCGGGCGCGCATAGCTTTTTCAGCCGACTTCTCTCCGGCGGGATAGGGCTTGCTCCAGACGTCGTCGGCATTCCGATACAGAACGACCTGCCGCCCGCGGCCATCGAGAAGAGCCATCCAAAGATAGGGGTAGGTTTGCAGCTCTTGCGCCAGAGCCTCCCGATAGGGCTCGGCCTCAATGTGCAGCTTGATTTGATCGATCGGGATCCGGGGCGTGTCCGCGTGGCGTCGGACCGCCTCAGAAAGCATCAGGGCTTCCTCGTCCGCCAGACGTTGCCGCGACTGAAGCGCCTTGCGGACCTTCAAGGTGAGAGAGGTCTTCTCTGTTGCGTCCATCCGCCTCGCGGCGAGCGCCGCCGTCAGGGATGGGTTCAAGGCTTCGGCTACGGAGACAGCGGTGTCTCGATCTGGATGCAAGTCCATCTTCACCCACCCTTCCTCCGAAGGGATGCGGCGGTCTCGCCAGCGCACGCCGCCATCGTCAGTCTCGACCAGTTCAACCATGAACCAACGCTTATGCAGCGGGCGATAGCTCGGCCATATGGCAAGGATCGGATCGTGATCCCGTCGACTGTCTCCCCACTTGATCACGCGCACCTCCCAACTCGAAACGATTTCACCAATCAGCCTGCGATAGCGCAATGCCCGATTGAAGCTTGACGGTTTCTGACAAAACTTGAGATAGCGGCTTCAGGCGCTGGCGTGCGCAGATAGGGCTTCCCATCTCAAGCTCCACAACAGTGGAGAGAATGTTCATGGTGAAGGTTGTCGGCTTTCCTGCCCCTGTCGATGTCGCCGGACTGAAGCCAGGGTCCGCATTCCAGGTGGGTGATTTCGATCCGCCCCTCTATGCCCTGACGGTTAAGGCCGGAGACCGGCTGACGGCCGTCGTTCTGGGACAGGTTAAGGGGCAGGCGACCTCACCTGGATATCTTCAGAACCATGAACTTCCGCGCGAGTGCTACGCTGTCGATGCAGAGCTTGTGATCACCCGAACCGCGAAAACCGAGCGACGGGAGGCGGTGGCGCATGGCGCGCTCGTCTTCGACGGAGGGAACAAGCCCTTCCTCGTCATCGAGCAGACTGATCCGTTCCCCCGCCTGTATGTCGCGCTTGAGACCGGCGAAGCGACGCCGGACAACCCAACGGGCATGTTGCGGATTTACGGAAACTGGATCCTCAAGCTGGTGTCCGCAGGGGAGACCCTCTCCGAGCACACCCTGAATGTCTAAGAAGCGCTACACGGCGGCGGAGGATCTGCTCGAAGGTCTCAAGGGCGACATCCTCTATCTGCTCCTCACGATCCTGGCCCACCGCGAAAAGCAACGCCTGCTCAATCTGGCGAAGATGTCGCGGGAAGACCTCGTGCTCGACCTGGTTCTGCTGGAGAGCGGGACGCGCGACATTGTCGCGCGGCTTACAGCTCTGGACGACGACGGATCGGGGTCACGGTCGTTCCCAAACGCTTTGGCGGCTATGAACCGTGAGGGGTTGGAAGCGAAGAGGGCCGAGGAGCTGAAGAAGCAGGTCAAGGCGTATCGGGGAGCGGTCAACGATCTCAAGATCAACCATCGAAACAGCTACATCAGTCATGTGCAGGAGTTCGCCGAAGTCGTCCCCCGCATCGTCGATAAACCCGTGCGTTTCGAGACGGCAGCGGGCCTCGCCGTCAACGTTCTCGACGCATTGATGGGGCGACAGGTGGGATATCGATTCCGGGTTGGCTCACAGGAACCGGAAATAGACTTGCCTGCGCGTCTCTCCGCTTAGAAATCGCACGAGGACGCTCTACAACCGGACGCATACAGCGATCTTAGGCCTTGCCTGTGGGGGCTGCCGCCTTACACAAATCCTTACACACTCGCCTTCTTTGTGATAGATTGTATTTAAGTATCAGTGGTTTGATGCTGGCGTGTGTGACTTAAAATCCGTCGACTTCGGTCATGCGGGTTCGACCCCCGCCGCTCGCACCACGCCCCGGCCGGGGCGGATCAGTTCGGATACAGCCGCCCGTCGGCGTCGGCGCGTCCTTCACGGCTGTGCTTCAGGTCGCGCATCTGGTCGTGGCCCTCGCGGACGGTTCCATAGGCGCGGCGGATGGTTTCGCGGGTGGTGGCCGAGACGTCGCTGTCTTCCAGCGCCTTTTCAAAGCGCGCCTTGATGAAATCCTCGCCCTGTTCGACCGTATTCACCACCGCCTGTTCGTCGCGCAGCAGGGCGTGCTTGATGTCCAGAAAGGCGCGGTGGGCCTTGGCCAGGATCGAACCGTCATCCTCGGGCTCGCCGCCCAGGGTGCGCACCGTGCCCTGCAGGTCGTCGGCCACGCGGCGGCGCTCGAAGCTGCGCTGTTCGAACAGGCCGCGATAGGCGGCGTTCTCGGTCTCGGCGGCGGCCTCGCGATAGCCGTCGGCGCTGTCCAGAGTGGTCTCGATCAGACCGTTCAGGACCTTGATGTCGTGGGCGTTGGGGCTGGTCATCGGGCGGCTCCTCTTGGAAATGGCCGCCTGCCTAACCCCCTGTCGTGCGGTTTGGTTTCAGCCCGTCACAGCGCCGTGCGCAGCGACCACAGCTCGGGGAAGCAGCGCCGCTTCAGGGTTTCGGTCAGATAGCCGACCCCATCGGTGCCGCCGGTGCCGCGCTTGCGGCCGATGATCCGCTCGACCGTCACCACATGCTTGTGCCGCCAGGTCAGAAGGGCGTCGTCCAGATCCACCAGCTTCTCGGCCAGCTGATAAAGCGGCCACCAGGTCACGGGGTCGCGATAGACGGTCAGCCAGGCGTCCTCGACCGCCTGCGACGCCTCATAGGGCTGGCTGACGTCGCGGTTCAGCACCTCGACCGGGATGGGCAGGCCGGCGATGGCCAATTGCGCCAGGGCGTCGTCATACAGGCTGGGCGCCGCCAGCGCCGCCTTCAGCGCCGCATGGGCTTGCGGGCGTCCTTCATGATAGCGCAGGAAGCGGGCGTCCTTCAGGCCCAGCATGGCCTCGAAACGGCGGAACTGGTCGCTCTGGAACCCGGACGAGCCGCCCAGAACGCCTCGGAAGCTCAGATAGTCGGCCGGGGTCATGGTGGCCAGGATGTCCCAGCTCTGGGTCATCACCGACTGGATACGGCTGACGCGCGCCAGGCTCTTGTAGGCCGGAACCAGATCGCCCGCCCGCACCAGCGACTGGGCCAGCGCCACCTCGTGCAGGATCTGCTTCAGCCACAGTTCCTTGGTCTGGTGGATGATGACGAACAGCATTTCATCATGCTGGTCCGAGATCGGATGCTGGGCTTCCAGCAGGGTGTCCAGCGTCAGATAGCCGGCATAGGTCATGTCGGAGGGGGCGGTGTCGCTCATGCCCTCCCTATCGCGCGGACGGGGCGGCGGCTCAACCTTGGAGGATCGCGATGGGGCTTATTGCGCGCCCGAGGCGCCGGCCTGGGCCACGCGGGTTCCGGCGTTCAGGGCCGCGCCGGCTTCCTTGTAGATGAAGCCATAGGTCGGATAGACGGTCGTGCCCAGGTCGCGGATGGGGTTGTACCAGACCTTGACGCGGGACCAGTCGCCCTGGCCCGAGACGTCGACCACGGTGACGTTCTCCTCGACCCGGCCGCGGCTGCCGCCCCAGTTGGCGTGGGTCACGCGGATCACGCGGTCGGTCAGGATGTCGGAAACCACGGCGACGTGGCCGCGGGTCATGGCGCCATGCGGCTGGAACACCAGGACCGAGCCGGTTTCGGGGGCATCGCCGGTGCGGAATTTGTCGACCGCCTGACGCCACCAGGTCCAGGCGTCGCCGAAGATGTTGATGCCCGACAGCATGCGCGCGAAGGTCACGCACTGCCAGTACGGCTGGTCAGCCTGAGCCGTGGGGGCGCCGAGGGCGAAAAAGCCGAGGGTCGCCGCAACCACTGCGGCCGAAAGCCGTTTCATCATCCGGTTTGTTTCCGACTGTTACGCCCGAAGCCAGCCTTAGACGATAGTTTCGCCGGGTTGAAGAACCCTTTCAGGCGAATTCGTGCGCGAATTCGCCGCACCGGCGCGCCTGTCGGCAAGCCGCCGCAGCCAGGTCCGCGCCGGGCGCTCCACCAGATGATGCGCCACCATGGCCGCCACAGGCAGGCCCGCGATCACCGCCGCCCAGGCCCACAGGGGCAACGCCTTGTCCGCCGCGCCCGTCGCCTTGGCCGCCAGATTCACCGCCAGCAGCTGCCAAGGCGCACAGACCATGTAGAGGGCGTAGGAAATCTCGCCCAGATAGACGGCGGGGCCAGAGGCCATGACGCCCGCCCGCGCATTGGCCACAGACCCCAGCCCCAGGATCATCAGGCCGCCGAACAGCACGGTGATCCCGTCCCAGGCCATCAGCGAGGCCGAGGCGATCATGCCCAGGGCCGCGCCCGCCGCGACCAGGCCGCCATGGCGCACCCCGCCGCTGCGATGCACCAGATAGAAGGCGCAGCCATAGGCGAAGCACGGCACGATCCGCAGCGCGCCCCAATGGAAGGTCGCCTGGGTCAGGGAAAAGCCCGCGACCCGCTCGAACACCAGATAGGTCGCGCACAACAGGGCGCCGGCCCCCACGGCCGCCGACACCGGCCGCGACCGCAGCCGCCAGGCCACGAAGGCGAAGACCGGAAAGGTCAGATAGGCGAACCATTCGGCCGAGATCGACCAGGACGGATGGTTCCAGCCGGCGGCGTTGGTGACGCCCCAGGCGTGGATCATCAGCAGATTGGCCGGAAGCGTCTCCCAGCTCAGGATATTGCCGTCGATGCTCATGCCCGCGGCCACGGCCGCGACACCCAGGGCGCCGACGCCGACCAGGGTGGCCAGATGCAGCGGATAGACCCGCGCGATCCGCGCCCACAGGAAGCCGCCGTAGCGATACCGCTTTTCGCCCACCGCCTGCAGATAGACGTGGCTCAGGATGAAGCCCGACAGGACGAAGAACAGTTCGACGCCCAGATAGCCCTTGGCCGCCAGATGGGGCGTGAACCCCACGTCCAAATTGGGCCAGAAGGTGTACAGCACCACCCAGGCGGCGGCCATGAACCGCAGCGCCGTCAACGGCTTCAGATCGGCTGGAGGGCCGGGGACAGAGGTGTCGGGCGGGGTCGCGGTCATGATCGCACCATGGATCGGATGACTTTTTTTCGCGTTAAGGCGGCGAATGACCGAAATCGCCTATCCCCGACCCTACGCCCAACCCGCCCGCCCGCTGTCGATGTCCGAATGGGTCGAAAAGGCCGCCGAGACGGCCGGGCTGGACCCCGCCCACGCCTGGGCCGCCATGTCCGCCGCTCTGGGCCTGCTGCACAAACATGCACAGCCGGCTGCGCTTCAGCCCCTGTATGACGCCGTGGAAGGCGCCGAGCTGCTGGCCCGTTCGGACGAGGCGAAGCCCACCGCCGGCGGTGGTCTGTTCGGCGGGGTGTTGAAAAGCGCCGGCGGCGTCTCGGGCCAGGCCATGGCCGACGCCATGGGCGCGCTGGACCGGATGAAGAAGCAGGGCGTGTCCAGCGATGCGCTGAAACGCCTCCTGCCCGCCGCGCGACAGGCGCTGGAAGCGGCGACCGGCCGGGACGTCCTGGGCCAGGCCATCGAGACCGTGCCCGGCCTGGGCGGTCTGTTGGGCGCCCGGCCCCAGGCTTAAGCGGATCGAAAGCCTGCCGCCCTAGCCTGATCGCCGAACCACGGAAGATCAGAATGATCGCGATCCAGACCTTGGCGGCCACGCCGCTTCAGCCTTCGCGCACCTCCGTCCGCGACGCCGCGCCCCGCCCGTTGCGGGACGAGAAATCGGGCCAACCCCTGCCGTTGCTGCCCCTGCCGTCGCTGGCCCAGACCCAGGATGCGCGAAAGGCCCAGGCCAAGGACATGGCCGCCAAAAAGGTCCAGGCCGTGCGCGAGCGCATGAATGCGCTGAAGCTGATGGTGAAGATCGACCCCCGGGCCGCGCTGAAGATGACCGCCCAGTTCGCCAAGGAACTGCGCGCGGCGGTCCAGGAATTCGTCGATGCCGGGGGCCGCAACCCCACCAACGGCGAAATGAAGATGGCCATGCGCGATGCGGAACAGGCGCGCGACGCCGCCGACTTCGCCGCCCAGGGCGTCCCGGCCGATCCGGGCGTGACGCCGACCGATGAAACCCCGGCCCCGATCGACGCCGAGGCCCGGCGCGCCCAGGCGACCTATGCCGCCGCCGCCGGCATGGCCCAGGACGCCGACGGCGCCGCAGACCGTCTGGAGGCCGTGGTCGGCGCGGCCTTCGCAGACATGGGCTTCTTCGAACAGGTCAAGCTGGCGCTGGGCGACATCAAGTTGGCGCGCGACAAGATCAGGGCCGACTGGGCCCACCCCAAGGCGCCGTCGAAAGACGACTGGAAGGCCGCCGACCGCGAACTGGCCGAACTGGAGCGCGCCATCGACCTGGCGCCGACCGGCATGCCGGAGCCGCCGCAGACGACCCCGGCCACGGTTACGATCTAGCCGTGGGCCCAGACGCCGAAGGGGTCGGACCAGGGCAGGTCCATCGCTTCGGCCACCGCGGGATAGGTGATCTCGCCCTTCAGCACATTCAGACCGCGCGCCAGGTGCGGGTTCTGCTTCAGCGCCTCCAAGCCATGATCCGCCAGGGCCAGGCCGAACGGCAGGGTGGCGTTGTTCAGCGCCTCTGAACTGGTGCGCGGGGCGGCGCCGGGCATGTTGGCCACGCAGTAATGGACCACGCCGTCGACCACGAAGGTCGGATCTTCGTGGGTGGTGGCCCTGGACGTCTCGAAACAGCCGCCCTGGTCGATGGCGACGTCGACCAGCACCGAGCCGGGCTTCATCTGCTTCAGGTGGTCGCGCTTGATCAGCTTGGGCGCCTCGGCCCCCGGCACCAGAACCGCGCCGATGATGACATCGGCCTTGACCAGTTCTTCCTCGATGGCGCCGATGGACGAATAGCGGGTGACCACCCGGCCGCCCGTCACTTCGTCGATATAGGCCATGCGGGGGATGGAGCGTTCCATCACCACCACCTCGGCGCCCAGGCCGGCGGCCATGCGCGCGGCGTTCAGCCCCACCACGCCCCCGCCCAGCACCAGCACCCGCGCAGGCGCCACGCCCGGCACGCCGCAGAACAACAGGCCCATGCCGCCGTTGTGCTTCAACAGGGTCTCGGCGGCCGAGAACACGGCGATGCGCCCGGCCACTTCCGACATGGGCGCCAGCAGAGGCAGGCCGCCCTTGGCGTCGGTCACCGTCTCATAGGCGATGGCGGCGCATTTGGACGCGATCAGGCCGCGCGTCTGTTCCGGGTCCGGCGCTAGGTGCAGATAGGTGAACAGGATCTGGTCTTCGCGCAGCATCTCCCATTCGACCTTCTGCGGCTCCTTGACCTTCACGATCATGTCGCTGTTGGCGAAGATCTCGGCCGCGGTCGCCACCAGGGAAGCGCCCGCGCGGGTGTAGTCCTGATCGGTGAAACCGGCGCCCAGGCCGGCGCCCGACTGGATCGAAACCGTATGGCCGTGGGCCACATATTCACGCACCGCCGTCGGCGTCAGGCCGATGCGGTGTTCGTTCTTCTTGATTTCCTTGGGGACGCCGACGCGCATGGGGTTTCCTGACCTATTGAAGGGCGCTCCGACTCTGGCGGCCGGATGCGTTCGGCGCGCACTCTAGCGGCCCGGGCCGCGCATGTTCCTGTTCTTTTCAGTGCATGATCGGCATAAAGTCGCAGCTTCTGCGAAGAAGACCGCTCATGAAGACCGTTTCCGCCGTCACCCTGGATGACATCGACCGCCGCATGCTGCGCGCGCTTCAGAACGACGGGCGCATGACCAACGCCGATCTGGCGCGGATGGTGAACCTGTCGGAAAGCGCCTGTCTGCGTCGCCTGCGGGCGTTGGAGGCTGAGGGGGTCATCAGCCGCTACGCCGCCGTGGTCAACGAACGGGCCGTCGGCCTGCCGATCAGCGTCTTCGTAACCGTGACCCTGTCGTCTCAAGCTGAGAGTGCGCTGACCGCCTTCGAGGCCGCCGTGGCCGGGGTGCCCGAGGTGGTGGAATGCTATCTGATGACCGGCGCCAGCGACTATCTGCTGCGGCTGGTGGTGCGCGACGTCGATGATCTGGAGCGTATCCACGCCCGCGAACTGACCCGCCTGCCCGGCGTCACCCGCGTGTCGTCCAGCGTGGCCATGCGCACGGTGGTCAAACGCTCGGCCCTGCCGCTCTGATCGCTCCTTAGCCGACGACTTGCCGGACGGCCGCATTGGGCCCTAAGGTCAGATCAGTCAGTTTACGGAGTAAAAAATTTGCAGATCGATCTGACCCTGCTCCTCCCCATCGTCGCGGCCATGGCCGCCGGCGGTCTGATCGGGGCCGAACGCAGTTACAACGGACATCAGGCCGGGTTCCGAACCCATATTTTGGTCTGCCTGACCGCCTGCGTCCTGATGCTGGCCGCGATGCATCAGAACGAATGGAGTTTCCTGGCCCTGCCCGGCCAGACGGTGCTGATCGATCCGACGCGGATGCCGCACGGGATCCTGACCGGGATCGGCTTCCTGTGCGCCGGTGTGATCTTCCGCGAGGGGTTTTCGGTCCATGGCCTGACGACAGCGGCGTCTTTGTGGACGACTTCGGCCATTGGCCTGCTGTTCGGGGCGGGCATGTTTCAGCTGGCGATGCTGTCTGTCGGGGCCACCCTTGTGGCCCTTGCGCTGTTGCGTCTGCTGGACGCGCGGATTCCCAGCCGCGCCCTGACGGACATCACCTTGCGGTGGAGCCGGGACGCCGTCCCGCGCGAGGCGACCGTGCGCGATCTCCTGGCCCAATATCGCCTGCGGACCCTGCGCATCGGCCATGTCGTCAGCGCGGATGGCGCGATCCACGAACACCATATCAAGGCGCGGGGTCCGGTGCCCATGGACAGCGACGCCCTGGCCGACCGTCTGGCGGCCGAGCCGGGACTGAGGGGGTTCGCCCTGGCGCCCCGCGACGAATAGGACGCGGCCAAGTCGGTCATTGTCCGTAAACCCTGTTTGCGGCATGACTGGAACGGATGGCGAACGAACCGACTCGAATACTGGGACTGGACCCCGGTCTGCGGCGCACCGGCTGGGGCGTGATCGTGGCCGAGGGATCGCGCCTGCGCTGGATCGCGCACGGCGTCGTGGCCCCGCCCGAGGCCGCGCCTCTGGCTGAACGCCTGCTGCATCTGATGGAGGCGGTGTCCGCGATCTGCGCCGACCACGGCTGTGACGAGGCGGCGATCGAAGAGGTTTTCGTCAATGTGAACCCGGCCTCGACCCTGAAACTGGGCCAGGCGCGCGGGGCGGTGATGCTGGCGCCCGCCCGGTGCGGCCTGTCGGTCGCCGAATACGCCCCCACCCTGATCAAGAAGGCCGTGGTCGGCGCCGGCCACGCCGACAAGGCCCAGATCGCCTTCATGATCCGCCGCCTGCTGCCCGCCGCCGGAGAGGTGAAGGCCGACGCCGCCGACGCCCTGGCCGTGGCCATCACCCATGCGCACCTGCGCCGGCTGCACCGGGTGGCGGCATGATCGGGCGGCTGCGCGGCGTGCTGGCCGAGGTCGAGCCGGACCACTGTGTCATCGACTGCGCCGGCGTGGGCTATGTGGTGGCCTGTGGGGCGCGAACGCTCCAGCGGCTGCCGGCGCCCGGCGACGAGGCGACCCTGCATGTCGAGACGAACTGGAGCCAGGAGAACGGGCCGCGCCTGTATGGCTTCCTGACGCGCGACGACCGCCGCGCCTTCACCACCCTGACCGGGATTCAGGGCGTCGGCCCCAAGGCGGCCTTGAGCGTGCTGGACGTGCTGCCCCCCGGCGAATTGGCCGCCGCCGTGGCGCGCGAGGACAAGGCGGCGGTGGCCCGCGCCAACGGCGTCGGGCCGAAACTGGCCCTGAGGATCGTCACGGAACTGAAAGGCAAGCCGCTGGGCGATCCGTCGTTCACGCCGTCGGCGCCGGGGGTGCAGGCTTCGGCGCCTGCCGCGACGCCCAGCCTGACGGGCGAAGCGGTGTCGGCCCTGCTGGGTCTGGGCATGGCCGAGGTCAATGCGCGCCGGGCCGTCGATCAGGCCATCCTTCGTCTGGGTGAAGACGCCGAGCTGTCGGCGGTGATCAAGACGGCCCTGCAGGAGCTGGGGCGGTGAGCGACGAGCGCATCATCTCCGGCGCCGCCGCGCCCGGCGAGGCCTATGACCGCGCCCTGCGTCCGCAGACGCTGGACGAATTCGTCGGCCAGCCGCAGGCCAAGGCCAATCTGAAGGTCTTCATCGAGGCGGCGCGCAAGCGGGGCGAGGCGCTGGATCACCTGTTGCTGTTCGGGCCGCCCGGCCTGGGCAAGACGACCCTAGCCCAGATCACGGCGCGGGAACTGGGCGTCGGTTTCCGGGCGACTTCCGGCCCGATCCTGGCCAAGGCGGGCGACCTGGCGGCGATCTTGACGAACCTTGAGCCGCGCGACGTCCTGTTCATCGACGAGATCCACCGCCTGGCCCCGGCGGTCGAGGAGATCCTGTATCCGGCCATGGAAGACCATGTGCTGGACCTCATCATCGGCGAGGGGCCGTCGGCGCGGTCGGTGCGCATCGACCTGGCGCCCTTCACCCTGGTGGGGGCGACGACGCGCGCGGGCCTGCTGGCCACGCCGTTGCGGGACCGGTTCGGCATTCCGCTGAGGCTGGAATTCTATTCGGCCGACGACCTGACAAAGGTGGTGATGGGAACCGGGCGCAAGATGGGCGCGGCCCTGAGCGAGGACGGGGCGCTGGAAATCGCGCGGCGGTCGCGCGGCACGCCGCGAGTGGCCGGGCGGCTGTTGCGCCGGGTGCGCGACTTCGCGGACGCCGAGGGGGCGGCGGTCATCGACCGGCTGGCGGCGGCGCGGGCGTTGAGCCGGCTGGAGGTGGACGAGGCGGGACTGGACAGCCTGGACCGCCGTTTCCTGAAGGCGCTGATCGAGAACTACGGCGGCGGGCCGGTCGGCATGGACACCCTGGCCGCCGCGATCGCCGAGGCGCGCGATGCGGTCGAAGATGTGATCGAACCCTATCTGCTGCAACAGGGCTTCATCCAGCGGACCCCCAGGGGCCGCATGGCCTGCGCCCGCGCCTATGCCCACCTGGGCCTGGCGGAACCGCCCAAGGCGCCGCCGCAGGCCGGCGACCTGTTCGACGGCGGCTGAGACCCGGGTTCAGCCCGCCCGGTTCTTCACCAGATCATCCACCACCGACGGATCGGCCAGGGTCGAGGTGTCGCCCAGGGCGCCCAGCTCGTTCTCGGCGATCTTTCTCAAGATCCGCCGCATGATCTTGCCCGACCGGGTCTTGGGCAGGCCCGGCGCCCACTGGATGACGTCGGGCGCGGCGATCGGCCCGATCTCGGCCCGGACGTGCTTGACCAGTTCGGTCTTCAGGGCGTCGCCGGGTTCGATCCCGGCCGCCAGGGTGACATAGGCGTAGATGCCCTGGCCCTTGATGTCGTGGGGGAAGCCGACCACCGCCGCCTCGGACACCGCGTCATGCAGCACCAGGGCGCTCTCGATCTCGGCCGTGCCCATCCGGTGACCCGAGACATTGATCACGTCGTCCACCCGGCCGGTGATCCAATAGTATCCGTCCTCATCGCGGCGGCAGCCGTCGCCGGTGAAATACTTGCCCGGATAGGTGCTGAAATAGGTGTCGAAGAAGCGCTGGGGGTCGCCATAGACCGAGCGCATCTGGCCCGGCCAGCTGTCGGTGATGCACAGATTGCCCGAGACGGCGCCGGTCAGGGGCGCGCCCTCGGCGTCCACGATCTCCAGCTCGACCCCCGGCAGGGGCTTGGTCGCCGACCCCGGCTTCAGGTCGGTCGCGCCGGGCAGGGGCGACACCAGGATGCCGCCGGTTTCAGTCTGCCACCAGGTGTCGACGATGGGCAGGCGGTCTTCGCCCACCACCTCGTGATACCAGCGCCAGGCTTCGGGATTGATCGGCTCGCCCACCGTGCCCAAGAGGCGCAGGGATTTGCGGCTGGCGGCCTTCACCGGTTCGTCGCCTTCGCGCATCAGGGCGCGCAGGGCCGTGGGGGCGGTGTAGAAGACGTCGACCTTGTGCTTGTCCACTACCCGCCAGAAGCGGCTGACGTCGGGATAGTTGGGCACGCCCTCGAACATCAGGGTCGCCCCGCCATTGGCCAGCGGGCCATAGACGACGTAGCTGTGGCCGGTGACCCAGCCCACATCGGCCGTGCACCAGAACAGTTCGCCCGGACGGTGGTCGAAGACGATCTCATGCGTCCAGGCGGCCCAGAACAGGTATCCGCCGGTGGTGTGCAGCACCCCCTTGGGCTTTCCGGTCGAGCCGGAGGTGTAGAGGATGAACAGCGGGTCTTCGGCCCCCATCGGCTCGGGCGGACAGTCGGCGCCGACCCGCGCGGCCTCCAGCGCATAGTCGTAGTCCCGGTCGGCATCCATCGGCACGGCGGCGCCGGTGCGCTTGATGACCAGCACCGAGGTCACGCCCGACACCTTCTTCAGCGCCGCATCGACATTGGCTTTCAGCGGCACGGTCTTGCCGCCGCGTAGCCCCTCGTCGGCGGTGATGACGACCGTCGATCCGCAGTCCTCGATCCGCCCGGCCAGGCTGTCGGGCGAAAAGCCGCCGAACACCACCGAATGCACCGCGCCGATCCGGGCGCAGGCCAGCATGGCGTAGGCGGCCTCGGGGATCATCGGCAGATACAGGGTGACGCGGTCGCCCTTTTCGACCCCATGGGCCTTCAGCACATTGGCCATGCGGCACACGGCGCCGTGCAGTTCGCCATAGGTGATGGTGCGCGATTCGGACGGGTCGTCGCCTTCCCAGACGATGGCCGTCTGGTCGCGCCGCTCGGCCAGGTGCCGGTCGATGCAGTTGACGCTGACGTTCAGCACCCCGTCGCCGAACCAGCGGATGCGGAAATCCTCGGCGTGGAAGGACACGTCCTTGATCTGGGTCGGCGGCTTGATCCAGTCCAGACGCGCGGCCTTTTCCGCCCAGAAGGCGTCGGGGTCCTTCCGCGCCGCCTCGCGCGCGGCCTCATAGGCGGGGCGGTCCATGTGGGCGCGGGCGGCGACATCCGGCATCACCGGATAGACCAGGCGCTCGGGGTGGTGGCTCATGTTCCGCTCCTCAAGATTTGGTCGACCTCGTCACGGGTCGGCAGCGACGTCTGCGCCCCCGGCCGCGTCGCCGCCAGGGCGCCCGCCGCACAGGCGAACCGCAGGGCCTGGTCCGGCGCCATCCCTTCCAGCAGGGCCACGGTGATGGCGCCGACGAAGCAGTCGCCCGCCCCGGTGGCGTCCAGGGCCGTGACCTGGGGCGGCGTCGCCCAGGCCTGTTCGACCCCGCGCAGATACATCGCCGCGCCCCGGGCCCCCTTGGTCACCACCACCCGGCCGCCGCCATGGTGCAGGGCGTCGCCATAGAAGGCGGCCTCGGTCTCGTTGACCACGATCAGGTCGGCCCGGCGCAGCAGCATTTCCGACACCGGCGCGGCCGGCGCCAGATTGGCGCAGACGAAGCCGACCGCCCGACCAACCGCCGCCTCGACCGTGTCGAGGGGCAGCTCCAGCTGCACGATCAGCGGCGTCTCGATCCGTTGCGGCAGGTGTTCGGGCCGCACGGCATGGTTCGCCCCGGCCGCGACCACGATCTGGTTCTCGCCCGCCGGATCGACGGCGATCAGGGCCACGCCGGTGGACAGCATGTCGTCCGCCGCCACCGCGCCCACGTCCAGGTCCGCCTCGAGCAACAAGGCCAGCGCCTCTTCGGCCAGGGCGTCGCGCCCGACCCGGCCGATCATGCAGACATCGCCGCCCAGCCTCTGCGCCGCCAGGGCCTGGTTGGCCCCCTTGCCCCCCGGATGGCGGGCCAGACGGGCGCCGGTCACCGTCTCGCCCGGCGCCGGCAGGCTGGGGCCGGTGGCCACGAAGTCCAGATTGATCGAGCCGACCACGGTGATCGCCGTCATGCCGCGGCCTTTCTCAGGGTGTCGGTGATCAGCTCGAACACGCCCGCCCCGTCCGCCGCCGTGGCCCAGCGATGCCGCGCCTGGTCCGCCGCCACCCGGAACTCCACCGCCGTATGGCCGCGCGTCAGGTCCGACCCCGTCTCCACCCGGATGTCACAGGGCGCCAGGGTGAACAGATCGGGCCGCAGCAGCCAGGCGACCGTGCAGGGGTCATGCACCGGCGGCGCCTCCCAGCCGACGATCTCGCGCTCCACCCGCTGCGAAAAACGCAGCATGGCGGCGGTCCAGCAGGCCGGTTCGCTGTCGATAGCTTCGATGGCCGCGATCCGGTCTTCGGTCGCCCGCACCTGGTGGGTGGCGTCCAGGCCGAACATCACCACGTCGCAGTCGGACGCCAGAACCTCAGCCGCCGCATCCGGGTCGGCCCATATGTTGAACTCTGCGGACGCCGTGATGTTGCCGCCCTCGGCCCGCGCCCCGCCCATCACCGACACCGGCCCCAGCCGCGCCGCCAGATCGGGCGCCTTCCTGAGCGCCAGCGCCAGATTGGTCATCGGCCCCATCACCGCCAGGGCCACCGATCTCGCGGGCCGCGCCATCACCGCCTCGATGATCGCATCGGCTGCATGACCGGGGGCCAGGGGCGCATCCGGCGCGAACGGCGTCAGGTCGCCCAGCCCCTCGGCGCCATGGAACTCTCCCGCTCCCGCCTGCTCGCGCACCAGGGGCCGATCCGCCCCGGCGAAGACCGGCACGTCCGCCCGGCCCGCCACCTGGGCCAGCAGGCGGGCGTTCCGCCCGGTAGCCGACAGGGGCACGTTTCCGCCCACGGCGGTGATGGCCAGCACGTCCAGCGTCGGCGCAGTCAGCGCCAGCATCAGGGCCACAGCGTCATCCACGCCGGGGTCGCAGTCGATGATCAGGGATTGTCGTTTCACATCCGCAGCTTTGACCCGCGCCGCGCCCGCCTGCAACCGCGTATCCGCCTCGACTGGACGCCGCCGCCCGCCCGGCCTATCGTCGCGGCGTTCTCCCGGGGGTGGCAATCGAGCCGCTGAGATAAGGGTCTCTCCCTTGACCGGTCGAACCTGATCCGGGTCATGCCGGCGAAGGGAAGAGACACGGCTTCGCATTTCGCGCAGCCCTCACACCGCGCCGGCGGTCCCTCTTTTTTCGCAAAGAGGCCGCCATGAACGTCCACGTCACCGAACCCCAGGCGCAAGCCGACGAGGCTCAAGCAGCGAGCGACCGCGTCGCGAGCGATAGCCTCCCTCTGAGCGAAGCGAGGAAGAATGTCGCCGACAAGCATGGCCGCGTTCCCACCGGCCCGCGCGAGGGCGGGCGCAAGGTCTATGTGGCGGGCGAGATTTATCCCGACATCCGCGTGCCGTTCCGCGAGGTGGCCGTTCACCCGTCCGCCAACGAGCCGCCGGTGACCATGTACGACAGCTCCGGCCCCTATACTGACCCCAACGTCCGCATCGACATCGCCAAGGGCCTGCCGCGCGTCATGTCGTCCTGGCGGCTGGATCGCGGCGACATCGCCCCGGTCGCCAATCCGCGCGAGGTGAAGCCGGAGGACAACGGTCATGCGTCGGGCAAACACCTGGCCCCGCGCTTCGACGTCTCGAACCACAGGGTGTTCAAGGGCGTCGCCGGCCGACCGGTGACCCAGCTGGAATACGCCCGCGCCGGCATCATCACGCCCGAGATGGAGTTCGTCGCCATCCGCGAGAACCTGCGCCGCGAACAGACCGCCCCCTGCATTCGTGATGGAGAGGATTTCGGCGCCGCCATTCCCGACTTCGTCACGCCCGAGTTCGTGCGTCAGGAAATCGCGCGCGGTCGGGCCATCATCCCCCAGAACATCAACCACCCCGAAGTCGAGCCGATGATCATCGGCCGCAACTTCCTGGTGAAGATCAACGCCAACATCGGCAATTCGGCCGTCCTGTCGTCGGTGGACGACGAGGTCGACAAACTGGTCTGGGCCACCCGCTGGGGCGCCGACAACGTCATGGACCTGTCGACGGGCAGGAATATCCACAACATCCGCGACTGGATCATCCGCAACAGCTCGGTCCCCATCGGCACCGTGCCCATCTATCAGGCGCTGGAGAAGGTGGGCGGCGTGGCCGAGGACCTGACCTTCGACATCTTCGCCGACACCCTGATCGAACAGGCCGAGCAGGGGGTGGACTATTTCACCATCCACGCCGGGGTCCGTCTGCCCTTCGTGCCCCTGACGGCCAACCGCGTCACCGGCATCGTCAGCCGCGGCGGCTCCATCATGGCCAAATGGTGCCTGGCCCACCACAGGGAGAGCTTCCTGTATGAGCGCTTCCCCGAAATCTGCGAGATCCTGCGCGCCTATGACGTCAGCTTCTCACTGGGCGACGGCCTGCGTCCCGGCTCCATCGCCGACGCCAATGACGCGGCGCAATTCGCCGAGTTGCGGACCCTTGGGGAGCTGACCCAGGTCGCCTGGGACCACGGCTGCCAGGTGATGATCGAAGGCCCCGGCCATGTGCCGATGCACAAGATCAAGGCCAATATGGAGGAGCAGCTGAAACACTGCCACGAGGCGCCCTTCTACACCCTGGGCCCCCTGACCACCGACATCGCCCCCGGCTACGACCACATCACATCGGCCATCGGCGCGGCCATGATCGGCTGGTTCGGCACGGCCATGCTCTGCTACG
>NZ_CALMFB010000072.1 GCF_937863155.1 uncultured Brevundimonas sp. | reverse complement strand
ATCTGGAGGTCACGGCGCCGGGGCCGTTCCGCCTGCTGAACCCGCTGGCGCTCTAAACGCGTTCGAACGCCGGCAGCATGTCGGCGGGGATGCGGTGCGGGCGCATGGTGGTCGCATCGACCAGAACCCATTCGGTCACGCCCTGGGCGCACAGGCGGCCTTCGCCGTCTTCGATGCGGACATAGCGGGTGAAGCGCGGGCCGTGCGGATCGCCGACCCAGGTGCGGGCCTTCACACCTTGCGCGTCCGGCGGCAGGGCGCGGAAATAGTCGATCTCGTGCCGTGTCCCGACCCAGGACCATTTCGCCCGCGTCTCGGCGTCGAACCGGGCGTTCCAGTGCGCCGTGCCGACGTCCTGAAGCCAGCCGACATAGACGACGTTGTTGACGTGGCCGTTGGCGTCGATGTGTTCGGGCAGAACCTGAAGCGGCAGCTCGAACACCTCGCGGTCGGCGCGCGGCTCCAGCTGGGGGCGGGCCATCAGGCCTCGCCCATCGGCACGCCCTTTTCGGCCATCAGGGTCTGAAGCTCGCCGGTGCCGAACATCTCGCGCACGATGTCCGAGCCGCCCACGAACTCGCCCTTCACATACAGCTGGGGGATGGTGGGCCAGTCGGTGAAGGCCTTGATGCCTTCGCGCAGGGCTTCGTCCTGAAGCACGTCCACGCCGACGAAGGGCGCGCCGACGTGATCCAGGATCTGGACCGCCAGCGAGGAGAAGCCGCAGCGCGGCGAATCCGGCGTGCCCTTCATGAACAGCACGACGGCGTTGTCGGCCACGGTCTGGGCGATGAAGGCGTGGACGGGGTCGGCGTCGGTGTCGGTCACGGGGAACGTCCTTGCTGGAACAGGCCCGTCAGCTAGGCGCCCATCGGGGCCGGGTCAAGGCAAGCGCGACAATGGGTCAGGCGGCGTGGGCGCTGACGCGGGCCATTTCGATCTGGGCCGCCAGGCCGGGGGGCATGTCGCGCTCGGTCACATGGGCCAGCACGGCGAGGCGGTCGGCATGGTCCACGCTGACCAGGACGCTGGAAATGGACGGCTCGGTCAGCGCATAGGCCAGACAGATGCTCTCGGCGTCCCAGCTGTGGGTCTGGTGCAGGAAAGCGAAGGTGCCCGCGCCGGCCAGGGGCGTCTCCTTGGGCCGCTTGGCGCCGCCGAAGCCGAACAGGCCTTTCTTCGGCGCGTCGCTGCTTGCGGCCTTGCGGGCGGTGGTCAGGGTGTCGGGGAAATAGCCATAGGCGAAGACGGCCATGTCCATGTCCCGCGCCGTGCGGATGCGGTTGCGCACCGGCCAGCCGGAGTTGACATGGAACGGCGTGGACAGGACATCGAAAGCCCCGGTCGAGACATAGACGTCCATCACTTCGCCATCGCCGGCCACGCCCAGCAGCCGGACCCGCCCGGTGGAGCGCAGGGCCTTGAGCGCGTTCAGCGACGCCTGGGGCAGCTCATGTTCCTGGGGCTCTTCCAGCAGCACGGTGTCGATCCAGCCCAGGCCCGAGACATGCAGGGCGCGATCGATGGCGCCGGTCATGCCCTCGGCCGAGAAGTCGCGCTCATGCCCCCGGCGGCCGTCGCCGCGACCCAGGGCCAGGCTGACGCAGACCAGCTTGCGGTCGATGTGCGACAGGGCCTGGCCGACCACCTCGGCCAGGATGGGGTCGGCGGTTTCCAGCCGATAGGCGTTGATGCCCGATTCCAGAGCCGAATAGATCAGCTCCTTGGCCTGGTCCGGGCCGCGCGACAGGGCGTCGAACCCCAGCGACAGGGTCAGGTTCGAGATGGCGGCCCCGGAGCGGCCGAAGGGGCGGTAACGCATGGCTCAGCCTCCTGTCGGGGCAGAGGTTTCGAGGGCCAGGGCATGCAGTTCGCCGCCCATCTGGCCCTTCAGCGCGGCATAGACCATCTGGTGCTGGCGCACGCGCGGCACGCCGGCGAAGGCGGTCGAGACGATGCGGGCGCGGTAATGGTCGCCGTCGCCCGCCAGATCGACGATCTCGATCTCGGCGTCGGGAAAAGCCTGGACCAGATGGTCGCGCAGCGTTTCGGCAGACATGGGCATGGGGCGCGTCTCGACTGAATCGCGCGCAGCTTGGGCCGTAAACCTTAATGTCAGCCTATTGGTCGGGCGACGTCGAACAATGATCCGGCGCGCTCGATCCGCGTGGCGCCGTCCGACGTGGTCACCGCATAGGTGAAGCCGGGCTGAAGCGCGAAGCCCCCGGCGCGGCCCCGGCGGTCCAGGGCCAGCAGGGCGACCTGATGGTCCGCCACCCGATCGCCGCGCAGACGGGCCAGGCGTTCGATCACCCGGCGGCAGGCGGCGTTGGGGTCCAGGCCCGCGCGCATGGCCTCGACCACCGCATGGGATCCGGCGACGCGGACGATGTCTTCGCCCACGCCGGTGCCGGTGGCGGCGCCGACCTCGTCGTCGACATAGAGGCCGGCCCCGACGATGGGGCTGTCGCCGATGCGGCCGCGCATCTTGAAGGCCATGCCCGAGGTGGTGCAGGCCCCGGCCATGTGGCCGTCGGCCCCCATGCCCAGAACGCCGATGGTGTCGTGATCCAGCGGGCCGCCCGGCGTCCGGTTGCGCCAGTCGTCATTCTCGCTGTTGGCGCGCGGGGCGTAGCGGGATTGCGTCAGCCAGTCGCGCCAGGCGCGTTCCGCTGCGGGCGTCAGCAGCGACTGGGTGGGAAAGCCCTGCTCGACCGCGAAAGCGCGCGCACCGGCGCCGGCCAGCATGACATGCGGGGTCCGCTCCATCACCCGGCGAGCCACCGAGACGGCGTGGACCACGTCTTCCAGCGCCAGGACGGCGCCGATGTCGCCCCGATGGTTCATGACCACGGCGTCCAGGGTGACCCGGCCTTCGCGGTCCGGCATGCCGCCCAGGCCGACGGAACTGTTGGTCGTGTCCGCTTCGGCCACGCGGGCCGCCGCCTCGACCATGTCCAGGGCCGATCCTCCCTGGCGATAGACGGCCAGACCGGCGGCGTTGGCGGCCGCGCCGAAATCCCAGGTCGAGACCAGGACGGCGGGAGCGGCGTCCTGGGCGCGGGCCGTCGTGGCGGCCAGGCCGGCGGCGCTCAGGGCCAGGGCGCCTCTGCGCGACAGGTCGGTCATGGTCACATCAGTCCCAGTTGCTTGAAGCTGGACACTCCGTCGCGGGCGACGATCAGATGGTCGTGGACCTGGACGTTCAGGGCCTTGCCCGCCTCGATCACCTGGCGGGTCATGTCGATGTCGGCGCGGCTGGGCGTCGGGTCGCCGGACGGATGATTGTGGACCAGGATGATCGCGCTGGACGACAGCTCCAGCGCGCGTCGCACCACTTCGCGCGGATAGACGGGGGCGTGGTCGACCGTGCCGCGGTTCTGGATCTCGTCCAGGATCAGCTGGTTCTTCTTGTCCAGATACAGCACGCGGAACTGCTCGCGCGGCTCGTGCTGAAGGGCGATGCGCACATAGGCGACCAGGGCCGTCCAGGACGAGATGACCGGGCGTTTGGCGGCCGGTTCGCGGGCCACCCGCTGGGCCACGGCGAAGATCAGCTGCAGGTCCAGCGCCACCGCGCGCGAGGTCTTGCCCCGCGCATAGCCCATGGATTGCGCCACCTGATCCTCGACCGCCTCATGGGTCGCCGCGCCGATGCCCTCCAGACTGCCGAACCGGGCCAGCAGGTCCTTGGCCAGGGGCTTGGTGTCCTTGTAGGGGATCGAGCGGAACAGCAGCAGTTCCAGCAGCTCATAGTCGGGCAGGGCCTCGATCCCGCCCTTGGCCGCGCGTTCGCGCAGCCGCTCGCGGTGGCCCGAATGGCGGGGTTTGGCTTTCGCGGGCGGATCGGCGGCGTCGGTCACGGCGTGACGGTAACCGCTGGCGCGGCCCGATCAAGCGCCCATCAGTTCGGGCGGAACAGGCCGGCGGGGCTGGCGGTGAAGATCTCGACGCCGTCTTCGGTGACGCCGACCGTATGTTCGCACTGGGCCGACAGGGACTTGTCGCGGGTCACGGCGGTCCAGCCGTCGGACAGCACCTTCACCGGCGGCTTGCCCAGGTTCACCATCGGCTCGATGGTGAAGAACATACCGGGCTTCAGCACCGCGCCTTCGCCTCGGCGGCCGTAGTGCAGGACGTTGGGGCTGTCGTGGAACACCCGGCCGATGCCGTGGCCGCAGAAGTCGCGCACCACGCTCATGCGATTGGCCTCGACGTATTTCTGGATCGCATAGCCGATGTCGCCGAAGGTGTTTCCCGGCTTCACCTGCTCCAGCCCCAGACGCAGGGATTCATAGGTGACGTCCACCAGCTTCTTCGCCCGCGGATTGATGTCGCCGACCGAATACATGCGGCTGGAATCGCCGTGCCAGCCATCGACGATGACGGTGTGGTCGATGTTGACGATGTCGCCGTCCTTCAGCACCCGGTCGCCCGGAATGCCGTGACAGACGACATGGTTGATCGAGGTGCAGATGGTCTTGGTGTAGCCCTTGTAGCCTAGGCAGGCGGGCAGGCCGCCGTTGTCCAGGGTGAACTCGCGCACCAGATCGTCCAGTTCGCCGGTGGTGACGCCGGGCACGACATGGGCGGCGATCATGTCCAGGGCCTCGGCCACCAGACGGCCGGCCTTGCGCATGCCCTCGAAGCCTTCCGGCCCGTGGACGCGGATTTCGGCCGAGCGAGTGAAGCTGTCGGTGTCGATGTCCTGGGTTTCGTACATGGTCGGGTCTCGGGATCGAATGACGACTTATAGCATAACAGGCGAGGGCGGGCGCAGCGGTCCGCCCTCTGGTCTTCGTCAGGCCTTGGCGTAGCCCTTGCCGCCGTTGGACGGGCGGCGACGGGGGCGGCGCTTCATTTCGCCGACCGGCTTCGGCTCGCTGCGGGCCTCATTGGCGCGCGGGTCGTTGTTGACCGTGCGCGGGCGCTCGCCGGACATGGGGTCATAGGCGCGGACGGGCGGCGCGGCGCGGGCCGCGTCGCCGCGATTGCCCTTGCGCTGGCGGTGCGGCTGGCCGCCGCCTTCGGGGCGGACGCCGTCACGGTGCGGATTGCGGCCCCGGCGCGGCTGGTTCTGGCGCTCGCCGCCTTCACGCTCGGGCAGGGTGGCCTTCTTGCCGACGCCCGAGGCCATGATCGAGGCGTCCAGGGCCTGAAGCGCGCGGTCGTTGCGACGGTCGATGGCCGGGATCTTCTGGCGGGTGACCTTCTCGATGTCCTTGAGCAGCTTCATCTCGTCGCCGGCGACGAAGCTGATGGCGGTGCCGTCGGCGCCCGCGCGGGCCGTGCGGCCGATGCGGTGCACATAGGCTTCGGGCACATAGGGCAGCTCGAAATTCACGACGTGGGTCACGCCGTCCACGTCGATGCCGCGCGCGGCGATGTCGGTGGCGACCAGCACCCGCAGCTTGCCCTTCTTGAAGGCCTCCAGGGTGCGCTCACGCTGGGGCTGGGACTTGTTGCCGTGGATGGCCCCGGCCTCGACGCCGCCCGCCTCCAGATAGGCGGCCACCTTGTCGGCGCCATGCTTGGTCTTGGTGAAGACCAGGCAGCGGGTATAGCCCGGATCAGAGAACAGCTCGGTCAGCAGGGCGCGCTTGCGGCCCTGTTCGATGTGGACGACCGACTGTTTGATGCGCTCGACCGTGGTGGCCTGGGGCGTGACCTGGACCTTGACCGGGTCCTTCAGCAGTTCGCCCGCCAGCTTGCCGATCTCGCTGGGCATGGTGGCCGAGAAGAACAGGTTCTGGCGACGGGCGGGGATGCGGCTGACGATCTGGCGGATCGGCTTGATGAAGCCCAGGTCCAGCATCTGGTCCGCTTCGTCCAGCACGAAGATTTCGGTCGAGGACAGGTCCAGGGTCTTCTGCTGGATGTGGTCCAGCAGGCGGCCGGGCGCGGCCACCAGGATGTCCAGGCCCTGTTGCAGGGCGCGTTCCTGGGCGCCGTATTTCACGCCGCCGAAGATGACCGCGACGCGGAAGCCCAGGTGCTTGCCATAGGCCTTGAAGCTCTCGCCGATCTGGGTGGCCAGTTCGCGCGTGGGGCTCAGCACCAGGCAGCGGGTCGTGCGCGGCTGGGGGGCGATGCGGTTGGCGGCCAGGCGATGCAGGATCGGCAGGGCGAAGGCCGCCGTCTTGCCGGTGCCGGTCTGGGCGATGCCCAGCAAATCCTTGCCGGTCATCACCTGGGGGATGGCCTGCTGCTGGATGGGGGTGGGGGTTTCGTAACCCTCGGCCTTGAGGGCCTGAAGCAGGGCCGGATTCAGGCCCATGGAGTCAAAGGTGATCTTGCTCACGTCGTATCTTTCGAATGCGGCGACGTGCGCGGCCGGGCTTCGCCGGGATGACGCGCGTATCGCCGGCCCCAGAGGCTGGGGCGGGAAACGGGCGTCGCCCCGCGTGATGCGGCGACGGATGATCTAAAAAAGAGCCGGGCGCTTCGACAGACAGGTCCGAAATCGGACCCTCACGCGCTGGAGCACGCCGGTCATCGCGTGGTGCGATGCAGCATCAGATGGGCCTGGAATAAGGCGGCGTCAAGGCGGGGGCCGGTCGGACTCGCCGCCGGCCCCGGGATTTCAGCGGTTCAGCAGGGCGAAGACCTGGTCCCAGGCGCCGCTGCTTTCGGCATGGCGCAGCGGCTTGACCCGCTCGACCAGGATTTCGCCGCGCGGCGCATCGCCGGCCTCGATCAGGCCCATCACCTCGGCGACATAGTCCGCCAGGGGCATATAGGCCGGGTTGTCGGCGTGGCCCGGCATCAGGTCGGTGGCCACGCCGGGCGGGGCGATCTCCAGCACTTCGACCGCCGTGTCGCGCAACTGATCGCGCAGGGCGATGGTCCAGCTGTGCAGCGCCGCCTTGGTGGCGTTGTAGGTCGGGGTGGCCGTCAGCGGAATGAAGGCCAGACCGGACGTCACGGTCATGACCGTGGCCGATGGCTGGGCCCGCAGGTGGGGCAGGAGGGCCGTGGTCAGGCGGATCGGCCCCAGCAGATTGGTGGTGATCATGGCCTCGGCCGTGGCCAGATCGATCGGATCGGCGGTCAGGTCTTCGGTCTTCATGATCCCGGCGTTGTGGATGACGCCGTTCAGGGCAGGGTGGTCGCGCACGACAGTCCGGGCGAAGGCGGCGATGGCCGCCGGATCGTCCATGTCCAGCGTCGCCCAGGCCATGCCGGGGTTGGCGTCGGCGACCTGTTTCAGCGGCGCCTCGCGCCGGCCGGTGATGATGACCCGCGCGCCGCGCGCATGGAAGGCTTCGGCCAGGCCGCGCCCAATGCCCGTGCCGCCGCCGGTGATCAGAAGGGTGGAGTTGGCGATGTCCATCAGGGTTTCTCCTTGCGGTTCGGGGACAGGCCGCTAGATAAAACCGACACTCTCCATTCGTAAGTAGGCACCAGAAACCGCCATACTTACCTGACAGGAAGAAATGGTCATGACGGCGCTTCCGCCCGCAAAAATCGCCCATCCCGAGACGGGCCAGACGGCCGATCCGCGTGTCGAGGCCCTGGTCAATGAGGTGATCGGCCGGGTGGCGGACAAATGGACCATGCTGGTGCTGGAGGTCTTGGCCGAACACGGCGAACTGCGCTTCACCCGCATCGGCGAACAGGTGGGCGGCATCAGCCAGAAGATGCTGACCCAGACCCTGCGGGCCATGGAGCGGGACGGACTGGTGGTGCGCACGGTCCATCCGGTCATTCCGCCGCGCGTCGAATATCGCCTGACCGATCTGGGCGGGTCGCTGGCCGAGGCCTTCTGCGGCGTCTGGACCTGGGCCGAGGCGCACATCGACCGGATCGAGGCGGCGCGCGCAGCCTTCGACGCGCGCTAGATCAGACCTACCGCCATATTGACCGCCAGGGCCACGATCACGGTGTTGAACAGAAACGCCATCAGCCCGTGCAGGGTGGCCAGGCGGCGCAGGGGCCGGGACGCGATCTGAACGTCGGCGGTCTGGGCCGCCACGCCGATGACCAGGGCGAAATGCAGGAAGTCCCAGTCGTCGGGCGCATCCTCGCCCGGAAAGATCAGGCCGCGCCGATCACCCCCGTCCGGCCCCGGCGCATAATAGCCGTGGGCGTAGTGCAGGGCGAAGATGACGTGGGTGAACAGCCACGACAGGGCGATGGTCGCCATCGCGGCGCCGGCGGTCCACGCCCAGGCCTGCGAACCTGCCGCGCGTTCCGCCGCCAGGGCGACCACGACGACCAGGCTGGCCGCCGCCGCCATGAGGCCCAGCGGTAGAACCCAGCCGCCCGCCTGATCCATCTCGGCCGCGCGCTGGCGGATGTCGTCGATGGAGCGGCCCCAGGCGCGGGCCAGGGTCAGGCCCAGGAACACCAACACCCCCGAATCCCAGGCCGCCGCGGCGCGCAAGGGCCAGGACCAGTCACCCGGCACGGCGACGCCCGCCAGAACCCCCGCCGCCGCCCCGCCCAGCGCGGCGCCGTGCAGTCGGAGCAGGCGGGTTAGGCGGTCCGACGCCTCAGCCATCGGCCGCGACCTTTTCGGTGATGAAATGGCGGCCCTGGCGATCTTCGATCTCGACCACCCACAGGTCGGGGTCATAGCCGCGCTGGCGCTGGATATAGGCGTCCAGTTCGCTTTCGAACTCGCTCTTCACCGGTTGGATCCACAGGCGTTCGCCATCGGGACCGAAGGCCTCGGTGTAAAGGCGGGCGGTGCGGTTGGCGGTGTCATAGGCCTTGACCAGCACGGTTCCGGCGCGGGCGTCGCCGCGCTTGACCACCACGGCGGACGCGCCCTCGATCTCGGCCCGGCGGATCAGGGCGGCGACCCAGACGTCTGAGGAAAGAAGCAATTCGCTAACCCTGATCGGAAACCGGACCGGAACCCGCGGGGGGCTAGGGTCACGGCATGAGGATAGGCCGAAACGCCCGCAACGCCAGCCTGATCGCCGCCGTGATTGCGGCGGTGGCCACGTCTGGCGCGCCGGCGGCGGCCCAGGCCGGGCCGGCCCAGACCTTCTATGAACGCAGCTTCGTTCTGGCCGCCGATGCCCGGTGCGGCCTGTTCGCGGGGCCGGTGCGGGCGGCGCTGGATGCGGCGGCGTGGCAGGCGCGTGGTGCGGCCCTGCGCGGCGGGGCGGCCGAGCCGGATCTGGCGGCGCGCGCGGCGCGGGCGCGGGTGCGGGCCTCGGCCACGGCCTGCGACGACGCCGATCTGGCGGTGGTCCGGGCGCGGGTCGAGCAGGCGTTCTCGGGCTGGTCGCGACTGGCCCGCATGACCTTCGAGGCCGGACGCGCGGGCTGGCGGGCCGACCGCTACGCCTTCACCCGGCCGGGATGGCGGCTGATGCAGGCCGGGCGCACCGGCGCCTCGCCCGTGCGGTTCGGCTATGTCGGTCAGGCGAATGACGAGCGGCTGACGGCGGTGGTGTCTTTCGTCGGCGCGCCCCGGCCCTATGCGGCGCGGGTGGTGATGCGCGATGCGCGCCTTAGCGCCCGCCCCTGGCCCGGCGCCCTGCCGTCCGAGGGGCAGCGCATGACCATCTGGTCGTCGGGCGTCGCGCCCGCCGTGACGGGCCTGACCGAGGCGAACGGGCCGGGCGACGCCTGGACCTTTCCGGCCGAACTGGGCGCCGCCCTGGCGCGGCTGGACCCGCGCGAGCCGTTCGTGATCGAGTTTATGTTCCGCGACGACAGCGTGGCGCGGGCGCGTTACGAGGCGGGCGATTTCGCCGCCGGTCGCGCCTTTTTGGCCATGGGGCCGGTCTGACGCCGGTCAGTCGGCGGTCAGGGGAATGATCTGGGCGCCGTCGGGCGGCGGGGCGGGGCGGGTCATCTCGACCACCGGCAGGCGGATGGTGACGGCCGTGCCTTCGCCCAGGGTGGAGTCCACCGTCATGCGCCCGCCGTGCAGTTCCGCCAGCGCCCGCACCAGCGACAGGCCCAGGCCCGTGCCCTGTGACTTCTGATCCGCCCCGCCGGCCTGTTCGAACGGGCGGCCCAGACGGCCCAGATCCTGGGGCGCGATGCCGACGCCGGTGTCGGACACCACCACCTCCAGATACGGCCCCACCGCATCGGCGGCCAGGGTCGCGGAGCCGCCGGCCGGGGTGAATTTGACGGCGTTCGACAGCAGGTTCAGCGCGATCTGCTTCAGCGCCCGGCGGTCGGCGGTGACGGTCAGAGGCTCGGCCGGCAGGACGGCGGCCAGATCGACGCCGCGATCCGCCGCCTGGGGCCGGACCAGGGCGACGGCGGCCGACAGCACGTCGCGAGCGTCGAACCGCTCCAGCGACAGTTCGTAGCGTTCGGCCTCGATCTTGGCGACGTCCAGCACGTCGTTGATCAGGTCCAGCAGATGGCCGCCCGCCTCGTGGATCGAGTGGGCGTAGTCGGCGTATTTCGGCGGCAGGGGGCCGAACAGCCCCTGCTGCATCATGTCGGAAAAGCCCAGCACGGCGTTCAGCGGGGTGCGCAGTTCGTGGCTCATATTGGCCAGAAAGCGGGTCTTGCCGTCGCTGTGGGCCTGGGCCTCGGCGCGGGCGGTCTCCAGCCCGACTTCGTGGGCGTATTGAACCGTGTCGTCGAAGACCAGGGCCGCGATCCGCCGCGCGCCCGAACTGTCGATCAGGGGCCGCAGCACCATGACCACCCGCCGGTCCAGCGACAGGCGCGGGGCGAAACGCACCTGGGCCGCCTGTCCCGCCAGGGCCTTGTCCAGGGCCGACAGGACGGCCGGGCGGTCGGGCGCGTGGATGGCGGCCACCAGCCCCTGATCGAACAGGGGATCGACCGGCAGGGCGGGCGGGGCCGCGCCATAGGCCGCCACGACGCGGCCCGAAGGCTCCAGCACCAGGGTCAGGGCCGGCAGGGCCGCCAGCAGGGTTTCGGTGCGTGCGGCGGCGGCCTCGGCGGCGTCCAGCCGGCTCAGGCGTTCGCTCTGCGAAAGATGCAGCGCCCAGGCCAGGGCGATCAGGACCACAAGCCCGATGACCGCCGCCGCCGCCGGCGCGCTGGTTCCCGCGCCGGCCAGCCAGATCGAGGCCAGGCCGGTCACGACCGCCACGCCCGCACCCACGGCGCCGAAGATCAGAAAGGGCCGCCGCTCCAGCGCCACCCCCGCCGCCAGGGGGGCAAGCACGGTCGCGCCCAGCGCCCCGGTCAGGCCGCCGGTCAGGCCTGCCGCTCCCGTGGCGGCCAGAACCCAGACGATCAGCACAAGGCCGCGCGGCCCATCGCCGTCGCGCCAGCGCAGGGCCAGGCCCGCAAGGCCTGGCAGCGCCAGAACCACCAGCGCCGCCAGATCGGTGGCCGCCAGGTCGGCCGCCGGCAGGAACCTCCCCGCCAGGACCAGCACCGCCATGGCCGCCGCCCAGGCGCCATGCCAGACGGCCAGGGCCGGGCGACCGCCCGACGTGACCTTGGCGGCGGTGGGAGGGGCAGGGTTCAAAAGGCTGAGGTCCAGACGTTGAGGAGGCCGCGCCAGCCTAGCCTTCGCCGCGAGTCGCCTAAAGACGGATCGCCCGACAGGCGAGGATGGCCTGGGTCCGAACCCCGTTCACCTGGGGATGACCGCGACGATTGTCCTTAACGGCGCCAGGCCCTATCTGGCGCGGCATGAGCATCCCCCCGCCGCCCGAAGACACCCTGGCCGAACTGGTCGAGGAATTCGACCTCTTGGGCGACTGGGAGGGGCGGATCGAATATGTCATCGACCTGGGCAAGGGGCTGGCGCCGCTGGACGATGCGGATCGCGTCGAGGCCAACAAGGTGCCCGGCTGTGCGGCCCAGGTGTGGCTGGCGTCGGACGCGCGCGACGGGCGGCTGTGGTTCCGGGCCGATTCCGACAGCGCCCTGTCCAAGGGCAACGTCGCCCTGCTGCTGAAACTGTATTCCGGCCGGACGGCGGATCAGATCCTGGGCTTCGACGCGCGGGCGGCGCTGGACCGGCTGGGCCTGCCCCAGGCCCTGACCCGCCAGCGGGCCAATGGGCTGAACAGCATGGTCGGCCGCATCCGCGAGGCGGCGCTGGTGGCGGCGTGAGGCGTCACCCGATCCGGTAATGACGCGCCAGGGCGTCCAGCCCGTCGCGCAGCAGGGCCTTGCCTTCGCGGCGGCGCAGACCCAGGCCGTCCTCGGCCAGGCGCAGCGACGAGCCGCGCACGCAAATCCGCTCCAGCATCGCCCGCAGATGGGGGTCGACAGAGGCAAGGGCCGCCTGCACCCGGCGCGCCGCCGACAGGGCGCGGTCGGTCGGCTCGACCCGCGCCGAGGTTCCGGCGCCCGAGCGGGGCAGGGCGTCCCAGCGCATGGTCAGGGAGGGGCCGGCCAGAGCGGTTTCGGCCTCCAGGCGCAGGCGCTCGCCGGCCGCCGCCTGCATCGCGCTCAGGAAGGGGCGGCCCTGGGCGTCGCGACGCCGGGCCAGCCAGGCGATGGGGCTTTCACCCAGATTGGCGCGCCGGACGGTGGCGCGGCCCTCGGCGTCCATCACCGTGCGCTGGCCCTCGATGCGGCCGGGCCGGGCGGCGAGATCGGGGGACGCGGACGGTTGCAGGCGGCGGCGCCAGCCGCCGCCCGGACGCACCGCCAGGCCCGGATCGGCGACCAGGGCGGCGAAGGCGGCTTCGTCCACGATCAGCACCACCCGCGAACGCCGGTCCGGCCCCAGGCGCAGGGCGTAGCCGCCGTCCGCCGCCTCCAGCCAGGCGCCGGGCCGGGCCATCAGGGCGCGGGCGCGGTCGACCGGCGCGCTCAACGCGGCAGCTCGCAGCGCGGCGCGTCGAACAGGCCGGCGATCAGGGCCTCCAACCGGTCCAGCAGGGAATCCAGCTCCGGCCGGTCGCGTTCGTCCTCGACCCAGCGGCAGGCATGGCCGGCGGTGGCGCGGTTGACGCCGAAGACATGGCCGACCCGTTCCAGCGGCCAGCCGAAGGCGATGTGGCTGAGATACATGGCCACCCAGCGGGCGCGGCAGTCCAGGGGGTTCAGCCGCCCCGGCTCGGACAGGCGGCGGGCCGAGCGGCCGGTGGTGGTGGCGACCAGATGAATGGCCAGGCCCGCCTTGGACCGGTCGGTCTCGATGACGGGCACACGATAGGGTTCGGACATGCGTGAAAACTCTCCCCTGATTGTTCGTTGGTCGCGCAGCATGCCGGATGCGGCGACTATGATAGGAGAATATTCCTAATCAACGTCAGGTTCGGTCGTGTCGCCCGTGGCGGCGGGCGCAAAAGCCGTTCCGATGCGGCGCGTGGACTGGGGCGAGCGAAAAAAGTGAGTCTGGTTGACTCGGGACTCTCGACGCCGATTCGCAAATCAGCCTACGATTCGCCTCAATGGGGTGGCGTTAACACTTCTTAAGGCTTCGGCCCGTTAACGTCGGAACAAGGTTACCCGTTTGCTCGCAACCGGGTCATAAAGCCAAGCTTCGCCTGGAGGGGCATGAATGCGCGTTCTGCTGATTGAAGACGATCACGCCACGGCGCAGAGCATCGAGCTGATGCTGAAGTCGGAAGGCTTCAACGTCTACACGACCGACCTGGGTGAAGAAGGCATCGATCTGGGCAAGATCTATGACTACGACCTGATCCTGCTGGACCTGAACCTGCCGGACATGAACGGTCTGGAAGTGCTGCGCCAGCTGCGCGTGGGCAAGATCAACACCCCGGTGATGATCCTGTCGGGGACGCACGAGATCGAAACCAAGGTGAAGACCTTCGGCGGCGGCGCCGACGACTATATGACCAAGCCGTTCCATAAGGACGAGCTTATCGCCCGCGTCCACGCCGTGGTGCGTCGGTCCAAGGGCCACGCCCAGGCCATCATCCACACCGGCGAGATCGCGGTGAACCTGGACGCCAAGACGGTCGAGGTGAACGGCCACCGCGTGCATCTGACCGGCAAGGAATATCAGATGCTGGAGCTGCTTTCCCTGCGCAAGGGCACGACCCTGACCAAGGAAATGTTCCTGAACCACCTGTACGGCGGCATGGACGAGCCGGAGCTGAAGATCATCGACGTCTTCATCTGCAAGCTGCGCAAGAAGCTGGCCACGGCGGCCGGCGGCAAACACTATATCGAAACCGTCTGGGGCCGCGGCTATGTGCTGCGCGACCCGGCCGAGGGCGCCCAGACCGTCGCCGCCTGATCGCGACAGGCCCCAAAGATCGTGGAACGCCCGCCGGACGCCCGGCGGGCGTTTCGCATTTCCGACCTGCCGGACCCCGAACATCTTTCGGCGACGAAGACGGAGGTTTAAGGGTGGGACGCTCTCGGCTATGACAAGCTGTAACCGTTTACAGACGAGCCTCGTTCTTCATGCCTAATTCCGCCGCGATCCCTCAGTCCGACCCGATGGCCCAGATGGCTTTCGACCCTATGTCGGCGGGGTTCATCGATGATCTGATCGCGGCCATGACGCTGGAGGAAAAGGCCGGCCAGCTGACGGTCATGCCGGCCGCCCTGGCCCCCGCGCCGGCGACGGCGGCGAACCCGGAAGCCGTGCCCGGCTCGATCGAGGAACAGGCCCAGGCGGTGCGCGAGGGGCGGATCGGCGCCCTGTTCAACGGCGACAGCGCCGCCTGGCACCGCGAGATGCAGCGGGTGGCGGTCGAGGAATCGCGCCTGAAGATTCCGCTGTTGTTCGGGGCCGACGTGATCCATGGCTTCCGCACCATCTTCCCGACGCCCCAGGCCGAGGCGGCGGCGTTCGATCCCGATCTGGCGGAACGCACGGCGCGGGCAGCGGCGATCGAGGCCACGGCTACCGGCATTGCGTGGAATTTCGCGCCCATGGTCGACATCGCGCGCGACGCCCGCTGGGGCCGCGGCGTCGAGGGCGCGGGCGAGGACGTCTATCTGGCGTGCCTGCTGGCGACCGCGCGGGTGCGGGGGTTCCAGGGCGACCGGGGCCTGTCGGACGCCCAGGCGATGCTGGCCACGCCCAAGCACCTGGCGGCCTATGGCGCGGCGGCGGCGGGGCTGGACTACAACTCGGTCGACATTTCCGAACGGACCCTGCGCGAAGTCTATTTCCCGCCGTTCCAGGCGGCGTTCCAGGCCGGCGCCCTGTCGACCATGGCGGCGTTCAATGATCTGGGCGGGGTGCCGTGCCACGCCAACCCCTGGCTGACCAAGTCGGTGCTGCAGGGCGAATGGGGCTTCGACGGCTTCGTGGTGTCGGATTTCACCGGCGACATGGAGTTGATCGCCCACGGCTTCGCCGAAGATGAACGCGACGCCGCGCGGCTGGCGTTCAACGGCGGGGTGGACATGAGCATGTCCAGCGGCTTCTACGCCGAACATCTGCCCGATCTGGTGCGGTCCGGCGCGGTGGATGAGGCCGAGGTCGACGCCTCGGTGCGCCGGGTGCTGCGTATGAAACAGGCGCTTGGCCTGTTCGACGATCCCTTCAACCGCATGGCGCCCGACGCGGCCGAGACGACGGACCAGCCGGCGCACCGTGACCTGGCGCGCGAGGCGGCGCGGCGTTCGATCGTCATGCTGGAGAACCGCAACGACCTGCTGCCGCTGGCCAAGGCGGGACAGAAGATCGCCCTGATCGGGCCGTTCGTCGGCGGGCCGGAGCATCTGAACGGTCCGTGGGTGCTGTTCGGCCATCCGAACTATGCCGTCAGCATCGAAGACGGCCTGCGCGCCGCCATGGACGATCCGTCGTTGCTGATGACGGTCAAGGGCTGCGAGGCGGAAGGCGAGATCGCCGGCGGCGTCCAGGCGGCGGTTGCTGCAGCCGCAGCCGCCGATGTGGTGGTCATGGTGGTCGGCGAGGGCGAACGCATGTCGGGCGAGGCCCAGTCGCGCGTCGATATCGGCCTGCCCGCCCCGCAGCGCGCGCTGGTCGAGGCGGTGGTCGCGGTCGGAAAGCCGGTGGTGCTGATCCTGAAATCGGGGCGCGCCCTGGTGCTGGACGGGGCGGCGAAGTCGGCCGACGCCATTCTGTGCGCCTGGTTCCTGGGGGTCGAGACGGGCCATGCGGTGGCGGACGTGCTGTTCGGCGACCACGCGCCGTCGGGCCGCCTGCCGGTCAGCTTTCCGCGTCACACGGGCCAGTCGCCGTTCCATTACGACCGCAAGGTCACGGGGCGGCCGCCGCTGACCCTGGTTCATGGCGAAGAGTTCAAGGCGCGCTATCGCGAGACGCTGAACACCGCCGCCTGGCCGTTCGGCCACGGGCTGACCTATGGCCGGATCGACTATGCCGGGCTGGACGTCGGCGACGGCCGGCTGGCCTGGGACGGATCGCTGACCGTGTCGGCCGAGGTGGCCAACACCGGCGCGCGGGCGGCCGAAGAGGTGGTTCAGCTGTATATCCATGACCGTGTGGCGTCGATCACCCGGCCGATCCGGCAGCTGAAGGGGTTCCAGCGGGTCGCCCTGAACCCCGGCGAGCGGAAACGGGTCGCCTTCACGCTGACGCGCGACGATCTGACGTTCGTCGGGCCGGAGATGGACTGGATCGCCGAACCGGGCCGGTTCACGGTCTGGATCGCGCCCTCGGCCGAGACGGGGCTGGAAGGGACGTTCGAGCTGCTGGCCGGTTAGGCGGGCTTTAGGGCGCCGACGACGGCGTCGAACATCGGCGTCGGCTGGCTTGATGCGTCGAACAGCAGCGGGCTGTCCTTGCCGTCGTCGCGGGCATCGCGCCGCAGCCAGCTGTCGGTGTCGCGCACACCCCAGACGGTGAAGGCGTAACGCTGGGCCGCCGGCAGATCCATGAAGGCCTGGGTCAGTTCGGCGACGCGGGCGGTCTGCTGGTCGCGGCGCTGGCGGGGCGAACGGGGGTCGAAGGCGCCGTCGCGACGCAGCGAGGCGTCCAGTTCCGACACATGGATCGGCAGGTCGAAACGGGCGGCTTCACGGATGAAGGCGGCGGTCTGGCCTGCTGGAATCTCGATATCCAGATGCGACTGGGTTCCGATGCCGCCGATCGGCGCCCCGGCCTTCAAAAGACGCTCCAGCAGGCGCAGGAAGGTGGCGCCTTTCACCGGATTGTTCTCCAGATTGTAGTCGTTCAGGAACAGAACGGCGTCCGGGTCGGCGGCACTGGCCTGTTCGAAGGCGCGGATCATGTAGCCGTCCTGGCCCAGGGCCTGGCTGTACAGGCAGTCGCGCAGGCCGTCGCCGTCTTCGGCCACCGGCTCGTTGACCACGTCCCAGCCCACGGCCTGGCCGCGATAGCGGGCGGCGACATCGGTGATGTAGCGGTCGTATTCGCGGGCGAAGCGGTCGCCGCTCAGGGCTTTGAACCACGGGTGGTCCTGAGCGTACCAGATCAGGGTGGTGGCGTGCATCCGCAGGCCGTGGTCGCGGGCGAAGACGGCGATGCGGTCGGGCGCATCCCAGCGGCGGCGGCCGTCGTCCTGAAGGATGTATTCCATCTTCATCTCCCACTCGGGCGTGAGTTGGGAGAAGTGACGGGTGGCCAGGGCCAGCCATTGCGGGTCGTCGAACTGGCCCGTCATGGCGCAGGTTCCGACTGGAAACGGCGCCAGGGATTTCAGCGGAGGGACGGTTCGGGGCGTGGCTTGGGCATTTGCGTCACGCTCGCAGCCGGCCAGCGCCAGGGTCGAGGCCAGGAAGGCGCGGCGGTCGATCACCGGGCTCAGGACGCCCGGCGGCGCAGGCCCAGTTCGTCGAAGGCGGCGGTTTCGCGCCGGCCGGCGGCGATCAGGGCGTTCAGCCGGGTGGTTTCGGCGACATGCTCGAACTTCTTCAGCTCCTCGAAGGCGCCGGTCAGGGCGTCGCGCGCGCCCTCTTCTTCGATGTCCAGGCCGTGCAGATCAGCCTCGGCGGCGCCCTTGCGAGCCTTCCAGCCGTTCAGATAGGCCTGAAGCAGCAGGCCGGATTCGGCGTCGTGACGGGCGCGTTCGCGCTCTACCTCGGCTTCGGCGTCCAGAACGGCCAGGCGCATTTCGGCCGACGCCCGACGCGCGGTGATCTCGGCCAGGCGCTTTTGCAGCGTCTCGACCTCATAGTTGGAGATGCGGATCAGCGATTGGGCCCAGGCGGTCATCGCGTCACTCCTTGATCATGCCGGTGTTTAGAATGTCTTCCAGCCGGTTAAAGGAATCCGAAAGCGGCGTCGCATCGTCGGGCGATTGGGTCAGAAACCCCTCCAGCGACGGATTCAGGGCGATGGCGCGGTCGACGATGGGGTCGGCGCCGGTGCGATAGGCGCCGATGCGGATCAGCTCTTCCATGTTGGAATAGGCGCTGAGGCACTGGCGCGCGCGGCGGTTCAGTTCGCGCTCGGGCGGAGTCTGGCAGGCGGGCATGGTGCGGCTGACCGACTTCAGCACGTCGATGGCGGGGAAGCGGCCGCGCTCGGCGATCTTGCGGTCCATGACGATATGGCCGTCCAGAATACCGCGCACCGCGTCGGCGATGGGTTCGTCATGGTCGCCGCCGTCCACCAGGACGGTGAACAGGGCGGTGATCGGCCCGGCGGTCGTGCCGTCCGGCCGCATAGGACCGGGGCCGGCGCGCTCCAAGAGCTTGGGCAGTTCGGTGAAGACGGTGGGGGTGTAACCCTTGGTCGTCGGCGGTTCGCCCGCCGCCAGGCCGATCTCGCGCTGGGCCATGGCGAAGCGGGTGACGGAGTCCATCAGGCACAGCACCTCCAGATCCTGATCGCGCAGGAACTCGGCGCAGGCCATGGTCATATAGGCCGCCTGGCGCCGCTTCAGGGCCGGTTCGTCGCTGGTGGCGACCACGACGATGGCGCGGCGCAGGCCCTCTTCGCCCAGGGTCTCTTCGATGAACTCGCGCACCTCGCGGCCGCGTTCGCCGATCAGGCCGACCACGACAGCGTCGCAGGTCGCCTGACGCGCCAGCATCGACAGCAGCACCGACTTGCCGACGCCCGAGCCGGCGAAGATGCCCAGACGCTGGCCCCGGCAGGTGGTGGTGAAGACGTCCATGGCCCGCACGCCCAGGTCCAGCCGCTCGCCCACCCGGCCGCGCGAATGGGCCGGAGGCGGGGGCGCGCGCAGGGGATAGGGGACGGGACCGGTCGGCAGCGGCCCCTTGCCGTCGATGGGATTGCCGAAGGCGTCGATGATGCGGCCCAGCCAGGCGGTGGTCGGGCGCACGGTGGCGGCCACGTCGATGATGCGGATGTCGGCGCCGGGGGTGACCCCCTCGACCGGGCCGAACGGCATCAGCAGGGCCTTGGCGTCGCGAAAGCCGACGACCTCGGCCGGAAGGGCGGGCAGGCCGCGCCGGGCGATCTCGGCTCGGGCGCCGACGGCCAGACGCGACAGGCCGCCGCGGGATTCGATCAGCAGGCCGCTGACGCCCGCCACGCGGCCGGTGACGACCAGAGGGTCGATCGCTTCGACGGCGGCGGCGAGATTGCGCAAACGGATGACCCCGGAACAGGCGTTAACCTTTGGGCCGTCATGGTTAACCGGGGGTGAAGATCGGGCCTCAGGCGGGCGGCTGGATCGGCTCGGGTGCGGCGGCCTCGGCGGCGGGCGTCTCGGGCCGGGTGGTCAGGATGGCCCCGGCCGAGGCGGCCACGATGGCGCCGATGGCCAGCCACTGCTGGCCGCTGAGCAGTTCGTGCAGGAAGAAGACCCCCGCGACCGCGCCGATGGCCGGTTCGGCGCTGAGCAGAACGCCGAAGGTGCGCTTGGGCATGCCGCGCATGGCGATCATGTCCAGCGAATAGGGCACGGCGCTGGAAGCGATAGCCACGACCACGGCGACGACCAGGATCGACGGGTGGATCAGCTTCAGCCCCGCCTCGGCGGCGCCGAAAGGCAGGATGACCAGGGCGGCCACGGTCATGCCCAGGGCCACCGACGGGCCGGCGGGGATGTGGCCCAGCCGCTTGCCGAAGACGATGTACAGCGCCCAGCAGACGGCGGCGATCAGGGCGAAGCCGACGCCCACGGGGTCCAGGCTGCTGGCCCCGTTGATCGGCAGCAGCAGGACCAGGCCCAGCGCCGCCAGGCCGATGCAGGCGAAATGGACCGGCCGCCGCGCATGGATCAGCGCCAGGGCCAGGGGCCCGGTGAACTCGATGGCCAGGGCCAGGCCCAGGGGGATGGTCTTCAGCGACAGATAGAAGGTCAGGTTCAGCAGGCCCATGGCCGCGCCAAAGGCGACCAGCCGGCCCAGGTCGCCCGGCCCCAGGCGAATGCGCCACGGCCGGAACAGGGCCGTCAGGATGATGGCCGCCAGACCGACGCGCAGGGCGGCGGTCCCCTGGGCCCCGACCAGGGGGAACAGCTGTTTGGCGAAGGAGGTGCCGAAACACAGCGAGATCATCGCCGCGAACAGGGCGACATAGGGCACGATCGGCGCCCAGCGGGTGCGGAAGGCGGCGGTGTTCACGGGCAGGGCGGTCATGGCCCAAGGCTAGCGAAAAGCGGCTTGCGCTTCTGGGCGATTCAGGCGTCAATGCGCCTGTTTTCGTCATGAAGAGGCGCTTAATGACGGATTTCGTCGATTTGGATGATTTCGATCATCGCATCCTGGCGCGGGTCCGGCGCAACAATCTGGAGCCGGCGCGCATGACCGCCGAGGCGGTCGGCCTGTCGGAATCGGCGGTGCTGCGGCGCCTGAGGCGTCTGCGGGCCGAAGGGGTGATCCGGGGCGATGTGGCCATCGTGGATCCGGCGCGGGTCGAGCCGCGCATCGTGCTGCATGTGCAGGTCGAGATGATGAACCAGGAACGACCGGCGATGGAGGCGTTCAAGCGCGCCCTGGCCGCCAGCCCGGAGGTTCAGGGCGCCTGGGACGTGACGGGCGAAACGGATTTCCTGGTCACCGTCGCCGTGCGCTCGATGGCCGAATACGAGGCCTTCTGTCTGCGCGAACTGACGACCGAGGCCAAGGTGCGCGGGTTCCAGAGCATGATCGTGATCCGCGAGGTCGTCGGCTTTGACCCGTCGCGGGCGGTTCTGAAGCGATAGGCGCGCAGGTTCACGCCGCCGTGGGCTTGCGCGAAGGCGGGGCGGCCCCTCATTTACGGAGGCCGAAACGCCAACAGAGACCCGCCATGACCGACGCCGCCTATGATCCTTCGCGCCACCAGAAGTCGGGGCGCGGCAAGGTGTACGCCTCGATCCTGGACACCATCGGCGATACGCCGCTGGTCGAACTGTCGCGGCTGTCGGAACAGATGAACGCCAAGGCGCGGGTTCTGGCCAAGCTGGAGTTCTTCAACCCGCTGGCCTCGGTCAAGGACCGGATCGGGGTGGCCATGATCGAGGCGCTGGAACAGGCCGGCAAGATCGGGCCGGGCAGCGTGCTGATCGAACCGACCAGCGGAAACACCGGCATCGCCCTGGCCTTTGTGGCGGCGGCCAAGGGGTATCGGCTGATCCTGGTCATGCCGGAAAGCATGTCGATCGAACGGCGCAAGATGCTGAAGCTGCTGGGCGCCGAGCTGGAGCTGACGCCGGCCGAGAAAGGCATGAAAGGCGCCATCGCCCGCGCGCAGGAGCTGCTGGAGGCCACGCCCGGCGCGGTCAGCCCGGCCCAGTTCGATAATCCCGCCAACCCGGCCATCCACCGGGTCACCACGGCCGAGGAAATCTGGAACGACACCGACGGCGCCGTGGACATGGTGATCGCGGGCGTGGGCACCGGCGGCACGGTGACCGGCGTCGGGCAGGTGCTGAAGGCGCGCAAGCCCGGCGTGCGGATGATCGCGGTCGAACCGGCCGACAGCCCGGTTCTGTCCGGCGGAGAGCCGGGGCCGCACAAGATCCAGGGCATCGGAGCGGGCTTCACGCCCTCGGTTCTGGACACCGGCCTGATCGACGGGGTGGAGACGGTGACCAATGACGACGCCTTCGCCATGGCGCGCCAGGCGGCCAGGGTCGAAGGTCTGCCGGTCGGCATCAGCTCCGGCGCGGCCCTGGTGGCGGCCTATCGCCAGGCGGCGCGGGACGAGAATGCGGGCAAAACCATCGTGGTCGTGATCCCCAGCTTCGCCGAGCGCTATCTGTCGACGGCCCTGTTCGAGGGGCTGTAACGCCGATACCCGCGGTTAACCGCGCCGCACTAAGGTTCGGACCATGAGCGATGCGGTCCCGGCCCTGGCGGACGGCGCCCCGGAGGGGGCGTTCAAGGCGCGCCACGCGCTGTTGAAGCGCCTGGCCGATGTCGTCAGCCTGCCCGCCAGCCGGATCAACGCCTTCGAGCGGGCGGTGACCGGCGACCTGCTGGTCGAGATGCTGAGACTGGCGGCGCCGGAGGAACGGCGGCGGGTGGCGGCGCGACTGGCGCCGCTGGCGGAATTGCCCAACAGTCTGGCGCGCCTGCTGCTGCGGGATGAACCGATGATCGCGGGCCTGTTGATCGAACAGTGCGCGTCCCTGACCGACGCCGATCTGATCGCCTGCGCGCGCGACACGGGCACCGAGCATCGGTTCCTGATGGCCAGCCGGCGCGGCCTGACCGAGGTGGTGACGGAGACCTTGATCGGCTTTGGCGAGCCGGGCGTGATCGAGGCGGTGCTGCGCAATCCGACCGCGCGCCTTTCGCAGGCGGCGGTGGAGATGGCGGTGGCCGCCAGCCGCAGCCGACCCGAACTGAACGGCGCGTTGCTGAAACGGCCCGAGCTGAGGCCATCGGGCGCCTATGTGATGTTCTGGTGGTGCGATGGCGAAGACCGCCGCACCATTCTGCAACGGTTCGCCGTGTCGCGCGAAGTGATGCAGGAAGTGGCCGATGGGGTCTTTCCCATGGCTGCGGCCGAAAACTGGCAGGACCCGGTGTCGCGCAAGGCGCTGCAGTTTATCGAGCGGCGCCAGCGCAATCGCGCCGCCATCGAGAAAAGCCCCTTCGCCAGCCTGGAGGATGCGGTCCAGTCGGCGGGCCAGCAGGGACTGAGCCGCGAGACGGCGGCCGAGATCGCCTATCTGGCGGGGATCAAGCCGCTGACCGGGGCCAAGATCATGGGCGATCCGGGCGGAGAGCCGACCGCGATCCTGTGCAAGGCGACGGGGCTGGGCAAGGACGACCTGCGGGCGCTGTGGCGGTCCATGCGCCGACCCGAGACCACGGCCGAGGGCGCGCCCGACGAAACCTGGACACGGGTGCAGACGACATTCGACATGCTGGCGGTCGACCGAGCGCAGACGGTGCTGCGATACTGGAACTGGTCCCTGTCGTCGGCGATGACGCCGGCCCTGATCCGCGCCATACGCATGGGCGAAGAGGATGCGATCGACGAATATTCGACGCCGGAACGCGCCGCGATGATGGCCCTGGCGCAAGACTTCGGTCGATAAGGGTATCTAATAATCAGAACCGGCATTTCTGAGTATCGATGCTTTGCGGGCGCGCCGAACTCTGTATTGCGTTTCGGATGGAACATCCCTAGGGAACGGTCATCACCTGATCGAGAAGATCAGAATTGGATGGCGAAAGGTCCGGTTCCAAGATGGAAGAAAAGCCCGAACTGCTGGAGATGACGGCGGACATCGTGTCGGCCTATGTCAGCAACAACACGGTCAATGCGGACTCCCTGCCGGGTCTGATCTCCAGCATCCACGCCATGCTGTCGCAGGTTTCGGGCGGCGCCGTGCAGCCCGAGCCGGAACCCCAGGAACCGGCCGTGCCGGTGCGCAAGTCGATCAGCGCCGATTACCTGATCTGCCTGGAAGACGGCCGCAAGTTCAAGTCGCTGAAGCGGCACCTGCGCACCAAATACGACATGAGCCCCGAGGAATACCGGGCCAAGTGGGGCCTGGCCAAAGACTATCCGATGGTCGCCCCCAACTACGCCAAGGCGCGCTCGGAACTGGCCAAGCAGATGGGCCTGGGCCAAGGCGGTCGCAAACCGGCCCGCACGACCCGCGCCAAGAAATAAGCTCGTCCATCTCGACGACCTGATGCGCCCGCTTCCGAAAGGAGGCGGGCGTTTTCTATATGGGGTCGATCTTCAGGCGGCGTGGGCGCCGCGACGCATGCGCCAGAAACGCAGGGTGCGCATGGCCGCGTCGCGCGGCAGTTCGGCGTACATGCGGGCATAGCTGTGGGCCCGGCCCATGGCGTCGGTTTCGGCGCTGAGCAGGACCACGGCATAGGTCAGGAAGATGGCCCGATCCAGATCGGCCGCCTTGCAGATGACGGCCAGGGCGTCCAGCTCGCGGCGATCCACGATCTGTTTGGCGGTGTGGAAGTCGACGTCCGACAACTGGGCCAGGGCGATCAGGAAGCTGGTGCGCCCGCCCGACCGCAGGAAGCGCGCCAGCATTTGCGGCGACAGCTGACCGGCGGCCTTCAGCTCTTCGACATAGGCCAGGCTCTCGGCATAGTCGGCCGGCAGGGCGCCGTCATCGCGGGCGACGCGGGCGCGGCCGGCGGCCAGGGCGCTTTCCAGCAAGTCCGGGTCCATGGCGGCGTTGCGTTCGAGGATCTGCTGGCGCAAGCGCGCCTCGACCACGAAATACATTTCATTCAGCAGGTCCGGCGGCAGGCTGCGGCGCTGGACGGCGGCTTCGTGCAAGGCGGGATTGGCCTTGGCGCGCTCGACGGCGGTCTCGCTGGCGGCGCGGGACAGGCGGGCGCCTTCGTTGCGCAGCAGGCTGTCCAGAACCTGGTCGTCGCCCTTTTCCACGATGGCGTCGGACACGGCCTCGGGGACCACCGGCCGGGTGGCCACGGCCATGATGTGTTCCTGACTGCGGTTGCGCACGACATCGATCAGGTCGCTGTCGCTGAGCAGGGGCGAGGCGCGCAGCACGGCGTCGGCCACGGCGGCCTCGTCATTGGCCAGGCGGCGGATCAGGGTCTGGGGGGCGTTCGGCGCCGAGGCGAAACGGGCGGCCAGTTCGGCGCGCACCGCCGTCTCCATCTCGGTCGACAGATCCGTCAGCACGGAATCGAACAGCAGCTGTTCGTTGGGCGTGTGGGTGGGGGCGCCGAAGAAATGGTCGGTCAGTTCGCGCAGAAGCGCGCGGCGGTTGTCGCTGGAATCGACCTGGGCCAGGGCGATCAAGTCGGGCAGACGAGAGGGGGATGCGGGCGCGGCAGGCGAACTCATGACACGTCTTCGCCGGGAACGGGCGCCGCCGGACGGATGCGTCCATTGGCGTCGCGCAGTACGGTGGGGGCGGCGGGCGGCTCGGCCAGGTCGGCCGACTGGGGCGCCTGGTTCAGCTCGACCGGCAGGGCGTCGAGATAGACGGGCGCCGGGGTGGCGATGCGGTCGGGCTGGCGGCCATAGGCGCGATGGACCGAGTAATAGCGCGAGCCGCTGGTGGAGGCGGCGGCGGGCGCAGCCGGCGCCGGCGCAGTTGCAGAAGCCTGAGCCGAGCGGAAGACCAGGGCGTCGGGGCGCGGCGCCATCGGATCAGAGGCGACAGGCGCGGGCGGGCGCTCAGGTTGGGGTTCCGGCTGGGGCGCCGGTTGCGGGCGCAGCCAGGCGTCGGCGGACGTCAGGGTGTTGGGGGACGTTGTCGCCGGGGCGCCGCCATGGGGAATGATGCGGGGCGCGGGACGGCTGGGGGCAGGGGCGGCAGCCGGGGCTGAAGCGGGGCGAAGGGGCGCGCGGGTGGCCTCGGTCGAAGGCGCGGCGGCGGGCTTTCCCGACCAGCCGAGATAGCGCAGGCCCGCGGCCTGACCGCTGGGGGGCGTCTGCGCCTGAGCGAGGTCAGCCTGGGCGACGCCGGCCAGGGCGACCAAGGCGGCCGGGAGGAGGGTCAAGAGGCGCAAGGGCGTATTCCGCACGGGCTGAACGCCAGCCATAGGGCCGGAGCGCTTAATCCCCTGCTAACGCGAGGGCCGTGCGCGCGTCAGTTTCTGCCGGGCAGATAGGCGTCGGTGAAGGCCGCGCGCCAGTTCAGGCCGGGATCATAGACGCCAGCCTGGGCCGCCATGTCGAAGAAGGCCTGCCAGCGCTCGGCCGTCATGGCGCCCAGGCCGTAAAGCGCCGCGTCGCCGCCATCGACCATGCCGCTGGTGCGCAGCAGATCGCGCGCCTGATCCAGCATGGCCTGGGTCATGGCCGGATTGTCCTTGCGGATCAGGGCGTCGGCGGCGCGGGCGTCGCCATGCAGATAGTCGCGCCAGCCTTCGACCGAACCGGCGATGAAGTCGCGCAGGGCCTGGGCGTTGTCGCGGGCGAAGGCGTTGGGCGCCAGCACCAGGGCGGCGTAGGAGGGATAGCCGTCATCCGCCAGCAGGAAGACCCGTGGGTCGAAACCGCCCGCCTGGCGGATCGCATAGGGATCATGGGTCAGAGACCCCGACTGCACCGCGCGGGGGTCGCGCAGGAAGGCGGCGGGGTCGCCGGTGAAGGCCCGGATCTGGTCGTCGGTGAAGCCGTGCTCGGCCTTTAGCCAAGGCCACGCTCCGCGGGTCGCGGCAGCGTCCATCAGCAGGGCGCGGCCGCGCAGATCGGCGAGCGCCCGCAACGCCGGGTCGGGATGGGCGAGCACGACCAGGGGCGATTTCTGGAAGAAGGCGGCGACCGCCTTTACCGGCGCACCCTGAGACACAAGGTCCAGGGGGGTGAGGCTGCTGGACGCCAGGCCCAGTTCGACCGCGCCGGACGCCAGACGTTGCGGCACATCGGCGGCGGGATCGCCCTGGACGATCTGGACGTTCAGGCCGCGCCCTTCATAGGCGCCGTTGGCGACCGCCTGATAGAAGCCGCCGTGTTCGGCCTGGGCCAGGGCGTCGGTGGCGAAACGCAGTCGGACCCGGCCCTGTTCGTCGGTGGGCGCTTCGGAGCGGCTGCAGGCCGCCAGAGATCCGGCCAGCGACCCCGCCAAGGCGGCGGCGCCCATCAGGACGCGACGGCGGGAGGCGGAAGGGGGGCGCATGGCGCCAGCTTTAGGGCGCGCCGCAAGGGAAGGAAAGGCGCGCCGCGGCGCTGCATGATCAGCGCCGGAATTGAGCGAGGGGACGCGCGCCCGGTCGAACCGTTGCGTACGTCCCCTCGCCAAGTCCGGGTTGGACTTGGCCATTGAGGGTCTGGACCTTGGCCTGGGCGCGGGCGGGGCGAACCCCGTCTGCGGTCGGCTGTATCCTGACGGCCCCTGGTCTTCGGCGTTCCGCGCGGCCTTCGCCGTGCGCCGTCCGTCGATCCTGGCCCGGTTCCTCTTGGAGCTTTCGCCGAAGCGTCCACCCGTCGAAGCCTGGGCCCTGCCTGGTCATCCGCCCCTCCGAAGAGGTTGGGAGCCTGGGTCAGAGAGCCGGACCGGTTCGCTTTGAGCCCCAGGTCGCCCTGGTTTTCCGCGCCGCCGTGTCCCTCGGCCCGTTGACGTTCCGACGAAACCCGCTATGAGGCAAGCGCCCCAAATCCATCGCCTGTGGGCGAATGTGTGGATAGTTTGTGCGCCGACGGTGCGTAACCGGCGCGGATAAGCAAAAATCTTGTTTCAGGCGCGCAGCTTGTGGATGGTCCACAGGGGCGCGGATCGACGGTAAAAATCGTCAGCCGACGAGGTTTTCGCGCTTTTCCTCAAGCTCCAGCCATTCCAGTTCGGCCGATTCCAGATCGGATCGGGCCTTGGCGGCGGCGGTCATGGCGCGGTCGAAGGCGGCCGGGTCGCGAGCATAGAGGTCGGGGTCGGCCAGAACGGAGTCGTGTTTGGCGATCTGCGCGGGCAGATCGGCCAGCAGCTTCTCCAGTTCCTCGAGCCGGCGGGCGTCCTTGTAGGACAGTTTGGAGGCTTTCTTGGGCGCGGGGGGTGTTTGTGGTGCGCCCCCTCCACCGCTTCGCGGTTCCCCTCCCCCATTGGGGGAGGATTGGGGCGGCGTCAGGAAGTCGGGGTTCTGGCGGATGAAGTCGGTCCAGCCGCCGGGCGTCTCGACGATGTCGCCGCGCCCGTTCATGGCGATGGTCGAGGTGGCCAGGCGGTCGACGAAGTCGCGGTCGTGCGAGACCAGGATCAGGGTGCCGTCGTAGGCCTCGAGCAGCTCCTCCAGCTTGTCGAGCGTGTCCATGTCCAGGTCGTTGGTCGGCTCGTCCAGGACCAGCAGGTTGGCGGGCTTGGCCAGGGCGCGGGCCAGCAGCAGGCGGTTGCGTTCGCCGCCGGACAGGGTGGAGATGGGCTGGCGCAGCTGGGCCTCCTGGAACAGGAAGTCCTTGGCGTAGGCGGCGACATGTTTGGAATGACCGCGCACCAGGATGGAGTCGCCGCCGCCGGGCGTCAGGGCGTCCCAGAGGGTCATGTCGGACTTCAGCCCCTCGCGCGACTGGTCCAGATAGACGGGTTCCAGATTGGCGCCGAGGCGGACGGTTCCGGCGTCCGGCGCCAGTTCGCCGAGCAGGATCTTGACCAGGGTGGTCTTGCCGGCGCCATTGGGGCCGACGATGGCCAGTCGGTCGCCGCGCAGGATGCGGGTGGTGAAGGGCTTGATGACGGTCCGGTCGCCGAACGCCTTGGACACCCCCTTCACGTCGGCCACCAGCTTGCCCGACAGGGCGCCGGAATCGACGCCGAGGTTCAGTTCGCGCGGCAGGTCTCGGACCCGTTCGGCGCGGTCGGCGCGCATGGCCATCAGGGCGCGGGCGCGGCCCTCGTTGCGGGTGCGCTGGGCGGTGATGGAGCGGTAGAAGGTGTAGGTCTCGGCCTCGATCTTCTTGGTCAGGCGGCGCAGGGACTCGGCCTCTTCCTCCATCACCTTGGCGGCCCAGTCGTCGAAGGCGTCGAAGCCCTTGTCCAGGGTGCGGACGCGGCGGCCTTCCAGCCAGTGACAGGTGTCGGTGACGCGGTTCAGGAAGGCGCGGTCGTGGCTGACCACCAGGACGGCGAAGCGGGCCGAGAGGAGTTCGGTCTCCAGCAGTTCGATGGCCAGGATGTCGAGGTGGTTGGTGGGCTCGTCCAGCAGCAGCAGGTCGGGCTCTTCGGCGAAGGCCTTGGCCAGGGCGGCGCGGCGGGTCTCGCCGCCCGACAGATTGACGGCGGGCTTGGCCGGATCGAGGCCGAAGGTCGTCAGCCAGGCCTCGGCGGTCCAGGGTTCGGCGGCGCCCGAGGCGGCGTAATCCAGAAGGGTGTCGCCGGTGATCAGCGGTTCCTGGGGCACATAGGCGAAGCGGGTGCCCGCCTGGATCGAGCGGTCGCCGGCGTCGGGTTCGACCAGGCCCATGACGATCTTCATCAGGGTGGATTTGCCGGCCCCGTTGCGACCGACCAGGGCGGCGCGGCTGCGCGGCTCGATGGCCATGTCGACGCCCTCGAACAGGGGGCGGGGACCATCCTGGAGACGGACATCCTTGAGGGCGATCAGAGGCGGGCGGGCGGACATGGCGGGCCATATAGCCGCCGCGACGCCGCACCGCCATGCGGATGCAGAATGTCATTGAAATAAACCGTCCAGACGGTATGTAGCGCGCATGAAGGACATGATCGACATCAAGCCGGCCAACGCCTCGACCGCAGACGGCGCACCGCCGCAGCGCCGGCGCGATCCGGCCGCAACGCGCGCGGACATTCTGGACAGCGCGATGGCGGTGGCGGCGGAAGCGGGTGCGCTGGGCTTCACCCTGGACGCCGTCGCGGGACGCGCGGGACTGAGCAAGGGGGCGCTGCTGCATCATTTCGCCAGCAAGGGCGCCCTGCTGGAGGCGCTGGTGACGCATATGGGCGATATCTTCATCACCGAGGTCGAAGCGGAGGCGGCGCGAGATCCCGAGCCGTATGGCCGCAACGCCAGAGCCTATCTGCGCGTGACCATCAACGATACGGCGACGCCCGAGGACATCAGCATCGGCCGCGCCATGCTGGCGGCCTGCGCCATAGAGCCGGCGATGGCCAGCGCCTGGCGCAAGGTGACGCGGCGGCTGACGGCGGATGATCCGACCGACCCGGCGGGGGCGGACGATGCGCTGATGCTGCGGCTGATCGCGGACGGGCTGTGGCTGTCGGACCTGTTCGGCAACTATCAGGTCGACGCGGACCAGCGGCGCGCCCTGCTGGGCCTGCTGACGCCGGGCCACAGCGTGATGGGAGGCGACGCATGAGTCCGGTGACCTGGGCGGCGATGCTGGCCGCCATCGCGTTCGAGGTGATGGGCACGACCCTGTTGCAGGCGTCGCAGCAGTTCACCCGTCCGTGGCCCACCGCGGGGATGGCGGTCTGTTACGCCGCCGCCTTCTATCTGTTGAGCATCGCCCTGAGGCAGATGCCGGTCGGCCTGGCCTATGCGATCTGGAGCGGGCTGGGAGTGGTGCTGATCTCTGTCATCGGCCTGGTGCTGTTCAAGCAGAAGCTGGATGCGCCCGCGCTGATCGGCCTGACGATGATCGTCGGCGGGGTGATGACGATCAATCTGTTCTCGCGCGTGGTGTCGCACTGAGGCTCCAGGCGCGGTAAGAGGCGCCGCATGACGCCCTTCTGGGAACACAAGACTTTGGCCGAGATGACGCCGGGCGAATGGGAAAGCCTGTGCGACGGCTGCGGCCTGTGCTGCGTCATCCGGTTCGAGGACGAGGACACCGGCGAAGTCATTCCGACGCGGGTGCACTGCAAGCTGTTCGACAGCACCGCCTGCCGATGCTCGGACTACGCCAATCGCAAGCAGTATGTACCGGACTGCATCAAGCTGACGCCGCACAATATCGAGGCGCTGGAGTGGATGCCCAAGTCCTGCGCCTACCGCCGGCTGCATGAGGGGCGGCCGCTGGCGGCGTGGCATCCGCTGGTGTCCGGCGACCCGGAAACGGTGCACACGGCCGGGGTGTCGGTGCGGGGGCAGACGATCTCGGAGCTGGACCTGGAAAACGAGGAAGACGCCCTGGATCATGAGGCGCCGGAGTGGGCGCTGGAGCGCGGCTGAGGCCCGGCCGGGACGATTGCGGGCGCAGCGCGGGCCAAGCACTGGATTGATCAGTCTTTTGCGGATTTCCGAACGGACCTGCGCGCCCAGGGACGCTGGTCCCCTATGATCTGGGCATGGACGGAAAAAGGGGGTCGGGACGGAGCGGGGACGAGGCGCTGGCGGCCCTGACGGACGAGATCCTGGACCCCATCGTTGCGGCCGATCTGGACGAACTGGAGCGTCGGCTGAAGCTGGCGACCGCCAGCATCAAGCTGCGTCAGGCCCTGATCGAAACCGCGGCGCGCGAGGCCCAGCTGAACGCAGAGGAGGAGGTGCTTGACGCCGCCGGGGAACAGCGATTGCGAGACGACCTGTATCGACGGCTGGTGGCGCTGGCGGACGAGATCGACGCTGAAGGCGGTGCTGGAGCGGCTGGCGCCGGGGGCGCTGAACCTGATCCTAACGGACTGGCGCATATGGGCCCATCCGGCCCAGAGACCGCCGCCGGGGCCGTGGACGACGTGGCTGTTCCTGGGCGGACGCGGAGCCGGAAAGACAAGGGCGGGGGCGGAGTGGTTGAGCCGCCGCGCCGTCGCCGGCGCGCGGCTGGCACTGGTGGGACCGACCCTGCATGATGTACGCGAGGTGATGATCGAGGGGCCTTCGGGCCTGAGGGCCATCGCCGGCGGACGACGACGACCGGTGTATGAATCCAGCCGGCGAAGGCTGGTCTGGCCCAACGGGGCGGTGGCCTACGCCTTTTCGGCCGACGATCCCGAGAGCCTGAGAGGGCCGCAGTTCCATGCGGCCTGGTGCGACGAATTCTGCGCCTGGCCCAAGCCGGACGAGACGCTGGCGCTGCTGAGGATGGGGTTGCGGCTGGGGGACGATCCGCGACTGGCGGTCACCACCACGCCACGGCCCACGCGGGCGCTGAAGGCGCTGATGGCCGAGCCGGACACGGCGACGACGCGGGCGCCGACCCAGGCGAACCGGCGCAACCTGTCGCCCAACTTCCTGCGCGGCCTGACGCGGCTGTACGGCGGGACGCGGTTGGCGGCCCAGGAACTGGAGGGACAGATCCTGTCGCCGGATGGGGCGTTATGGACCGAGGCCATGCTGGCCGCCTGTCGGTCGCCACGGCCGCAGGCGTTCGACCGGATCGTGGTGGGGCTGGACCCGCCGGCGACGGCGCATGGCGATGCGTGCGGCCTGGTGGTCGTGGGGCGGTGCGGATCGACCGCCTATGTGCTGGCGGACCGGACGGTGTCGGGCGTGCGGCCCGAGGCCTGGGCCAGGATCGCGACCGGGACTGCGAGCGAATTCGGCGCCGATCGTGTGGTCGCCGAGACCAACCAGGGCGGCCAGATGGTCGAGGACCTGCTGAGGATCGCCGGATGCGCGGTTCCGGTGCGGCCGGTGTTCGCCACGCGATCCAAGCGTGCGAGGGCCGAGCCGGTGGCGGCCCTGTACGAGCAGGGGCGGGTGCGACACTGCGCGGCCATGCCTGAGCTGGAAGACGAACTGATACGGCTGGGCGTCGAAGACGGCGCCAGTCCGGACCGGGCCGACGCCCTGGTGTGGGCGATCAGCCACCTGTTGCTGGGCCCCCAGGGCGCGCCGCGTCTGCGGCCCCTGTAACCCTGAACGCCAAGGACGAGGACAAGAGATATGGCGATGCCGAAACTGCGTTGGCCCGGCCGGCGCGGCGGGGAAGACCTGCGCCCCGACGAGATCAAGGCCAGCCGCACTGGCGGGGTGATCGCCCTGACCGGCATGGGGCGGCCGCGATGGACGCCGCGCGATTACGCCCATCTGGCGCGCGAGGGGTTCGGCAAGAACGCCGTGGCCTATCGCTGTGTGCGGATGATCGCCGAGGCGGCGGCGGCGACGCCGATGCTGGTGCTGCACCAGGGGGTGCGGGACGACGGCCACCCGGTGGCGCGCCTGCTGCACAAGCCCAATCCCGAACAGTCGGGGCCGGAGCTGATGGAGGCGTTGTATGGCGCGCTGCAGACGGCGGGCAACGCCTATGTCGAGGCGGTGGGCGATCCCCTGCCCGAAGAGCTGTGGCCGCTGCGGCCCGACCGGGTGCGGGTGGTGCCGGGGCGCCATGGCTGGCCCGAAGGCTATGAATACGGGGCGGCCGGTCAGGCGGTGACGATCCGGCGGGAACCGGACGGCTGGTCGCCGGTGATGCAGACGCGCCTGTATCACCCGACCGACGACCACTATGGCTATTCCCCGCTGGAGGCGGCGGCCTTCGCCATCGACGCCCACAATGCGGCGGGCGAATGGAACAAGGCGCTGCTGGACAACGCCGCGCGTCCGTCCGGCGCCCTGGTGTACGGAGCGCAGGATGGCGAGCGACTGACGGCCGAACAGTTCGAGGCGCTGAAGGCCGAGCTGGCCGAGGCGCACGGCGGGGCGCGCAATGCGGGCCGGCCGCTGTTGCTGGAAGGCGGGCTGGACTGGAAGCCCATGAGCCTGACGCCCGCCGACATGGATTTCATCGCCGGCAAGCATTCGGCGGCGCGCGACATCGCCCTGGCCTTCGGGGTGCCGCCGCAGCTGCTGGGCATTCCCGGCGACGCCTCCTACGCCAACTATCGCGAGGCCAACATCGCCCTGTGGCGCCAGACGGTGATCCCTCTGGTCAGGAAGATGTGCGGCGCCCTGACCGGCTGGCTGGGCCAGAGGTTCGAGGAGGTGCGGATCGAGCCGGACCTGGATGCGGTGCCGGCGTTGCAGGCGGAACGCGACGCCCTGTGGGCGCGGCTGGATGCGGCGTCCTTCCTGACGCCTGAGGAACGCCGACGCCTGGCGGGGGTGGGGGAATGATCGAGGGATGGAAACGGATTCCCTGGCCGCTGATCGCCGCCCTGCTGGCGCAGACGGTGGCGGGCCTGACCTGGGCCGGCGGGGCGGCGGCGCGGATCGGCGCCCTGGAAAGCCAGGTGGGCGAGCAGCGGCTGGTGGCCGAACGGCTGGCCCGGCTGGAGGAGCAGGGGGTGGCCACCCGCGCGGCGGTGGAACGGATAGAGCGGAGGCTGGAGCGGAAATGAGCGACGGGGCGCTGACGATCCAGGGCTACGCCAGCCTGTGGGGCCAGGCGGACCTGAACGGCGATGTGACGGCGCCGGGCGCGTTCCGCGACAGCCTGATGCGGACGGGCGCGGCGGGTGTGAAGATGCTGCACCAGCACGAGGGTCGGGCGCCGGTGGGCCTATGGGACGAGATGATCGAGGATGATCGCGGCCTGTTCGTGCGCGGCCGGATAATGGACTGGTCGCCGGAAGGGCGTTTCGCCCAGGCCCTGGTGCGGGCCGGCGCCCTGGACGGGCTGTCGATCGGGTTCCGATCGTTGAAGGCGCGGCGCGACGGGCGGTTGAGGGTGCTGAGCGGGGTCGAGTTGTGGGAGGTGTCGCTGGTTGTCTTTCCGATGGCCCTGAAAGCGCGGTTCAGGGTGGTAAGCGAATGACCGCATCCGACCCATTGCGGACCTTTAGGAATGGGTCGGAGACAGCAGGTCTACGTGGACGCGCTTGACTGCAAGATCACGAGAGCAAGAAGCGCCGCGCACGCTGCTGTAAACACGACGACGGTGGCTATGAGTTGGGCACGAACAGAACGCGCCAAGGCTTGATTGTGGGCGATCATGGCGATCAGAACGACGAACCCGTCGGGCAGAAGGAACAAGGCGAGCTCGCCACGTGACGCTGGTCGGTCCACCAGCGGGGAGAACAAGACGCCGATATTGACCAGCAAACTTACCCAGAAGACCCGCTGCGGCCATTTCTCGCCAGGAAAGTCAAACCTCAGCCAGTAGACCAAGGCCGATGATACCGCAGCACAAGCGACCCGATATGACGTGTCGAAGGGGACTTCGAAGCCTCTCAATATGAGGCTTACGCAAAGGAATGCCGACAATGCGACAAACCCGACACCCAGCCCCCGCCATCCGCGTAGTTTTTGCGCACCATTGCCCGCCATCAAGGAAGTTTAGCCGCACCGAGGGCCGCTTCCCACCCTTGGCTGTCATTCGCGAGGTCTACTGACCATCGCTTGTGAAAGCTGAGAACGGTCGCGACGTTCCCAATGCTGCCGGGCGCGCGGTTCAGCCGGATGCGCGGGTTGCCGAGACGGTTTGGGGCGCCTAGGTCCAGGCTATGAGCTTGCTGGCGCGTCTGGGGATGGAAACGCCGATCATCCAGGCGCCGATGGCCGGGGTGTCGACGCCGGCGATGGCGGCGGCCGTTTCGGAGGCGGGCGGCCTGGGGTCTTTGGGGCTGGGCGCGACCGACGCCGCAGGGGCCGAGGCGATGATCCGGCAGGTTCGCGACAGGACCGGGCGGGCGTTCAATGTGAACCTGTTCGTGCACGCCACGCCGGTGGCCGATGTGGGGATAGAGGCGGACTGGCTGCAGGCTCTGGAGCCTGTGTTCCGGTCTGTGGACGGCGCGCCGCCGGAGAAGCTGCGGGTCATCTATGACAGCTTCAATGACGACGAGGAGATGCTGCGCCTGCTGACGGACGAGGCGCCGCCGGTGGTCAGCTTCCATTTCGGCCTGCCGGACGAGCGCCGCATACGGGCGCTGAAACAGGCGGGATGCCTGCTGTTCGCCACGGCCACTTCGCTGGAGGAGGCGTTGCGGGCGCAGACGGCCGGAATGGATGCGGTGATCGCCCAGGGATACGAGGCCGGGGGGCACCGTGGGGTGTTCGATCCGCAGGTCGAAGATGCGCGGCTGGGGACGCTGGCCTTGACGCGGCTGGTGGTCAGCCGGCTGGAGGTTCCGGTCATCGCGGCGGGCGGGATCATGGACGGTCGCGGCATCCGGGCTGCGCTGGACCTGGGCGCGGCGGCGGCGCAGTTGGGCACGGCCTTCATCGCCTGTGACGAAAGCGCGGCGGACCCGGCCTACCGCGCCGCCCTGATGAGCGATGCGGCCCAGCAGACGGTTATGACCCGGGCGATCTCGGGTCGGCCGGCCCGGTGCCTGAAGAACCGGTTCACCGACTGGGGACGGACGGCGACGGCCCAGGTTCCCGCCTATCCGATCGCCTATGACGCGGGCAAGGCGCTGAACGCCGCGGCCAAGGCGGTTGGCGAAAGCGGATACGGCGCCCAATGGGCCGGACAGGGCGCGCCCCTGGCCCGGGCCATGTCGACGTCGGCGCTGATGGCGGTGCTGAAACAGGAATTGGCGGCGGCTGTGTCCTGAAAGCAGGACGGGGTCAGATCAGGAGTCGTGCGCGTGCATGGCCGCCCATACACGACGCAGGCGCTCCTGCACGGTGCGACGCTGGAGCAGGGCGCCGACATAGCCGGTGACACCCAGGGCGACGATCCATGACAGGCCCAGCAGCAGGGTGAACACGCCCGCCACGATGGCCAGGACCCAGACGCCGATCACCCAGGACTTCTGTTCGTCAGGGGCCAGGGCCGGCAGGGTCGGCGGCGGCGGGGGCGCCGGACGGTATTTATTGCGCCCGCCGAAGATCATGCCGCCCACGGCGCGAACCTCTGGCGGAATGGGCGGGGGGCGTTCGCGGGGGAGATCCGTGTCGTCGTCGCGATGATGCAGGGCCTGCAGGGGACTGTCCTGAGGCCGGATACGGCGAGGCTCCCAGGCGACGGAGCGGCCGGTCACGGTGACGGTGAACAGCCCGGTCACGCGGGCGGCGCGCAGGTCGATGGCGGTGGCGTCTTCGTCATAGGTGGAGCCGGCCAGGGCCATCAGGCGACCGTTCAGAAATTCGGCCTGGAAAGCCATTGGATGTTCCAGCGGCGCGACGTCGCCGTGCACGCGGCCCAGCCAGCCGGTGGGGCCCGACGGCGGTGAGGGACGCCGGCGATCGACGATGATCTCGGTGCGGAACCCCTCGGCTGTGAGGCGGCGCGCGCCGGGCAGCGCCTCCAGGATCTGACCGGCGAGGTCGGGAATTTGCGCCGACAGTTCGTCGGCCAAGGCGGCCAGAACGGCCGTTTCTAACGGAGTCAGGCGGTCCATGCGGCCGGTGGCGTCGGAAGGGCGGTTCACGCCCTGAACCTAGCCGCAATCAGCGGCCTGTGAAAACGGAGCAGAGATGAAAGAGACCAAACAGGCCCCGGTCCAGCCGGGGCAGGGCGCCGCCATGGGCGATGTGCTGGCGGCCTTTTCGGCCTTCAAGGAGGCCAATGACGCGCGCCTGGCCGAGATCGAGAAGAAGACCTCGGCCGATGTGCTGCTGGAGGAAAAGGTGGCGCGCATCGACCAGGCCATCAGCGGCGCCCAGGCGCGTCTGGACCGCATGGCCAGCGAGGCGCGTCGGCCCAGCCTGACGGGTACGGCGGTGCCGGTGACGGCCCCGGAATCCAAGGCGGCCTGGGACGGCTATCTGAAGGCCGGCCTGGCGCCGCGCGGCGACTGGGGGCTGGAGCTGAAGGCGGGGCTGTCTTCGGCGTCGAACTCGGCCGGCCATGTGGCGCCGCCGGAGACGGAGCGGGCCATCGAGCGGCGCCTGATGGCGGCTTCGCCCATGCGCGAGATCGCCACGGTCCGCACGGTCGCGGCCGGCGTGTTCAAGAAGCCTGTGTCCACGGCGGGCATCGCCTCGGGCTGGGTCGCCGAAACGGCGGCGCGGCCGGAGACGGACCCGGCGACCCTGGCGCTGCTGGAGTTCCCGGCGGCGGACCTGTACGCCAGCCCGGCGGCGACCCAGAACCTGCTGGACGACGCCTTGGTGGACCTGGATGAATGGCTGGCCGGGGAGGTCGAGGACGCCTTCGCCGCCCAGGAAACCACGGCCTTCGTCACCGGCGACGGGACCAACAAGCCCAAGGGGTTCCTGAGCTACACCACCGTGGCCGAGGCCAGCCAGGCCTGGGGCGAGATCGGCTATATCGCTTCGGGTTCGGCCGGCGCCTTCGCCAGCAGCAATCCGACCGACAAGCTGATCGACCTGGTCTATGCGCCCAAGGCCCAGTACCGGCCGAACGGTCGTTTCGTGATGAACCGCAAGACCGTCTCGGCCGTGCGCAAATTCAAGGACGGCGAGGGCAACTACATCTGGCAGCCGGCGGCGCGGATCGGCGAGACGTCCAGCCTGCTGGGCTATCCGATCACCGAGATCGAGACCATGCCGGACATCGCGGCCAACAGCCTGTCGATCGCGTTCGGCGACTTCCAGAAGGGCTATCTGATCGTCGACCGGGCCGGGGTGCGGGTGCTGCGCGACCCCTATTCGGCCAAGCCCTATGTGCTGTTCTACACCACCAAGCGCGTGGGCGGCG
>NZ_CALMFB010000071.1 GCF_937863155.1 uncultured Brevundimonas sp. | reverse complement strand
ACCGAAGCAGAGCGCAAGCTGGCTGAGGCGGAGGGGCTGTTGCGGGAGGCTCGCGACGAAATCCAGACCCAGGCCGACGCCGCAACGCCAGAATGGCAGCGCCGCATCTACGAATGCTCTCGCGCCGACCACGCGCAGGACATGGATATTCCCAACCGTATCGACGCCTTCCTCAGCAAGGAGGCCGAACGTGGGTGAGCGATACAACCCCTTTCTGTCAGCCGAAGACCGCGCCCTCGACGCCTTTGCGAGCAAGGTCCAAGCGTGGTCGCTGACGCGCCAGAAAACGCACGGCAGTTACGGCACCTTCGGCCAAGCCGCCGAGGCCATGAAGGTGCCGGTCGAGCGCATCGCTGAGGCTGTCGAGTGGCACTATTGGATGTTCAGCCATGACGACGGACCGCTAGCAGACCGGGAGATCGACCATGACGGCGAGTAAGCCATTGACTGACCCTATGGAACTGGTGGGGGAAGGATCTGCGCTGTCGAGGTTCGGCCATCAGGCTGCCCCAATGGACACCAAGGCGCAGCGTGCCGAGGCCAGAAAAGCCATGCGTGAAGCCGCCGCCTGCATCCGCGAGATGGTGGAGTGGCGGCCTATAGAGACGTTCACCGGCAGCGGACAGAACGAGAGCGTGATGGTCGCCGTTCCGAATGGAGAGGGCGGGTTCATCGTTGGCGAGGCCTGGAAGTGCGTCATGTCTGCTGATGACGCCTATCGCGGCCTCTCTGGATGGTGGTGGGCCGGGACAGGCCCCGGCGATTACATCCATGCCCCCATCCGCGACATGAACCACGGCGATCCAGTGTTCTGGCTCCCCCTCCCTCCAGCACCAGGAGCAGAAGATGAATAGGGTTCATTCCGCCTGCGGCTCCATACCCCGCCAGTCAGACCTGAACGTCATCGCTGAACTTCAGGCCTTGGCGCTGGCGATCCGCATCGTTGGCCTCGACAACCTCGACAAGGTGATCGTGCGGCCAACTGCTGAACCTTTGAGCAATCCTCAACAGTTGGAGGACACCACCCATGACCGCTGACCTGTCCGCCCTCATCGCTAGACTGGAAGCCGCTGAGGCGGGGAGCCGGGAGCTGGATGCGGCCATACCTCGGGCGCTTGGCTGGGACGTTCATAACGCGCGCCGAAACGGCCTGTGGGTCGTTCCATTCGGTGAATACGACACTTGCGATCCAGACGACATGTTCGAGCTTGGTGAGTTCACCACATCCCTAGACGCCGCCCTCGCGCTGGCGGAGAGGGTGCTGCCGGGGTGGGCTTGGATGGTTCGACACTGGCCCGAGGATCAAGGCAACGGGATAGCTGGCTGGACCGCATATGTTCGGGCCACGGACTGCGAACTGGTTGGCTCTGGCCCGGTATTCTCAACCCCCGCCCTAGCCCTCGTGATCGCGACCCTCCGCGCCAAGCTCTACGGGTACGCAGCCGAAGGCGAAGTGAACAAAAACCCCAAGGCACAGGAGGGGTGAATGGCCCGATACGCCGCTGAAACTTCCGTCTCCCAAGACCGCAGCCGTGCCGAGATCGAGGCGACCCTGAAACGCTACGGCGCCACCTCGTTCATGTATGCGAGCGAGCCGACGGCGGCCATGATCGGCTTCCGCATCAGCGACCGCATGGTGAAGTTCGTCCTGCCGATGCCTGACCCAAAGTCGCGGGAGTTCACCCACACCCCGGCGCGCGGCACTCTGCGATCACCGGCCGAGGCCGAGAAGGCTTGGGAGCAAGCCGGGCGTCAACGCTGGCGCGCACTCGCCCTGGTCATCAAGGCCAAGCTGGAAGCCGTCGCGGCCGGAATCACGACTATCGAAGACGAGTTCCTGGCGCACACCGTTCTGCCTGATGGGTCGACCGTGGGGCAGTTCATGAAGCCCCAGCTCGCGATTGCGTATGAGCAAGGCTCCATGCCGACCACGCTCCTGCTCGGAGGGCCAGCATGACCCCGCTGATCCTGATCTGCGCTGGGAGGGTGGGATGACGCCTTACGCCTTCACGCCCGAGACGCTGGCCGACCTATGGGAAGTGTCCGCCGCGACCGTTCGCAACCTAGTTCGTGACGGAGAGCTGAAGGCCTTCCGCATCGGGCGCCAAATCCGCATCCGGCCCGAGGCCGTTACAGAATACGAGGACAAACAGTGTCAGATTGGCGGCTCAAGCTCTACCGAGGCAAGTATGCCGCCGTCAGGTCCGTCAACGGCCAAACCGAACGCTTCTCGCTCAGGACCGCCGATCCTGCGGAGGCCAAGCGCCGCCTAGCCGATTTCGCCGCAGTCCCTGTCGGAGAGACGGTCAAGGAGATCGTAGAAGCCTACCTGGACGACAAGGACAAGACCGCGATCCGGGCCAAAGACCTGCGCCTGGCGTGGAAACAGGCCGAACCGACCTTCGGCCCCCTGCGGCCCGACCAGATCACCCGTGATGTGTGCCGGAAATATCGCGACAAACGGTACGCCCTCGGCCGGAAGCCCGCCACAGTCCGCAAGGAACTTGAGGTTGTTCGCGCTGGCCTGAACTTCCACAAGAAGGGCGACCAGGCAGTGTTCGAGCTGCCGCCCCCTCCCCGGCCAAAGGAACGGTTTCTGACCAAGGATGAGGCGCGGCGGCTGATCCATGCCGCTCGGCGCTACCATCACGTCAGGGCGTTCATTGTCCTGTCGCTTGCCACCGGCGCCCGTCAGACGGCTATGCTCGATCTGACGTGGGACCGGGTGGACTTTGAGCGGCGCCTGATCTCCCTTCCCCTGAACGACAACAAGGACGAGCAGCGCAAGCGCCGAGCGGTCGTCCCGATGAACGAGCGCGCCTATCGCTACCTGCGCGTTCTCAAGCTCAGCGCACAGTCGGATCACGTGATCGAGTGGGCCGGTGGCCGAGTCCTGTCGATCAAGAAGGGGTTCGCGGCGGCCGCCAAGCGCGCGGGCCTGCCAGACGTGACGCCTCACATCCTGCGCCACACTGCCGCGTCGTGGATGGCGATGGCCGATGTGCCCATGTTTCAGATCAGCAAATACCTGGGGCACAGCGATACGAGGGTCACAGAAAGACGCTATGCCAAGTTGTCGCCCAGCTATTTGAAGGGGGCGGCAGACGCGCTGGATTGGTAGTTAGTTGCTCCCGGTTCAACTGAACCATCGTGAACCGTTTTAGGTGTCGAGTTCACGCCTTGTTCGCTCTGGATTGGCTGAGGATTGCGCCTGTTTGCGGGCTTTATCGGGTGGCCCGCAGAGTTCACACCGAGGGGGTCACAGGTTCAATCCCTGTCGCGTCCACCATTTTTCCATAATATAATCAACCCATATCACTCAAGAACACTAGTTGCTCTTTGGTTCAATTGAACCGTGCGGGATTGATGTTCCTACTATGTTCCGGTTATGGGCTCGATCATGGCCCTCGAAACCATCCAGCGCATGATCGAGCGATCTGCTAAGATTCGCTGGCGCTGCGACGTGGGTCAGGGACACCACGGCGACGTTGACCTGAAGTGCATCGCCAAGGCCAAGGGCGGGGACTACTCCATCGTCAACCGACGACCGCCCTGTCGCATCCCAGGTTGCCCCGGTGTGGTGATCTTCGAAGACTTCACCGGATCATGGCCCCGCAAGGTGGAGACGATCACCGACCGGGATTCGGAATGGTGGGCCGAAAACGATCGACGAAGGGCCGAGCTAGAGGCGCTGGGCTATCGGATGGAAATGGGCAAGTGGGCCGCCCCTGAAACGAAGAAAGCCCCGCCACCCGGTTAGGGCGACGGGGCGTGTAGCGGAGCCGAGGCTCGACGCTAATGGACGGTAATGGAGCCTAATGGATTAGCCCGGCCTGAGGCGAGCCCACCACGGACGCCCTATTCGTTCGACGGCCTCCGCGTCCCTAGCCTCGCAGGCTCGCACAATGCCGATCACGTCTGACGTGCGCCCGTTGGCCTTGGCGAGCTGGCCCGACTGCTCAACCCCGAACACCTGCCAGTCGCGGACCGAGGCGGCGTCTTGCGGGAAGGCGGCCGATGGAACTGGATCAGCCCACCCGGCCGGGAGCAGTGTTGAGCATCCGGCAGCGGGGGTCGCGATCTGGATAGAGCTTGCACAGGCCCCTAAGCCCGTGGTCGCCAGCAGCAGCATCGTCAGGCGCGTTGCGGATCGCATTTGTAGCCTCCGTGGTTGTGGTGTTGATCTGTTGGTCGCGGGCGTCGGCCTGGTCGCGAATGGCGCTGGCATCCCGCGCAGCGGCCGTGCGGCCCTCGGCTAGGGTCTGGTGCGCCTCGGTCTGCCGGAGCCTGTCAGCGGCCCTCTGGCGGCCATCAACGACGCACATGGTCAGGACGATCAGAGCGAGCGCCAGACAAGCCACGACGAGCCAGCCCTTAAGGGTCAGGAAGCGCGTCATGGGTACGCCTTCCGGTCTAACTCAAAGTGCGGACCGTCCCGCAGCTTGGGCCAGTCGCCGCCCCAGGTGATCGGAACGCCCTCTTCCTTGGCGGCCTGGCGAAACGCCGCGGCGATCTTCGGATAGAGCGGCCAGTCCCAACGGACCTCTGCCCCGATGTAGGCCACCACGTCGACGGCGTGTCCGGTCAGGTGGCGGCTGTTCAGGGTTCGACTGGCGCCCTTGGCGACAAGCTCCTTCTGCCGCTCCTTGGTCCGTAGCCCTTCGGTGATGCCGAAATCGACAGGGGTGATCTGGATCGCGCGCTTCACGACCCGGATGAGATCGGGGTGAACGCCATCGAGCCGCGCCAGAGAGCGCGACGATAGACGAAAAGCCATGCTGGCCTCCGGTTGTTGTGGGTTAGTCGTCGTCCCCGTCGATCTCGAGAGACCCGGCCGGGGTGGTTGCGCGAACCTTTACGGTCGCCAGCGCCACGACGATGACGCCGATAAGGGCCAGGGCGCCGAACAGCGCCCCGCCGAGAATGGTCAACTGCTGTTCTGCCCGTTCCTGCGGCCAGCCGTAGCGGACTAGCCAGACCAGCCAGACCGCGAAGGCCGTTAGGGGGAAGGCTCCCAGGATGATCGACCAGAGGCGCAGGTTCCCGACCGCGAAGGCCGCGCGCCATATGCGGGCGATCATCGCGCCACCACCTCTTCCCGCCGCTCGATGCGCTCAAGAGACTGCCGGATCGCGACGGTTCTTTCGTCCAGTCGGGCCAGGGTGCCATCCGCCAGCGGCGCAGTCCTGGCCTCCAACGCCGCGACGCGAGAGGACAGACCGCCCCCCCAGAACACCAGAGCCGCAGCCTGGACGATAAGGGAGAGGACGACGGCCGCCATCGACCAGTTGAACTTCTTGCTTTCGGTCATGTAGCGCTCATGAAAAAGGCCGCCCCGAGGGACGGCCTGAGAGTTAGGGTTAGCTGTTTTCGCTGTCTGGCGGCGTGATGAGGCACCAGTGACTTACCGGGCGAGGAACTCTCTTGTTTCCGCTCTTCCTGTGAAACCAAACGCCCTCTTTCCTGACGTTCTGGTCGTACCAGCACTCAGCCACTGAATAGGTCGCAGGAAGGGTATACTCTCTTCCCGATCCAGAAGCGTGGCGCTTGTGTGGAGGAAGGCGGACGAGTACCCGAATGCCCTCTGGGGCTGGGTCCGAGCGCCACTTCATAGCACCTCGCTATCCGGACCAAAGGTTCGCATCGATTTGTCCGGAAGTTGGAAGTTGAGCCTTGGCTGATTTTCCCGGCCGTCAAGGTAAAGCGTGGCGAATAGGTATTCCGGCCTCATGCCCGCCTCAACGGCCCGCTGGGCGGCCAGCTCGCCCTTTTTGCCCCAGATTGCAGCAAAACCTTTGACCATCATGGCCTCGGGCGACGGAGCGGCAATAACGGCCGGGGCGCTCGCCATTGCGACAGCAGCCGGAACCGCTCCGAAAAGATGGCGGCGACTCAACATCACGCGGCCCTCCCCTCGCCGGAATACAGCTTGACGTTATCCGGCATGCGGTCGGCCAAATACATCAGGCCCTTGGGGGTTATGAAGGTCCGATACCGCGCTTTGTCATCGTGGATTTCAGACTTGACCTCGAACAGCCGGGCCTGCGTGTACTGCACCCGCGCTACCAGAGAAGACCCCTGATAGAACAGATACTTGGACTTCAGCCAGGCGATGAACTTGTTGGGGTGCGCGTTGAGCGCCCGCCCGGCGTTCTGAAGGCCGTAGAGGCCATCCGCATTGATGAAACTGTCGTAGAAGCTGGTCTTGGGTGCATCGGCCTCGATCTTCGCCTCCAGCGCCAAAACCTTCTCCGTGTAGCCGAGCAGAATGCCGCGCATGGTCGCCGGGTCGTTCAGGACGGCGACCGGATCGAACGTCGCGACTTGCTGTTCCAGCGCCTGCCAACGATCGATGATTTTTGCCCGAAGCTCGACGCTATAGCCCGAGACCACTACCATCGTGTTCCGATAGTCGAGGTGGACCTCGCTATATGTCTGACCGTTCTGCGGGTGGACATAGGGGGTCTCGTTTCCAGAAACGACACCCCTTTTAATCAGGCCGCGCACGGTCTTGAGCACGTTGTCATGGGTGCTGCCCGTCAGGTCCGCGATTTCGCGGCTCGACATCGTGGGGTTGCCACCCTGAGGTGACAGGGTGATATGATTGGTGGTCATTTTAGCAGGTCCTTTCTGCTGAGGTGATTGATGACCCCTGTTGGCGCAGGGGTTGTTGGGTTTGGCGGCGGGGTCTGCCCTAGGAAGCTCTCCCCGCCGCCCTCTCCATCCTTTGACGGATGGACTTCACGATCTCGGCGTTACGAGACGTAAAATGCTCCCTTGCTTCTTCGTCCAAAAAGCGCGCAGCCGCCTTCGGCAGCCGGATAGTCATCCTGATTTCGTCTAGCTTTTGCATAGCACCTCTTTTCACCAATATGGTGACGTTACCGCGCACCGTTTTAGTGCGCAAGTGGTGAAGTTGCCATTTTCACGATTTTGGTGTTCCTACCCTCATGGCCAAGCAAGAAACTCACGTCCGGTACACGATCCGCGTCCCTGTCGATTTGTACGGAAAGCTTCAGAAGGCTGCCGGGGCCAAATCTGTAAATGCTGAAATCGTTGAGCGCCTTGAGCGCTCTCTTGAGCTTGACGATTCCATCCTCAGCCTCACGGAGCGGATTGAGGCGATAGAAACGCTTGCATCGAAGTTCGATGATCGGTTTGAGGATTATACTTCCCTGATGTCCCGAACGCTTGATGTCGTGAAGTCGCAAATCGATGAGAGAGTGGGGTCAATCGAGCGACAGACGCTGGAGTTGATGAAGCAGCGCCGGAAATAGCGCCCCGCCAAACCCCGTGATATGAGGGTGGTATGGGTTGGGCCAAGTTCTTTGCTGCGCTGTCTGTCCTCGGCTTTGTTTCGGCTGTCTGGCTAGGGCCAGCCGCTGTGTTCCTCGGCGGCTGTTCAGGCCTCGTTTGCATCATCATCGCGAATGCGGCCCGCACTGACCGCATTACCGAGCGGGAAGCAGAGCTTGATCGTCGCGAGAGTGATTTAAGAGCTGCTGCAGAACGCTTTGCTCAATTGCAGCAGCGCGAGGCGCAGCGCGCCCAAATAGTCCCCCCGATGCTCGACGGACGGCGCCAGGAGCGTGAGACCGATACGCCATGTTCATGAGCCGCGTTCCCCACGGACTATAGGCAGCAGCGCCCGCTCCAACCAACCCACCTGCCCATGGCAGGGCGGCGGGCGCTATCGCGGTTCCACCGCTCAGAACACCTAAGCCGACTATCCCGCGAAGGGCCGAACCGCTGTTTGGAACCTTGTTCGGCAACACCTGCATGGCCGAATCGGACAGGTCTTGAAGAAGTCCCTTGCCGACCCCGTAATCCCGGCCCGCAGCCTCCCTTACCTTTCGGTTCAGCGTGGCTGGGCTGGAGTCGCCGCCCCGCCCTGCTGAAGCCACATCGGAGCTTGCTTCGCGCACAATCCGGTAGGTGGCCGAGGCGCGATCCGCCGCCCGCGTGTCGCGGTAGGCAAAGGGGTCTGTCCGTTCAAAAAGATCGCCCAACTCGCCCCGCACTTGGCTTAGCCGGTCGCGTAGCAACGACTGCTCCGGCATCGACTGGGAGCCTTTATCCGCCGCCCGGATCGCCGCCCCGAGTTGACTGTCAGCGCGCTTCCAGGTCTGACCATCAACAGGCCCGTTTTTGAGCGGGTCGAGGATGTTGTCGGTGATGGCTGCCAGATTTCGACGGATCGTCGGGGTTAAGCCTTGCGGCTGGAGGGCTGCCTGCAAGCCAGCATCGAACGCCTGATCCGTTGCAATGGTCACATTACCGAGAGCATTGTTGTAGGCATTGCTCACAGCCTCACTAGCTGCGCGTACGCCCTGGCGGCCGGATGTGTTTGAAATCCTCGTCCCAATAGGCTCAAGCGCGATATTGGTGGCGACGTTATCAAACGATTCCAGACCACGACGACGAGCGGCGTTGATGCTGTCCCCTAGGATCGGGATGGTGCCCGCGACAGCATCCTCCACCGTTTGAACCCACCCACCGGCCATTTGGCCGGGCGTTAGCTCAACGCCCATCCGGGAGAGCTGGCGCTGCGGCGATGGATTGACGGCGGCGTTCACGCCTGATCGAGACAAGGCGTTGCCGGCGCCTTGGAGAGCGCCCCCCGTCAGCAAGCCGGTGCCCGACCCCCAAGCCGCCCCTTGGGCACGTTGAGACAGGTTCCCGTCCGTATTGCCTGCGCCATAGAGAGCGCCATAGCCCCCGCCAAGCGCCGCCGCTCTTCCAACCTTGCCGACGCCTTGGGCGCTGTTGACCCATCCGGCTCCAGGCAGGGCTAGGGCAGGTAGGACCGCGCCCGAGACGCCGCCAGCAATACGGGCGCCGCGTTCGGTCTGGTTCAGAAGCTGTCGATCCAGCATCTGCTGTTCGCGCGCCGCATCATAGCCGCGACCGCTGAGCGCCCCAGCAATGCCCGCGATAGCCTCGTCACCGAACGGAACCTGCTCGGTAAATGCTGTGGCACCGGCCGCCACGCGATCCTGCATATTCGGACGGCGTACAAACAGGCCATTGCTTTGCTGCTCATCAGAGCCGCGCGGGTTTTCGAAGAATGCGTCGCCGGGGAGCTGGTACTCTTCCCCGTTCGCCGTGCGAACCCACGCGCCCTGCTTCAGCGCCCCTACCTGATCGGCGTAGAGGTCTCCTGACAGGTCGATGGCGGCCTCGCGAGACGACCCGTCCCCGTAGGGCTGGGCCATTCTCGCCGTCAGGTCGGAGTTAACCGGGATACCGTCGTCGGGGATGTACTCGCCGGACATGACGTCATAGTCTCCCAGAGCGCTGTCGTTCTGCTGGGGCTGTGCCTGGGGCTGCGTTTGGCGTGGCGCGTGAGGTTGCGCTTGCGCTTCGACTGGCCTCGCGAACGAAGCGTAGGGATCGTCGTCGTCCGGAGCCGGACGGGCGAACGCTGCGTAGGGGTCTTGCACCATCTATTGCCTCACTAGGACTCGGCCATCGGGAGTGCGGAAGCGGGTTCCGGGCGGCAGGCGTTGGGCTTCCTCCGGACCCGAGATAGCCACGATCCCACCTTGCGGTTGTCGCGCGGAGACGCCCCCGCTGTATCCCGCGCCCGCTCGAAACCGAGCCGCCTCTTCAGCATCACGGCGCATCTGTGCCTTTTGGTTGCGAACCTGGATGCTGTCGCCGGGTTGAGGAAAATAGGTTCTCATCTGAGCGCGGACTTCACTCTCTGGCGCCTGAGCGCCGGAAGTCATGCGAAGCATGGCGTCGGTCCACTCAAGCGCCGCGGCTTCGTATGAACGGAAATCGCTGCGCATCTGACCGCCCGTCAAAGCGCTCCTTCCATAGTCAAAGTTCTGGTCTTCCAGGCCCTTGATGATTGCGCCCGAGCGCTCAAGGCGTCCGGCGTTGAAGCCGTCCTTGGCCTGCCCTTCAGTGACCTTTTCCGATCCGGGCGCCTTATGGTTTTCCGCGATGGGGTTTCCGTTCTCGTCAAACAGCATGGCGCCGTCGCCAGCCGAGAACACTCGGCTCGCCCCCATACCAACAACAGCACCCGTTTCGGGGTTGAGCAGGCGGCCGCCCGGCGCGACGTTGACCGGATCGGGTGTGCGGCTCGCCACTGTGATCGATTGACCGGTTCCGGGATCGTTGCGCTGGACATGATTGCCGAACTGCATGAACGACGGAGCATCAACCGTGCGGCTTTCGCCATATACCGACTGCCGACCACCTGCACCGATGACCTGAGGCTTATATTGCGCTCCTAGGCTGTCGAGGAACGACTGATTTCCGGCGCGGTAGAGCATGGCGGCCTTGGGATCGTCGCTGAACAGTGATGCTGCATTTTGCTCACGCTCACGGGACTGCACATACGGGTCGAAGGTGGCGGCGACTTCCGGGTTCAAAAGGCGCACTTCATCTTGTCGCGCCTGCATCTCCTGAAGGCTCGGCGCGGGACCGGTTCCGCTTCCATTCGGCCCGTCAGACGGGGAGAGCAAAGCGCGCTGCCGATCCTCCAGAGCGGTGCGCTCCCGAAGCGCCTGCTGGGCTTGCTCATCTGCGCGGCGAGCGGCGGCCATCTGGCCCACCGCGAACATTCCCCTAGGATCGCCTCCATTACCCACGCTGGACAGAGCGGCGCCCAGCATCATCATCTTGTCGTTGGGCTGGCCGGTGAACCGGAGCGGATTGAACCCGCCAAAAAGTCCGCGACGTTGAGCCATTTACTTGCCCCCTCCGAAAGGCGACCAGCCCAGCGAACCGAGCCCCATGCCCAGCCCGCCCAGACCTCCGAGAATGCCCATGAAGCCGGGGTTCTGCGTCGATGTGCTGTTGCCGGTTGAGGTTGCGTTGCCCGTCTGCGTCTGGCCCACAAACGCCCCCATTGGAACGCCGCCGAGCAGGGCTTGAATAGCCGCCAGTCGCGCCGCCTCGCCCGTCTGGTTCTCGATATCCCGCTGCGTCCCGCCCAGTGCAGCCTGAAGGGCGATGTTGTCGCGCTCATAGGCGCCCTGGCCGGTGCCGATCTGCGACAGCAATCCAGCCGCCGAAAGCTGGCGAGCGAGATCCGTATCCATCTGACCGGCGTTGAACTGCGACATGGCGTTCTGCTGACCGGCGTTGAACTGCGAGTTGTTGAGGCCGAGCTGGGCCTCCAGGCTGTTGCGGTTCGCGTCGATCTGGGCCTGCGCCAGCGCGCCCTGATTGGTCTGCCCGGCGTTAAACTGCGACGTAGACGCCTCGCGGTTGAGGTCGTTCTGCGCCAGACCGGCCGCCGAGTTGAAAGCGTCGTAGCGCAGTTTCGACAGGCCGCTGTTGGCGGCGCGCGACAACTCGCCCTCGGTCAGGGCCGATTGAATGGCGTTGTTGCTGTTGCGCGCCCCGCCGTTCATGGCCGCCTGCGCCGCCTGGGCCGCCCGGACCCGGCCGCCCGTGGCGTCGTAGTCCGCCTGCGACGATCCAAGCAGGTCGTTCAGGCCGTTGTTCATGTAGCCGCTCAGGTCAACGTCCGTGAAGTTGCGGCTGGTGGCCTGCGCCATCGGTCCCACAGTCGTTCCCGCCACGCCGCCGAACTGCGACTGCGCAGCCGGTCCCGTGGTGTTCGCCCCGGCCCCGGCCACGTTCCCCGCAATCCCGGCCGCCTGCCCGAACAGCGGCGAGGTCGTCAGATTTGACGCCCCTTGGAAGGCCTGCTGCTGAAGCGCGGACGGACCCGACACGACCGGCTGGCCCGAGTTCATCAGGTCCGACACCTGCCCCGTGTATTGCTGCCACGGCTGTTGCAGCCATGACGGGGTGTTCGGCGTGGTCGTCGCCGTCTGATTGGTCGTCTGGTTCGACGTGGTTTTCTGCTTGGACTTGCTCAAAGCCTCTTCTCCAGTTCCACGCCGTTGCGGGCGTAGCCAACGCGCTTCAGAACCCGGTCCCATCCGGGTCGTCCGCCAATCGTGATCCGCTTCAGGCCCCAATGGCGGGCCGTTTCCTCGACGCCGGGCCGAAGTTCCATGATGCTGCGAAGCCTGCCGCCAGCGAGCCAGACATGCAGGCAGTCGCCCCATATCTCCGTCACCATGGCGCACTCGCCGCCGAGCCAGAGTTGCGCTGTCTGCTCTGTCAGGCGCCGTTCAACATCAGCCCATGTGTCGCCATCAGTCAGGGCTGGTTCCAGCCAACCCCTAGCGTTGCGAGGTAGCGACAACATCAACCTGCGGCTTCCCCCAGCGCCATGAGGCCGGAGAAGACGAAGACGCCGCCCTGATCCTCAGGATGCGGCCCGAGCCCATGAAATCGACCTTCTGCTGCCCCGGCGCGCAGACGTAGGTTCCGATCTCCACCCACGGCGACTGCGGCTCCATCTTGGCCGAGACGGTCAGGGTGATCGGGCCGACCTGATCGCGGAAGTCGGGATAGAAGCCCCGGATCAGCACCACGCGCTCAGCCGGGTCCAGATACTGCCCGCCCGTCTCGATGAAGCCCTCCAGCACCGCCCCATCGGCCGAGTTGCCGCGTTCGTGCCAGTAGACGACGCCCTCAACCGACGTGCCGACCGGCGAAGGGTTGGCCCCGGCCAGCGCCGTGCGCTTCATCCGCGACCGCGACCAAGCTCCATCAAGGATCGACAGCCGCAGTTCCCGCGAGCATTCGAACCCGTCTCGACGGTCGGGATAGGTCCAGACGATTTCCCCGCGCTCAGCGATGTAGGCCGCGCAAATCTTGTCGTTCTGGCCCGAGGCCATGTTGTCCGCGAAGGCGTCACGGATCGGGCACGGAATGATCGCAGGGGCGCCGCCCAGGGTGCAGGACCAGACCTGAAGGTCGGGGCTGATCCAAAAGGCTGTCTGGCCTGCGACAACCGCCGCGTTCGGTCCCGCCAGACCGCCCAGCCCGACCGGCTCGAACTCCCAGGCCGCCGAATAGGCCCCTAGGTGCAGTTCGCCTTCGGTCCAGACGAACAGATACCGGCCGACCGGCTGCGCCCCCACGATCCGGCTGTTGCCCTTCAGGTAGTACTGGAACGCCGTCGAGTCCGTGGCGACGGCCCATTTCGTCGGGTCTTTGATGTCCGATCCTCGGATCACCGATGGGTTGAACTGGTTGCCCGTATCCGTGCAGCCGAAGGCGATCACCTGATCTGTGAAGGCCACCAGCATGACGTTGCACTGCGCCGGGGCATTGGTCAGAAGCGCCGCCTTGATCGAGGCGTCGTTGTCCCATTTGAAGATGCCCTGACCGCGCGGATTGGCGTAAAGCTCACCGAACGACCGCGCCCCAAAGCTCCAGGTCATCGGGAAATAGTCTGCCGTCGACGGCTCGCCGTAGTTGCCGACCCCATAGGATCCGGTGCCGTAACCAGCCCCGCCTGTCCCGTCTACCTGGCCCGGCGTGAATCCCGTTGTCGGGGTGATATCCGCCAGTTGGCCCGACTGCCACACGCTCAGGCCGTTGTGACGACCAAAGGCGAAGCTCTGGCGGTTGTCGCCGTCCGCCCAGGGGAAGACCGTACGGCAGACCCCGCCCAGCAGGTCTTGCGTCATCCGCTCCCAGCCCTTGATCAGTTCGGGCTTGCCTCGCCAGAAACGGACGTTGGACGCATCCTTGATGCCAGGGGTCGCGAAGTCGGTTTCGTCCGCGACGACGCCGGGCTGGAACTCAAGACTGACCCGCGCCATCAGAAGTACCCCTCGATCACGCCGCTAGCGTCGATGTAGATGCCGCCCGCACCGAGGTCGGTTACGCGGCAGGTGATCGTCACGGTGAAGTTTGAGGTCGCTCGCTCAAAGAACGTTGACTTGGATGACGCAGAAATGACCGTCGTTGAGCCGGTTGCAGACCAGCTGTAAGTGAACGGGCCGACGCCATCATGATTGACCGTAGCGCTCGCAGCGGTGGGTGATTCTGGCGGCCAAAGCTGCTCGGCTGGCGAAACTTCAGCGTAGCTGATGGCGCTAGCCGTGCGCGTCAGGGTGATCGCGACGGATCCGGTGTCTTTCGCCTCGCCCGTTACATTGTCCGTCACACGGCAGAAGAAACCGGCCGTGTAGGTCTGATTGGGAGGCATGACCCCAGATCGGAACGCTGTCGAAGCAGACGCCCCATCCAACGGGTTCAGCCCTCCGGTCCCCGTTCCGTCATAGATCCACTGATAGCTGAAGTTTCCAGACCCGCCCGAGACGGAGACAGTTGCGCTGCCCGATGTAGTGACCTGCTCAGACGCGCCAGACCCTGACAGCGATGACGGAGAAACACTGACTGTCATGGTCGCATAGCTTCGGTTCAGCGTGACGACCGTGCTTCCTGTCACGGTGGAGTTGCCAGTGACGGTATCGGTGACGCGGCAGATGAAACCGGCCGTTCGGCTTACTCCAGAAGGCTGAGCATCCCCCGACTGGAATTTGGTGGAAGGATTGCTGGCGGTGGACGGGACGATAAAGCCCGTCGACGTGCCCTGGTCCCATTCCCATGAATAGGCATAGGATCCAGAGCCGCCGGATGCTGTGCAAGTGGCTGATCCAGAGGTGATGACTGGCGTGTTCTGGCTGGTCCCCGACAGGCTTGACGGCGAAACTGAAGCCGACAACACCGCGTATCGAGCCAGCGTCGAAACAACGCTGTTGGACACAGCTTGCGCGCCGGTCACGCTGTCAGTCACCCTGAATCTATACCCTTGAGATCGAGACGTTCCGGCTGCTTGAACATCGCCAGATCGGAACGTGGTTGTTGCGCTGTTCGGGCTGGTCGCCACGATGCTTCCAGTCGTAGCCCCTCCGTCCCACTCCCAGGCTCCCGTCCATGTGCCTGATCCGCCCGTCACCGTGGCCGTCGCTGATCCTGAGGTGACGACTGGTGAAACGTTGCCGGAACCCGTCAGCGTCGCTGGGGCCACCGACACGCTGAGTGAGGCGTAGCCCCTCGTCAGGCTTACCGTGACATTGCCGGTCGCGACCGTGTTCAGGTTCACCGTGTCGGTGACGATGCAGCGCCACACTGCCGTCTGGTTCGCGCCGCTGGCGATTGAGGAACTGCTGAAACCTGTGCTGGACGACGTGGCGCTGGACGGCGACGGCCCGCCTGACCCGCTGACACGCTCCCACGAATAGCTGTAGGAACCAGACCCACCAGAAGCATAGACCGTCGCCACGCCCGATGTAGCGACGGTCGTTCCGTTCCCGTATCCATCAAGCTCTGCAGGCGACAGATAGGCCGACAGAGCGGCTTGGTTGCGCGTCAGGCTGACGCTGACCGTGTTGCTGGTGTAGACGAACGAGCCCGTAAGGGTGTCCGTCACCTTGCCGCGCCAGACTGCGCTACGGGTCTCCAACTCGCCCATACCGGTCGAGCGGAAGTTCGTCGTCGCCGCATCAACCGATAGGGCGGTCATGGCGGTCGATCCGCTCACCCGCTCCCAGGTGAAGGTGTAGTTGCCCGATCCCCCGGAGGCGGCGATGGTCACGCTGCCCGAGGTCGTCACTGTGCCGCCCGTGGACGAGCCGAACAGGGTCGTTGGGCTGAGTGTGGCGGTCAGGGCCGGGAAACCCCCAGCCAGGACGCCGCGTCGGATCAGGCGGCTCACGCTGCCGTGTCTCCGCTCAGGATGTAGACCGCTGTGGCGCCCGAGGGGTTCTCATCCACCCGCAAAGAGCCCTCCGCGAACTGGCCCGAGGACTTGGCGTGTCCATAGCGGTTGCGTCGAATGGCTCCGGCAGCAGGCGTGAACGTGACCTGTCCGGTTCCGAGCTGCGACCAGAGCGCATTCCAGCCTGCGGGCAACCCATTCGCCAGGGTCACGACAACCGGGCTGTCCGATGTGAAGCGCAGCACCTTGCCGGCGTCGGCCGCCGTCAGGGCATGGGTCGCGCCCGGCACATCCACAAACACGTCGCTGATCGGGGCGAACGGCCCGCCCCACGACAACGACGAGCCATCCGTCACCAGCGCCTTGCCCGCGTTGCCGCCCTGACCGGGGAGGTTCCCCGCCGCCATCTGGAACGCGGTGTCATCGACGTATTTCTTGGTGGCGGCGTCGGTGTTCGCGACCGGCGCCCCGACGTTCAACAGGCGAGCGCCCCCGAGGTCCGTCGAGCGCATGACCCAGATCGAAGAGCCGTCCGTGATGATCCACGACACCGACCCGGCCGGTAGCGTGACCTGGCTCGATCCGTTGGTGATGCTCACCGGGGCCGAGGCGGCGCGCACGGCGTAGAGCTTTTCAACCGAGGGAATGATGATCGTGGCGGCTGCCGAGGCGGTCACGTTGATGACCCGGCCGCGAGCCTGATCCGCTGCGCCGTTGGCCGTGCTCAACGTGGTTGGGCCTGCGGCCTCGATCTTCACCACGCCGTCCAGGGCGAAGTCGATGGGGTTGAAGGCGCCGTCATTCAGGCGTGAACCCCAGGTGTTCAGGTTCTCGCCGGTCGCTTGAAGGTCGAGGCGGTTCCGTTCGGTAAAGCTGCTAGGCAATGGTCGCCCCCGTGTAGTCGATCCAGACGCCATCCAGCGCCGTGACGATGCCCTTTTTGCCGAGGCCGTTGAGGTCTCGGACGATGATCTGCCGCCCCTGCCACTGGCTCGCGCTGGGCAGTTCCGACGTGTCGTTGATGATGGTGAGGCGCACCGACGCCAGCGTTTCAAAGGCCCGCTGGACCGCGTTAGCGAAGGCAAGGAACGGCCCCGCAAGGCCGGACTTGGGAAGGCTCATGACCACACCGTCGCTGATGGTTTGACCGGCGTCCAAACGCCCCCGGAACCGGGTACCTCGATCCAGATTTCGCCCTCAGGCGGGACCGGATCCCAGGCGTAGGGATGGGTGACGCGGGCGCTCACTGAGAGGCCGGGCAATGGGGATGCGCCCGCAAGAAGCACCGTTCGTTGCAGCGTTCCTGCGCTCGCCAGGCTCGGCAGTGAGGCGCGGGCGATGATGCCGCTGATGAACCGCCCGACAGGCGCCCCAAGCGGTCGCGCCCCGAGGGGCGAAAGGCCGAGCATGGTTAGACAGGCCAGCCGGTGGACGTGTCCACGCTGGACGGATCCTCTGCCGCCACGATCAGAACCGACAGCTCAGCCTCGCGGTTGAAGCAGGCTTGAATGTGGTCCGCGATCGCGAAGCCGAAGGCCTCGATCTGGGCTTCGTTCCACATACGGAAGTCGGCATTGGTCAGTTTCCAGACCTGTTCCGCTTCAGCCGGGACGCCGCGCCGCTGGCGCAGGGCCAGTGTTGCATTCACCACGGCGATAGCAGGATCGGCCTGCGTCTCCACACCGTCAAAGGTGAAGGTCTGCGTCTTTCGCCATCGGCGGTCCGCTAGCGACTTGAGGCATTGTGCGACCGTAGGCTTGGGCTTTTCGGGCGCGGGAGGTTCGACCCACGACAGGCCCAGCGCCTCAAAATCTGATCCGGGCCAATCAAGGGGATATTGCACCCCATCGACCAGCAACCAGCCGGAAGACGGGTCGCGCGGGACGGGCTGGCCGTTAAGGGTCCAGGTCATGCGCTCACCATGTGTATTCTGTTTCAGCTGAAGCGATGGACGGGTTGGACTTCCACGCCTTTTCGCCATCCCATCGGATCAGCTCGGTACATTTGATTGCGGGCTCCGCAGAATCCGGGAGCAGCGAGAGGGAGGTGTATCCGTTACGGCTCAGGGCGTTGAAGGAGGACTGATCCCCAAAACTGACCAGGCGGAAGAAGATCTGATATCCTGCCGCGGCCTGCGCATCCCAAATGGCTTTCGAGGGCAGGCCGTGCTGCGTCAAGCGAGACGGCGGGATGTTGGGATAAGCATGGTCGCTCCATACCGAACCATACATGTTCGCAAATCCCGGCAAGGCCTCTGCCGTCGTGCGATAGGCCCCGGCCGCCAAAGCGACATTGTTGGTCCACGCCCTAGTCCCGCTGGTCGCTAGCGTCGTGATATGGGCGTTCCAATCAGCGGTCGTCTTCCCCCCGTTACCTGCTGCCAACACCCCCGGATTGGGCGCAAAGAACATCAGGCGACCCACTTCGACGGCATGTAGAGCCTGATCTTGTTGTCAGCCTCGCAGAGATAGGGAACGTCCGTGACGCCGTTCGCCGTTGTCTGAAGCGTGAAGTTGGCCGGGACGATGTAGCCTGAGGCGAAGGCCACAGTTCGGCCGCCCGTGCCATCCTGCTTGAACCGGATGATCCCAGCTTGCCCCGGATAGCCAACAATCCATCCCCCAACAGTCAGATTTGCGTCCAACATGATTGAGGCATTGGCGAAGGTGCTGAAATCCAGCCCCCCCGCCGCCGAGGACCGCGCAATCGACACGAAACCAACCGCCGAGGCCGCCGTGGCTGGCGAGATGTAGCCACTACCCGTCCCCGCCCTGAACTGCGCCACGCTAGCAGTCTGGATCTGCTCAACCGGCACCTTCCCGCTCACAAGGTCAGCCTTGTTTCGGAAGTCTTTCGCCAAAGCCGTCACGAACACCTTGGCCGATCCCGACAGCACCAGAAGGGCGCCAGTCGAAGAGGCCTCAAGCCCGCGCGTCAATGTCCCGCTCGTGGCGTTGTAGACGCCTTGTCCCGTCTCACGCTCAACGCCGTCTTCAATTGCGTATGAGACCGTAGCCCCGTCCGCCAGCCCAGACGCCCCGAACGACCGGAATCCCGGCAGGGCCGCACCCAAGGCGATCGTCCCGTTTCCGACCGTCGCCGTCGAGACCGCCACCAGATCAGCCAGCGCCATGATCAGGCTCCGAAGCCGGGGAACTTGAAGTCGAAGGCCGTCACGGCGAGGGTCTGGCCCATGACGATGGTGGTCGTGTCGATCTCGGCGTCTGCTCCCTGACCTGCCACGCCTAGCGTTCCAGTCGAGAACCCGTCGCCGCCCGCCGTGGTGAATCGGTAGGAGGCCGCCACGCCGTCCGTGATCGCCACGCCCGCCCATGTGCCGACCTTGGCGGCAACGCCTTCGGAAGCCGTGCTCAGCCACGAGACCGGCAGCGCCATGTCGACCAGCAGGACGCCCGCAGGCTCAAGCACCGGATCAACCGGCGCGCTCGTCCACACCTGGAAGCGACAACTCAGTCCCATGGATGCGGGAATAGCGTTCAGCATGGCGTCGGCCAGGGCGGCCGAAATCTGCACGGTCACAGGCGCACTCCGTGGCGGCGTGTCGTCTGAAGAAACGAGAAGTCGGCCCGCAGCGGGCGCCCGATCTTGTCCCTGTAGCGGTCAGCAAGCTCCGCCATCGCTCGGTCCATCTGAGCCTTGTAGATGGCGGTCGCCTCAGCATCGCGGGTCTTCAGGCTCACGGCCCACATGACGCCGAAGCGGTAGATGTTGGGGAAGCCCTTCGCCAGCCAGTTGGTCGCCGCCTCCGTCAGAGGTGGGATCAAGGCGTAATAGGTGGCCTCAAACACATAGGCCTGATCTGGGATCGGGTAGAAGCGGAACTGCCCGGCGTCCACCGTGTAGAAACGCGGCTGGCCCTTCGTCCCATCGTCCCTGTCGTCCATGGCCTCGATGGTGATGAAGTCCACCTCATCGTCCCCGATAAGCATGACGCGCTCGGCTGCGAAATCGATCGGCATCTCCGAGAACGCCTTGTCGATCGTCGCCGTGGCGCGCTTGACCATCTGACGCACCCGCAGCGCCTTCATCTCGTCCTCGGCCATTGAAATGAACAACGGCAGGTCGGAATCCAGATCAATGCGGTTTGAGAGGGAGCGCATGGCCGCCAGCAGTTCGTCGTAGGTCATGAGCCCTCCCTGAGAAGAAAGGGGAGAGCCGAAGCTCTCCCCGACGATTTAGGTGTTGCGGAAGAGACCGAGTGCGGTCAGGGCGGCGATGACGGCCGCCACGTCCGCGCCGGTCGCGACAACAGGCTGGGCCACGGGCGCCACGCCGTAGAAACCCACCTTGTCATTGCGGCTCTGGCCGACCTGAGTGCCGTCCGAATTGCCGTTGGAAACTTGCTTCACAGCCATGTTCTTTGTCCTTCAGAAGAAGAGAGGGGCGAGGATCATTCCCCGCCCCCTTCGGCTCAGGCCGTGCCCGAGCCACGAACGCCCAGGCGGCGGTCCGTGTTGACGACGCCATAGATCACGTCCCAACGGTGCAGGTGCGTGTCGTTGGTGCCGTCCGAGGTCTGCCAGTAGCGGATCGTCAGGCCCGTCTCCGGGTCACGCGAGAACGCAGTGATGCCCGACGCCGGTTTGATCAGGCGGGCCGAGACCAGCTTGATTGCCGACTTGTGGAACGAGGTGTTCTGACGGAAGGCCGTCGTCGCCGCACCCATCCAGGTGATGACCGCCGAGTTGGCGGGAACCACAGAGACGGTCTGATATGCGCCATCCACGATGATGGGGTTGGCGATGGTCAGGGTGGCGGCGCCGGAGCCGTTCGCCGTCACGTCTTCCAGCACCGTGAACTGCGCCAGGAAGGGCAGCGGCGCCTTGGAGCGCGGGTTGACCGCATAGACGTTGGCGATGGTGAAGACCTCGCCCCGCTTGACGGTGGCATTGGCGCCCAGGCCGGAGACCGCCAGCGTCTGCTTGTAGTCATTGCGGACAGTGACGAACTGGACGTTCTGGTTCGCCCCTGCGACGGCAGCGGTGGCGCCGCGCGTACCCGTCACCAGTGTCGGCACATTCTGGGTCATGAACGTGTCGATGTTGCCGATGTTGGGGATGCGGCCGCTTTCCAGAGCGGTGCGCGCCAGGTTCTGCGCTTGGGCCGCGTTGTTGGTCAGGCCACCTGCAAAGGCCCACTTGTCGGCAGGCGACAGAAGGCTGATGCGGTCGTTCTGCGGCACCGCCAGTTCGTCCAGACGCTCAGGCATCTTGAAGAAGTCAGGGCCGCTGTCGATCAGTTGGCCGGGGGTGCCGACCCAGCCGGGGAACTCCAGCACGACCTCGTTCACGTCCTGGTCGATGGTTTGGGCCAGTTGCGCCATGGCGCTGTTGGCGGACTCGTCCTTCATGAACTCGTCAACCGACAGCGTGGCCTCCAGAGAGGTGAACTCCAGGTCGACGCCGCGCTGCTTGTTGATGCTGACCGGCACTTCGCCGGCCAGGGCATCCTGCACCTGAGCTACACGGCCCTGACGCACGATGAACTCGGGCGGGCGCTTGACGTAGACGGTGCCGCCGTTTGCCGACCCGCCCCGTTCAGAGACGATAGCCTTGTCGATGGTCTCGGAACTGACCATGCGGGCAGTCACGAGGTTGTTCTTCAGCAGCTTGAGGGCTGCATTGGCGTAGATTTTCGCCTGATTGTAGGCATTAGGCATTGGCTGCGATCCTTATCGCTTTGCTCGCGCCTTCGCGTCCACGAGCTTTTCGAACGCCGCGAAATCATCGGTGTCCGGTCGGCTCTGGATGCGGCCGCCCGCGCCCCTCAGGGTCTGTACGGGCTGCGTCTTCTGGGCTTGAGCGAGTTGTTGGGTTTTCTTGCGGGCTTGCAGGGCGTCGTGGCCGATCTGCGCGAGGTGGAGGATGCGGATCGACCTCGGGTCGGCTTCAGCTTCCCGGATTTCCTCCGGACTGAACCCAAACGGGGCCGCAAATGTCTCCAGTTTGCTCAGCGTCTCGGGGCCATAGCCCTTGATGTGCTTCGCCAGCTCAACGCGGCCGTCCTCGATGAGCTTGGCGGCTTCCCGCTGCTCATCGGCCTGGCGCTGCTGAACCTTCTGACCAAGCGTCTGGGCGAACGCATTGCGCTCCCCGTTCAGAGCCTGGTACTCGGCATAGTGCGCCTGTGCCTCTGCGCCTCCGGTTCGGAGGTACGTCGGCCAGTCCTGCACTTGTTCATAGGGCTTCAGACGGGCGTTCAGGGCGCCGAGAGCGGCGATGTCCTGAGCAAACTCGGCCTGTAGCCGTTCGGTCTTCTCGACCTGGGCTTGGCGGGTCTCGGCGGCCTTCCTGATCTCGGCCACCTCCTGCGTCTTGCGGGTGTAGTCGGCCTGCATCAGCAGTTCGGCGGCCAGAGCCTTGGGCACCTTGTAGGTCTTGTCGCCACGAATGACGTCTTCGAACTCTTCGGCCGGGTCATCCCCTTCGCCATCCGCGTCAATGGGGTCGCCATTGTCATCGAACAGCTGGTCGTCGTCGTTCGAGTTCTCGATATCCTGATTGTCCTGGGCAGGATTCAGGGTCTCGTCGCCGCCATCGAAGGCGTCAACGACTTCCAGGCCGTCGCCCGGATTGGTCGCGTCTAGCATGGTTGTCCTTGGGTTTGGGCGTAGGCCCGGTTAGCCGAGTGAACCCGGCATCCTTGGCAGCCGCGTTGGCTGCTGGATCTGGTGCGCCGCCTTGAGCCTGTTGGTCTGGGCGTTGAAGGCGTCGATCGACAGCTTCTGTTCCTGCTGGCGGGCGTCGATCATCATCTGTTCGCGGTCTAGCGAGACCTGCGCGATCTTGGCGGGGTCAACCTGAGGCTCTTGCGCCTGCGCAGGCTGTTGGCCCTGCTGTTGGCCCTGCATCGCATTTGTCAGTCGCTCAGCGATCTCATCCGCGCCCGGCCAGTCCAGGTTGCGCGCAATGATGTCGCCCGCGACCTCCATCAGACCGGGGAAGGCCTGCGCCGCCTCCATCATCTGCGTTGCGGCTTCTTCCCGTCGCGTGTTGAACGACGGGCCGACCGTGACCGTCAGGTCGTATCGCCCCAGCCCCAGGTCGTAGATCATGGCGATCTCGGCATTCTGCTGGGCGGCGGCCTGCATCCGCGCCGCCTGGACCTCTTCGGGCGATCCAAGTTGCACCGTATCCGGCACGCCATCCTCACCGAGGATGCGGATCACTCGTCCGGCCGAATATACCTTCGGGATCAGGTCGATCAGGATGCGGCCCGCATGGCGAATGGCCCGCGACAGGTTGTCGATGAAGTGGAACGTCGAGGTGTCCGATTCACGCTGCCGCGCCATGATGGCCCGACCGGACGTTTCATTGCTCCGCGCCCCGATCCCGGCGTCATAGATGCCGATAATCGACTTCATGTCGTCCGAGGCGTTCAGGGCCTCTTGCAGCGCGCCGCCTGCTGCCGGGGCTCCGAGCTGCTGACGCTGCGGCGGAACGTGCCCATCATACTCGATGAACGAGTGCGAAACGCTGTTGGCCGTGTCCCACTTCGCCTGATCGGTATCGAACGCCCCCTTCGGGCCGATGAACGGAACCTTGGGCGCCAGTGCAACCAGCTCAGTCGAGGACGTGCGCCAGGCGTTGTACATGACCTGTGCGTCCTTGGCGTCGCGGATCAATGAGCGCCAGTGCCGCTTGCCCTTGTGGACTACCTCTTCGCCGTAGACGGGCACGATGGGGATGAACTGGCCGGGCCACTCGGTCGAGCGCAGAACCTCAACGCCCGTCACGATGTGTTGCGTGACCTTGTAGCCGAGGACCGTGCGAGGCTGGCCCTCGATCTCGATGCCCTGTTCCAGGAAGGATTGAGCGTTGGCCTCATACTCCTTTAGGCCGATGACCTTACCGGACGAAAGCAGGACGATCTGCCGCTCGACCGACTCCCGCACCCAGTATTCCGCGACCTGTATCCTGTCGCCTTCGCTCCAGTTGTCCGGGTATTCCTGGGCTTCGAAATCTACCGGCTCGGCGTCGGGGAACTCGGCCTTGAACTGCCTGCGGGTATAGAGCCGCGTGACAAAGGCCACGTTCCAGTCCGACCCGTCCGCGCTCTCGCTGTCGGGATCGCCCAGGACCGTCAAAGGGTCGATGATGCGCTCGAAAACAATGTCCTGATCAAACGTCTCGTCGTGGGCATAGGCGAGGTTGATGCGGAAGAAGCCGAACCCGCCAGACGCCGCATTATCCAGCGCCGTGTCCCATGCCACGTCTGCGTCCGAGCTGGCCTCGATATTGCGGATCAGGCCGGTGTAGATCTCGGCAGTATCCGGGTCAGCCTCGCTGTCCTGCGGCAGCACCTTGATCGACGGCTTGTTCTGGCGGGCGTCGTTGACGACCTGCCGAATGAACGGCGGGAGCTTGTTGATGGTCAGGCAAGGGCGCCCTTCCTTGGTGCGCTTGGCCTTAAGACCCTCGTCCCACTGCTCGCCCAGGCGCGCGAAGGCGATATCGTCGGAAAACGCTTCCCGGTTATCCCGGTCGTGGTCCATGGCGCGCTCAAAGTCACGCAATGCGCCGGCCAGGATGGGGTCTTCAACGTCATCGCGTTCGTCGTCGATATCGTCAGCCAAGGAAGCCTCCATGTCCGGTGAAGGCGCGCGGCCGTTGTGCTTGTTGGGCTTGACGCGGCTCTTCGTAGGCTACGCAAACCAGCCCGAAGGCGTCAGAGCCGTGTGAGGACCAGTCGTGGTTCGGCCCGAGACCAATGCCCCGCGCCTCGTCCTTACGTTCATGATAGGCGCCCAAGGCTTCCAGCCCGGCGGCGCACGTCTCTTCGTTGAACCAGATCGAGGGGAACATGCGGCGCACCGCCTCGACGCGGAACATCGCCGCGCCCTTCCCCTGGTTGGGAATGACCGTCACCGAGTAGCCCGCATCCCTGAGCGCGCTCTCGTATGAGACGTCGTAAACCTTGTCGTTCGTCGCGCCGTCGTGCGGCAGGAAGATTTGCGCCCTGTCTGGCGTATAGCCTCGCGACCGCATCCACTGGACATGCGCCGCCAGAGGCTGACCAACCGCCTCGTAGTAGTCCAACACCCGGATTTCCCGGCCGATGAACTGGACGGCCCACATGGCGAAAGCGTCGGCCCTAGCCCCGGTCCCGCCGATGTCCGCAAACAGGCGGATCGTCATCAAAGGATCAGCGGCGACGCGCCCGATCCGGCCCTGTTGCCGCGCCTCCGACAGAACCTTGGCGAAGTAAGCCCCGTCCGTCACCTTGGCGTAGTCGCCTTCCCAGATGTGATCATAGCTGTCGGGCCGGTCGCGAAGATCATCTTGGCGCTCCTGCTCCAGCTCCGCGGGGAACCACGGATTGTCCGACCAGTTCGCCCTGATCACCCGAGCGCCGGTCGGTGGCGTCGCACCTCTCAGCAGTGCGTCGACCGCATCCTTCTTGTGGCGCGGGTTCCAACTCGCCCAGATCTCCGAACCCGGCGCCCGGATGGTTGGCCGCAACAGCGTCAGGCTGCGAGACGAAAGCCCTTGCGCCTCTTCGATCCACGCCCGCTTGAAGCCTTCCAGCGACTTGATGCTCTCTGCCGTGTGGTCCTGCATGCCCTGAAAGGCGATCAGCCCATCACCAGGCGTCTCGATCACGTCGCGGAAGACCTTGAAACCGTCCGCCTCGCCAAGCCCGAAGTCCGACAGCTTGCTTTCAATCAGGCGCTTGGACGATTGCGCGAGGCTCTTCTGCACCTCGCGGATGCAGACCGATAGTAGGCCTTTTTCTGCTAGATGATCTTCAACCAGCAAGCCGCCGAAGAAGTGGGACTTGCCCGACCCCCGCCCGCCCCAGACGCCCTTGTATCGGGCTGGCTCCAGAAGCGGGAGGAAGACCTCGGCGGTCGGGATATCAAGGACGGACAACCGTGCGCCTGATCTCGTTGACCGTGGCCTGAACGGTTGCGTCAACCTCTACGGCTTGCGGCGGCTTTCCATGCGCCCGGTCGAGCAAGGCGTTCGCAGCAGACACCCGCGCCGCAGCCGGATGCTCTGTGGAGCCCATGATCTCGGCCAGCGTCTTGAGCGCCTTGTCCGTGTAGGCTTGCGCCGCCTCTTTGACCGCAGCCGTCGCTTTGTTGGGGGAGCCCTTGGGCCTTCCCCGTCCTCGCTTATCCGCCAATATTATATTCGGCCGATTGGGTGGCCGCTCCCGTCACCAGACCTTGCGGCTTCCTGGCTGCTGAATGTCGTCCGAGTGTCCCGGCCTTACCTGCCCTTATGAACCCCTTGAGGCCCCCGCGCGCAGGTCTGCTTTTCGCATCTAAGGTCCGGTGTGGCCTGCTCCGCTCGGTCGAGCCCAGGAAAGGAGGATGCGCGGGAATAAGAGGGTTCGCCCCAAGCGCGCTCTGCGGCTGGGTTCCAGATAGCTGTTGCTGCGTGTCCGCTGCGGCTGAGGGCGAAGGTGGAGCATCCCGAGGGAATCGAACCCTCGTCCTCAGCTTGGAAGGCTGTGGCTCTGCCATTGAGCTAGAGATGCGAAATAGAGACGCTCCGCACTTCACCCCGGCCAAGGCTCAACGCCCTGCGTGAGGTGGGGGATCGGCGCGGCCACATGGCCCCTGTTCGGATCAACGCCGGTCGTCCCCGGCAGGCGAAGCCTGACCGTTACCCCACCTCTACCCCGCTTTCCTCACAACCGCAACACCTTGTGAGCACAAAAAGCGAACCGCACTATTAGGCCGCTCTCAGTTGGTCGTCGTCATAGGTCAGCTCTCCCCGGATGAACTTGGTGTCGAGGATGATCCGCACCTTCCCATCAGGCAGCATGGAGTCGACCTTGGCGTCATAGCCCTTGAAGTGGCCCGCCGTGATCTTCACCATTTCGCCCGGCTTGAACTCTGGCCGCTTGGCCCCGGTGCGGTCATAGGCGCCCTCGTCCTCAGCGGCGGCGAAGCGCAGGATGTCCCAAGGGCTGACCTGAATGGGCGTCCCGTTGACCCCGACGACGGAATGAACCCCATCGGTACGGCGCAGGTCGTAGATCGACTGGCCCGGCTCCAGCGCGGCGAACAGGTATCCGACCATCAGCGGACCCTCGACCCGTTTCCGCTCCCGACCGTTACGGCGCCACTTCGCCTCTACCGGCATGTAGGTGGTGAAGCCGCGCTCTTGCAGTCCATTGAGGGCCTTACGCTCGCACCGGGCATTTGTCCTGACCACAAACCACGCCTGGCGCTCCTGCGGGTCAAGCTTGGCTTTCAGGTTCCAGCGCTGATCGGTCATTTCACCTTCCCCTCTTCCACGCGGATCATCCGCTTAAGCTCGTTGGCGACTGCCTCGACCGCCCGTGCCGTAGGCTTGCTGGCCATCTGTCCCGCCTTGGCTGGCGTCAGGTGGCCCGCCTTGTTTGCCCCCTCCGCTAGATCGCAGAGGATCGGGTAGAGGACGCGGGTCAGATTGTGGTCGAGCGGGGTCATGCGGCGCGGGACACAGGCGCCATCTGATCGAACCGGGCGGCATCGAAATACGGGGGCTCGATCAGTTTCACGCACTGCTGGTTCATCACCTTCATCGCGGCCCCGTTTTCTCTCAGCCGCTCCCAGGCGATGTGAGTGCGGGGCAGCAGGCGGCCCGCGTAAAGCTCGGCCCCCGAGAGGTAGCTGTCAGCAAAGGCCTCCGAGGTGGCGCGAGCCATCGCAGTGTAGAAATCGACATCAACGGTCAGGGGGAGCTTAGGCATCGGCGGCCTCCAGAAGGGCTCTGCGGCGGGCTTGAAGTTCGGGGCTCATGGGGGCCGGGGCGACCGTTCCGGTCGGGCTTGATCGCCCAGCAGCAGGCGGACCGTAGTCGTCCTCCCATCGCTCCTGACTGAGCCAGGTGGCGGGGTTCGGCTTGGTGTAGGTCGGGTCGTTCCAGCAGGCGGAGGCGACCGCTCGCTCCAGAGCCGCCAGCATCACGCCGAGAGGATCGCCCCCGTCCTTGCGGATTTTCTTGGCCGCCGCCTCGAATGCCCGGCGAGCAGCCCCCTTGCCCGTCTTGGCAGGGTAGGCTTTCCAGAAAACATCGAACGAAGTCGTCCGCGCGTCCTCCGAAGAAGGTTTACCTTCTGAGGAGGTATGAGGGTTACTTACGGTTTCCCCGCAGGAGCTGCGGGGGTTAGCGTCGTTTTCTGCGGGGGCGCATTTGCTGCGGGGCGCATTTGCTGCGGGGGTGACGGTGTATATTACGCCCCTTCCGGCGCGCTCGTCGCGAGCCAGAAAACCAGCCTCGCACAGGCGCTTGATGGCGCCTTGAATTGCGCGTTCAGACAGGCCTGATTTCTTCTTTAGGTCCAGCCTTTCCGTTTGCTTGCGAGACGCTACAGCTATCCACGTCACACCGTCGTCGTTTGCGGCGTCAGCAAGGGCCAAAAGCACCATCTTGTCAGACGGCGGCAGGTCCATGCGCCACACCTCTGTCATCAGGGCGATGCTCATGTCAGGCGGCCACCTTCATGGCCCGCACCTCAGCCAGTCTGCGCTCATGCAGAAGCGTGTTAAGGTGCTTGGTCGCCGCGTCGATCCGGGCCTCCAGCAAGATGTCCGTCGACAGGGCTTCGTTGTCGAAGTGGCGCAGGGCGGCCAGAACCTCCCTCAGCACGTCCTCATGGGTGTGGATCAGCGCTTCGATGCGCTGGACGCCGTGCAGGATGGTGGTGTGGTCCCGTCCGCCCAGAATCCTGCCGATGGTGGGCAGGCTCAGGTGCGGGCAGACCTCACGCATGACGTACATGGCGATCTGGCGCGGTCGGGCGATGGGCTTGTGTCGCCGGTCGGAAATCAGTTGGTCGAACGTCAAGCCGTGGCGCTCGGCCACGAAGTCAGCGACCTGTCGTCCGGTGACCCTCATTGCTCCGCTCCCAGCAGGCGTCGCACGTCTTCCATGGAGACGCCGAGCTTGGTGGCGATGAACTGGGCGCCAGCGCGGGGGAACTGCTGTCGAACGGCCCAAATGTCGGACAGGTCGATGCGGGGTCGGCGCGCGGTGGCGAATATGCCTATGGATTGGCTCATTGCTTTGCCTCGGTCAGGATCACGCGGACGCAGGCGGCCTTAACGGGCTCGTCGCCGGTCCAGCGGATGGTGATGGGTTGGGAAAGGTGGTCGTCCTCGATCACGCCCTTGCCCTGGGGCGTCGGCTTGAGGGCGTCGAGGATCGGCTTGATCAGGTTGTCGAGGTCGCGGGCGCGTCGGTCGGGACGGTCGGCCAGGATCTCAGCGTGAAACCGGCCCTTGATCTCGGAGCGGGCGGCCATGGGAATGGCGGCGGCCACGGCCCGCAGCCACGCGACATATTCGCGGCTCTTGATCGGACTCTTGAGGCCGGGGACCGAGCGCCACAGGCGGTTTGCCGAGGGCGGATAAGGCAGGGTCAGCTCGATCATGCCCGCGCCTCGTCATAGGCGCGCTCTGCACGGATCAGGTGCTTGTTGGCCTCGCGCAGGACGGCGGCTGCCATGCCCATGCGGCGGGTGTCCTGGCGGTCTGTGGCGATGCGGTGTTCACGGTAGGCCTCGGCGAAGTTCTGCCGAGCGTCCTCCAGATTGGAGAGGGCGCGGGCTACAGGGTCGGGGCGGAAGAAGTGGGAGAGGATGTGGATGCGCATCAGACGCCCCTCCCGTCACGAACGCGAACGTCCGATCCGACCTTCACGGGATGGTCAGAGACAGCTTGGCCGGGGCCAGCCTTGGACGTGAAGAGAACGAGGTATTTGTCGTCCCGGCGAAGGGTGCAGGCGGTGACGTTGACGGTGCGGGTCATGCGCGCACCCCCGCCTTCTGGCGCTTATCCAGCTTGTCGGTGTTGCCGACCGAGGTCTTGAGCCATGCGTCCAGGTCGCGGCGCTGGACCTTGCGGAACAGAGCCGGGTGGAAAAGAGCGTCCATATGTATCGAGCCGGGTTTGTGGGCCACGATACCAGCGAGCTTCACGCCGACCGTTTCGCCGTCATCCCAAGCCACGACGTTTCCGTACTGATCTCTCTGAAGAGCGACCTCGCGGACGACATGAATCTGCCCCACACTGATAAACAGGCTGGACTGTTTTCCGACCTTTACAACCTCGATCTCATCCCCTGGCTTGAAGTCGCACATCACGCAGCCCCCACGGCTTTGATGACGTCAGCCGCCTGCGACTGGACCTCCAGCGCCTTGCCGACGATCTGGCTGCGCTCCAGCGGGGTCACGACGCCATCGGCTTCGGCTTGACGCACAACCTTCTGAAGGTCCGCCGCCGCCTCGGTCGTTTCGCTGGCCTGGGTCGTGGCGCAGGCGGGCGCCCCGCCGTTCTCCATCGTCATGCGGATCAGGTCGATCAGCGTCTGCTTCTCGGCGTCGTTCGCGCAGTCGAGGAAGCGGTGCAGGGGCAACGTCGTGTCGGGGTGGTTCTCGCTTTCGTAGAGGCTCCACGCCCCCTTGTTCGACAGACCAGCGGCGAGCGCCGCCATTTCCGTCGAGCCGATGCGCTTGCGGATGCGCTTCGTCAGCGCCTTGAGGACGGGAACACTCATCGCTTGTTCTCACAACGTTCGTGGTGGATTGTTTCGGTGACGCTTGCCTCGCCCTGGGCGACAAAGGCCCCATGGACAGACAGGCAGAGGCCGCGACGGGCGGCGTGGTGGTGTGGGTCGACTTCGTGAACAGGGTCGCCAGCTACGCGCCGCTCGAACGCGAGGCCCGGATCGACTGGATGGCCCTCGCCCATGAGGCCGAGGCTCAGGCCCAGACTGCGCGAACCAGACGCCAGCGGGACCAACTGATCCGCTGCGCCCTTCAATATCGGGCGAAGGCTAGGAGTGTCTGAGGCGGCCTTGTGCATGGCGTCAGGCTCGCTTCCTGACCGGACGAACGGCCTCGATCTCTGGGCACACGCTAGCGGCCGAGACCTTTCCCTTGCTCCATGCTTCGATTTTCAGGGCAAGCCGGAGCGATGCCGGGCGATGACCGTTCTCGATTTCAGACAGCCAACCCTTGCTGTTAGGGCTGAGGCCAAGCGCGACAGCACATTCCTCCAAAGAGAGGCCGAGCGCGTTTCGATGTGTGGCGAGGTCCATGCCTCATATTCACCTGAAGTGAACATTCGGTCAAGAAGCGATATTCACTTGTGGCTTACAGACGCCGCGCAGCCGTTTTCAGATAATGTGAACATGGCTGCTCCCGAAAAACCCCTCTGGTATCTCCAGGAATGGTTCGCCACGCAGGACAAGATCCAGCGGACACTGGTGACTGAGTTGGGCTGGCTACCCGCCAAGGCGAACAAGATTTGGCACGGCATTCAGGAGCCGAAGCCATCAGAGATGCATGAGATCGCAGCGCTGCTGAACATTCGCCCGCATGAGCTGATGATGCACCCGGAAGAGGCTATGCGCATTCGGAGGCTGGAGGCGGTCGTTCGAGAGGTTGCAAAGCCAGAGCAGCCCAACACTGAAGATCGGTCGCGGCCCTTGCGGCAAGCGAGCTAGGCAACAAGACGGAGGGGGCGATGAAGAAACTGGCAGTTTTAGCGGCGGCGATGCTCTTGAGCGGATGCGTCACCGCCGAAACCATGATGCTTGATGATCGGACGGCGATCATCTCTGGCAGTGGGGACGAGTATAGCAGCGCCGCGCGGGTTCAAAGGCGCGTATTTGTCGAGGCAGCTACCGCCGCCCAGGCGCGTGGTTATAGATATTTCATCATTCAGAACTCTCGCGACACCACTACGACCGGAACGCGAGCCCTTCCGACGCAAACGTTCGCCAATGCGCAGGCCAACACGAATTGCGGCTATGTCACCTGCAATACTTCGGCCTATGGGCAGTCCCAGACCTTTGGTGGCGGAGTCCAGCAGGTCATTCAGCCCGGCATGGACGTGCTTGTGCGCTTCTACCGTGAGGAAGAAGTCGATCCCGAGCGAGAAGGCGTGTGGGACGCGGCAGCGATCCTTGCCGCCCAGCCGAAAAAGTAGGAAGCGCCCCTCTCTTAGGCCGCCTCATCAGCCTCCGGCGGAACGTCACCAACTGTCGCCAGAGTCTCGACCTCCGTCCAGATGTCCCCATCCGCGCGACATTCGATCTTGAAGAAGACAAGGCCATCCATGCGGTGCATCATGTCCTTTCCGCGCTTGAAAGCCGCATCTTCCGTCGCGCAAGCAATCACCTCCTGGCCCAGGAGTTGACCGTTTCTCCGCTTGAACGGAGCGACGCAAAATGATCGGGCCTTCTTCACAGCTACCCCCAAAAGTTAATAGCAACCACTGATTCCCGAACCGCCATGTCGTGTCGAGTCGCGATCCGTCATGTTCGGACGCATATTCATTTTATGTGAACATTCCGCTTGACGGCGTGTTCACTTCTGGTGAATACTCCCCTCATCAACGAGGGAGGCCGCCGTGGCCCACATCACCCACAATCAAGCCAAAGCGGAATACGACGCATACGTCGCCGCCGAGCGTGAAGCCCGCCTGGAAGAGTGCGAAGAGCGCGCCGCCCGCCTGAAGACCCGCGCCTATGCCGCCGAGTGGTCCACCCCCGGCCCTGATCCGCTGTCACCTGACAAGCGCGCTGCCCTGAACGGCGCCCTCGCACAGATCGAACGGGCTTTCGGCAAGCGGGCTGTCGTCCCTGCCTCTCGGATGGAGGCGGCGTGATGGACCTCTGCATCACCCCCGGCGTCGACAAGCTCTTTCGGCTGGCCCTCGTCGGCCCCGGCGACCGCTTCGAAGCCCTCTCCGAACACGACACCCCCGAGGCCGCCATCGCCGCCAAGCTTCGCGCTCAGGCCGCTGCTGACGACGCCCTCGCTCAACTGAACAAGCTGATGAGGACGCCAGCATGACCGACTTCTACACCGCCGGAACCCCTGTTTATCAGGCCGCCAAGAAGACCGACCAGTCCAACGGCTGGGGCTGCGACTTCCGCCCCGCACTGCCGCGTCGGTCGGTTCAGTGGTGGATCGGCAACGTCGCCTCTGCCGCCGCCTGCACCCTGTTCGTGGCCTTTGTCGCGGCTCTGCTGTGGAGCGCGTCGTGACCCTTCAACCCCTTTCCTCCGCAGCCAGAGCCGGGGCGGGTTCGTCCGCCGCAAGGTCCGCCAACAACGGCGCCCCGGATGGCTGGACCTTTCGAGCCCCCCGCCACGGCGACCTTGTGGGCTGCCCCTACTGCGCGAACCGCCTGACCGCCTGCTGCGACTACTGCGGCGACGAGGGCCAGCTGTTCGCGTCCGACATCAGCTATTTCGAGGAGAACCCCTATGGGTGAGCCCGCTATCCAAGGCGAAGTCGTCCAGGTCGAAGAGACGCAGGCGGCCGCCGTCATCAATCAGGCAGCCGCCATCATTTCGGTGATCGAGCGCGCCGCGACCAACCCCGACGTGGACATCGACAAGATGGAGCGCCTGCTGGAAATGCAGGAGCGCATCCTGCAGCGCGACGCCCGCGCCGCCTATTCCGCCGCGCTGGCGGCCATGGCGCCGGAACTGCCCTCGATTGTCGAGCGCGGGGGCATCAAGGACCGCAGCGGCAAAGTGCAGTCCACCTACGCCCTGTGGGAGGACATCAACGACGCGATCAAGCCTGTGCTGGCCAAGCACGGCTTCGCCCTGTCGTTCCGCACCGGTCGCGACGACGGCCAGATCAGCGTCACCGGCGTTCTGTCGCACCGCGAGGGTCATTCGGAAGAGACGACCATCGTTCTGCCGCACGACAGCAGCGGATCGAAGAATGCCGTCCAGGCGGTTGGTTCCAGCACGTCCTACGGCAAGCGCTACACCGCTGGCCTGTTGCTCAATCTGACCAGCCGGGGCGAGGACGACGACGGGCAGGCTGGCGGTTCGGGCGCGGTCATCACCGACGAGCAGGCAGACACGATCCGCGAGTTGATCGGCTCGACCGGAACCAAGGTCGCCGCCTTCCTCGACTATATCGGCGCGCCCTCGGTGGCCGACATCCCGGCCGACAAGTTCCAGGCCGCCATGAAGGCCTTGCTCGCCAAGCAGAAGAAGGCGGGCCAGCAATGATCGTCCAAGGTGACATTGCGCGCCTGTTCAGGGCCGACCTAGACGCAGGCCGGCTGTTTTGGGCGGTAGCTCCCAGAACCCACCCGCGCCTTCTTGGCACGGAGGCTGGGTCCGCAAGAGCCTCACATAGCGGGAAGTCCTACTGGCACATCAAGATTGGAGGCTCCCCCTTCAAGCGGTCCCATCTCATCTTCTGCCTTGTTCATGGACATTTCCCGTCGCCCTGCTGCGATCATATCGACGGCGATAGCCTGAACGACCGACCCGGCAATCTCCGCGAGGCCACCCCGACACAGAACGCATGGAACCATAAACGGCGGGCGCGACGCATCGCGCTCCCCATGGGCGTCCGTGTCACCGGATCGGGGCGGTTCCAGGCGCGGATTACCCAAAACGGGCAGCAAATCCATCTCGGCGTCTACGACACGCCCGAAGAGGCTCGCGCCCTCTACCTTGCTAAGCGGAGGGAGCTTTTCCGTGAATTCGCATGATTTTTCACAGGGCAGCGATGCTTGGCACACCGCCCGCTTGGGCAAGGTCACGGCCTCCAAGGTCGCGGACGTGATGGCGCGCACCAAGAGCGGCTACAGCGCCTCACGCGCCAACTACGCCGCCCAGCTCATCATCGAGCGCCTGACCGGCCAGCCGACCGAGGGCTTCACCAACGACGCGATGCGCTGGGGCACGGAGAAGGAGCCTGAGGCTCGCCGCGCCTATGCCTTCCGCACTGACAACGACGTGGCCGAGGTCGGCTTCGTGGATCACGCGGTCATCAGCATGGCGGGCGCCAGCCCAGACGGCTTGATCGGTGACGACGGCCTGCTGGAGATCAAATGCCCGAACACGGCCACGCACCTTGACACGCTCCAGACCGGCGCGCCGCCTGCGAAATACGTCTCGCAGATGCTGTGGCAAATGGCCTGCACCGGCCGGCAGTGGTGCGACTTCGTTTCCTACGATCCGCGCCTGCCCGAGGACTTCCGCATCTTCATCGCCCGCGTCGAGCGGGACGACGACGCCATCGCCCAGATGGAAACCGAAGTCGTGGCGTTTCTGGCTGAGATCGACGCCCGCATCAACGAACTGAACGCGCGCTACGGCGCCCAAATGAAGGACGCCGCCTGATGTCGTCGCTCAACTCTGTCCAACTGATCGGCAACGTCGGCAAAGACCCCGACATCCGCACCCTCAACAACGGCAACCGCGTCGCATCTTTCAGCCTCGCCCTATCGGACAGCTGGCGCGACAAGGCCACTGGCGAGAAGAAGGAGCGCACCGAATGGGCCAACGTGGTCGTCTTCAACGACGGCCTGGTCAAGGTGATCGAGAGCTATGTCTCGAAAGGCGACAAGCTCTACATCCAGGGCGCGCTCCAGACCCGCAAGTGGGAGAAGGATGGCGTCGAGCGATACACGACCGAAGTTGTTCTGCAGGCCTTCGGCGGCAAGCTGATCCTGCTCGGCGGCAAGCCGCAGCAGTCCGGCGATGACTTTCGTTCGGACTATGCTGACGGCTTTTCCCGGCGCGGTGGCGGTGGAGGTCATTCGGACGACGGCCGGGGACATTCTGGCACGAAGGACCATTACGACCTGAACGACGACATCCCATTCGCCACGCCGTTCGGGCTGCGCTGATGTCCCACCCCACCGCCTTCACCTGGGACGCCGAAGCCTGCGCCATGGTGCCGAAGTGGCCCCGTCTAGCCGCCTCTCGCTACGAGGGTGGCCGGGACTACCTGCTGGCCGACGTGGAGCATCGCTCGGACGTCTCCCACCGCCACGAGTTCGCTTGGCTGCGCGAGGCTTGGAACAGCCTGCCGGAAGACCTGGCCGACATGTTTCCCACGCCGGAGCATCTGCGCAAGCGGGCGCTGATCGACGCGGGCTATTTCCACGAGACGGTCATCGATGCCGGATCGAACGCCGCCGCCCTGCGCGTCGCCACCTACGCCCGGTCAAAGGATGAGTTCGCCGCTGTCGTCGTGCGCGGTCCCATCGTGGTCGAGCGGACAGCTAAGAGCCAGTCCATGCGCGCCATGGGCAAGGCCGACTTTCAGGCCAGCAAGACGGCGATCATGGAGATCATCGCGGCCCTGATCGGCGTCTCCCCGGAAACCCTCCAGCGTCAGCAGGAGGCCGCATGACCATCTTCACCTACGAAGAGCGCCACGTTATCGCCGCCGCCGCGAAGCTCCGGCGCGAAGCCAGAAAAGCTGCCACCAAGGCCCGACCGAAGAGCCCGAAGGCGGATCGGGGCCGCGAGCGCGACAACGGCTTCCGCCAGTATATCAGGCGCCAGCCCTGCGAAGCCCGTCACCTTGGCGGCTGCTTCGGGCCGGTACAACACGCTCACGTCAGCTATCGGGTGCACGGCATCGCGAACAGCTTTGGCCGGGGCGTGAAGAACCACGACCGCCACGGCAACCCGCTCTGCGCCGGTCACCACAAGATGCAGCACGACATGGGCGACGAGCGCGCCTTTTGGTCCCTGCTCGGCAAGGACGCCTACGAAACCGCCGCCGCTCACTACGCGGCCTACAAGGGGGAGATCCGCTGATGGAGGTCATCACCTGGACCAGTGCGGATCACGGCGCCATCGCCCGCATCCGCATGCCCATGCCGTCCAAGGGCAGATCCAAGATCGGCTGGTCGCCGGTCGTCATCCACGCTGAGACGGAAGAGCAGGCTCGCGAGAAGGCCAACGCCTTCTATCAGTCAGAGCTTGAGCGCCTGTCGGCCCGTGCCGATGGCAAGACCCGTCGTCTGGAGAAGATGGCCGCTGCTCGCGCCGCCAAGACCCAACAGGTGCAGCCATGACCGCCCCCGAAGTGCTGGAGGCTGAACTGGCCGAGGTCATCAGCGACGAAGAGATTGCGCGGGTCCACGGCCACGCGAACTTCGGGCCTGCCATTACGCCCCGCCAAGTGGTCAATGATGGCGTCCGCAAATACGCCGTGGGCTACCAAGGCGGCTACACCCAACTGACCATCCTGCGAGAGCACGGCTTGATCACCAAGCCCGCTCCCGGAAGCTATGCGGCAAACCTGACCAAGAAGGGCAAGCGATACGCTCGCGTCCTCTATCACGAAGACGCAGCCCTCCGCCAAGCCGCCCGCCAATCCCGTGGGGGTGAGGGATGAGGGTGCTCGACCTGTCCCGCTTCACCGCCGCCCCTGTGCGCGAGGAAGGCGGGGCGGTTCGTGCAAAACGGGCTGGCCCAGGCGAGGCAATAAACCGGGCCGTTGGAGACGAAGTAATTACCGCCAGGGTGCTGGAGTCCATTACCGCCGATGGCTGGGTGTTCGCGCACAAGGATGACCTCGCCACCCGCGAGGAAGTCCCGGTAATAGACGCTCACCCATTCGTCCAGAGCCATTCTGTTGCGCTTGAAGGTTGCTGTAAGGTCTGCGGTCGAACAGAAGACGCCCATCATGAAGCCCCGGCAGAGGCGGGAACGATCTACGGGGTGCCCGCGCATCTGTCTTCAGAAGCTGCCTATGGGTGGTCGTGCGGTTATGAAGCCGCCCTCCGCGCCCGGCCACAAGCCAGCGAGGGTGGTCTGTCAACCCTAGCGGAACTTCACGCCGCCGAACGGCTGATCGACCAACAGGCCGCAGAAATCCGACGCCTGAAAGCCCGCGAGGAGGCGCAGCCTGTGGCTTGGCCGGAAGCATGGAGCGGCCCCTGCACAGTCGGGAACATGATCGCCAACCTCAAGACGCTTCCGCCCGAAATGCCGCTATACACCGCCTATCATATCCCGATGGACGGCGAGCCTTCGCTGCTGAAGGTCAAGCGTCCGACCCTTTCGCGCGAAAGAGTTGACGGCACAAACATCAAGACCGGCGACGAGAGCGTGCCCTACAGCGCCGTCATCTGGACGGAGCCCCGCGACTTTGGAGAGGCAACCACCCCGCCCGCGCCAGAGGCTGAGAAGCTGCGCGTGGCGGTCGAGGGCCTGTTGATCTCCGCGCGCCACCGCCCTGCTTCGACCAGCAAGGAAATGGATCGGTGGGTAGAAAACTCGCTCAACCCGGCGGTGGCGTTTGCGAACCAAGCCCTCTCCGCCCTGCAACAGGAGAGGTGCGAAGTGACCGCTTGGGCTCAATATCGAAACGACTTCGAGGCCATGACGGACGCGGAGATTGAGTACGAAACGCGTCGATCACAGGACCAGCTAGACGAAGCCGAAAGCTGGCTTGAGGCCGTTGCGGCATGGAAGGCGGCTGGCCGCCCTCGCGCCCTCTCCGCAGCACCTGGGGAGGCGGGGGAATGAGCGGATACAGCCCGATCCTAGAACTTGGAGACGCCCCGATGCCTGAGACCATGAGCCCGCGCGAGAAGGTGGCGGATGCTGTTCGTGAAGCGTCACGCAGCCAATGGAACGATGGTGTTCGCGTCGGCTCCGCCAAATGGTGCAACCATCTGACCAACGCCATCCTCACCGCCCTCGCCTCATCCGGCGATCATGCTGAACTGGCGCGGGAACTTCGCAAGCATCAACATCGTCCTGTTGGGTCGCTGCGGATCGATATGAGCGATGTCCGCACGATCCTGGCGACATTCGCTGCTCACGATGCCCTCATCGCAGAGGTCGCGGCGCTGCGGGAACAGGTCAAGTTCGAGAAGCAGGTCGCTTACGACGAGAACGACCGCTGGCAAGAAGCAGAGCGCAAGCTGGCTGAGGCGGTGGGGTTGTTGCGGGAGTGGATGGGGACTTGGTTTGTCGACGCTGACAGCCGAGGCGAAAACGCCATTGCAGATGATACGCGGAAATTCCTCAGCAAGGAGGCCGAACGTGGGTGAGCGATACAACCCCTTTCTGTCAGCC
>NZ_CALMFB010000070.1 GCF_937863155.1 uncultured Brevundimonas sp. | reverse complement strand
CCTGGCTGGCCGACCGCGGCTACGACCCCGTCTACGGCGCCCGGCCGCTGAAGCGGGTGATCCAGAAGGATCTGGTCGACCCCATCGCCCGCAAGCTCCTCGCCGGCGAGATCGAGGACGGCGCGGTCATCGCCGTGTCAGCGGGCGGGGACGGGCTGGAGATCGGGAAGGCGCGGGTGCATTAAGGGCGATGCTGTTTCCAAACGGTGGAAGTTCTGAGGCGGTGAATGGCTAAGGTTCAATCGGAAATCGGCTTCGAGCAACTCGGCTTGGGAGCAGTTTTGAAGCGGTACCGTCTGTTGGTTCCGCCAAATCAGCGGGACTACGCTTGGGAAAAAAAGGAGGTTCAAAATCTTCTTGAAGACCTGGCGGCGGCGATCAACGATGATGAGCCTCAACATTTCTTGGGCACGCTCGTTACAATTCCTAGGGCTAATGGCGTCCTTGAGGTCGTTGATGGTCAGCAACGCTTGGCCACGACAGCGCTAGTTCTGGCCGCCATGCGCCAGATATCTCTCCAAGGAAGCGATAATCTTCCCAAAGCGCTCGATGCTTTCTTGACTGACGTGGACACGGAAACGCTCGAGGACTCACCAAAAATGACGCTGAACGCGGCCGATTCAGCTATTTTTCATGAGCTGCTTCTGCATGGAAAAAGTCAAAGCGCGCTGCCTAACCGCGACTCCCATACCCGTCTGGTGACCGCCTATGGCTTGTCCAAGGTTCAGATGATGGCTGTGGCAAAGCCGTTCAGCGAAGCAGACCGTACCAAAGCGTTTTTGCGGTGGATGAAATACATCGAGTTCAACGCGCGCGTCATCTTGCTCAAGGTACCAGACGACGTCAACGCGTTTAAGATGTTTGAGACGCTTAACGACAGGGGATTGAAGGTTTCGCAGTCTGATTTGGTGAAAAACTATATATTTGGTCAGTCTGCTGCTCGCCTTGCTGAGGTTCAACAACTCTGGTCTTATGTAAAAGGCGCTCTTGAAACTCTTGATGAGGAAGACATAACGATGACATTCCTCCGACAATCGCTGATTGCAATGAATGGTTACCTTAAGGAAACGGATGTTTACGAGCGGGTACAGTCTTCGGTTAAGGGGGCTCAGTCATCGGTGAATTTTGTTACCGAGCTAGAGTCTCTTGCAAATGATTATGTTGCTATTGCCAGCCCGCAGAGCGAGAAGTGGAACGAATATCCATCCAAGGTTCGCGCGTCTCTCAAGGTTCTGCAGCTCTTTGACTTGAAGCCCTTTAGGCCCCTTATGCTAGCCATCGCTAGGCGCTTCACTGTTAAAGAGACTGCCTTGGCGTATGAGCGTCTGGTTGCTTATGCGGTAAGGCTGATCATCGCCTCGACCACTCGTTCTGGTTCGGTGGAGCAGCCGCTTGCTCGCGCAGCCAAGCAAATTTTCGATGGGGATATTCAGACTGCGAAAGACCTCGCTTCGCTGCTCGCCCCCATCATTCCGTCAGACGACCTGTTCCGACAGGCGTTCGAGGTTGCGACCGTGAGCCAAGCTAAATTTGCCCGATACTATCTCCGCTCGATTGAGATGAGCAGCTCTGGCGACCAAGACGCGTGGATGATTCCTAATGACGACACAGACGTCATAAATCTTGAACACGTTCTACCGCTTAAGCCTATGGATAACTGGCCATCCTACGACGAGGAAGCCGTCAAGACCTACTCGAAACGCATGGGTAACATGGCGCTCATGATAGCGAAGGATAACTCCGATCTGAAGAGCTCTGCGTTCGGCGATAAGAAGGCTGCTTTCGCGAAATCGCCTCTAACAACAACTTCGATGATCGGAAGCGTTGATGAATGGACGCCCGAGGAGATTATCAAGAGGCAGGTGCTGTTGGCTCAGCTCGCGGTGAAAGCTTGGCCACTAAAATAGCCTGCGTCGCGGCATCGGCTAATATGCTCCGGCGATGCACCAGCCATCACTCCACATCCCCCAACACCGGCATCACCTCCACCCCTTCGCAGGGGAAGATCGCCATGTGCGGGTGGCCGTCAAACAGCCGGACCGCCGCTTCGTGGCTGTCGGCCTGCACCACCATGAAGACGGTCAGCAGGTTGACCACGTCCGTCACCGCCCCCGCGTCGTCGATCCGTTTCGTCGGGCCCAGCGGGCCGCCCGCGTACAGGATGGCGTCGGCGTGTGACGCCTCCCACGCCTTGATCGCCGCCACGCCGGTTTCGGCCGTCGCCGCCTGCTGCCCCTCGGTCATGGCTTTCCAGGCCCGGAATTTGGGGCCGGTCTTGTCCATGGTGAACAGGGCGAGATAGCGGGGCATGGGCGTCTCCGTGGCCGGTCCTGCACCCCACACCCTTGTTCGCCCGGCCGCAAGCGGCGACGCGGCGCCCGCTACATCTTGGGGATCGGATTGGTGCGGGGGTCGGGGCCGTTGGTGACCACGCGGTCGCGGTCAGACAGATCCTTGATGATCTTCACATCGTCAAAGCCCGCCTCGCGGAACAGGGCGCTGACCGCCGGGCCCTGGTCCCAGCCGATTTCGACGGCGAAGAGGCCGCCGGGCTTCATGACGCGGGCGATCTGGGGCGCCAGGTCGCGATAGGCGGTCAGGCCGTCCGGCCCGCCGTCCAGCGCCAGGTGCGGGTCGTGGTCGCGCACCTCGGGGTCCAGGCCGGGGATGTCGCCACTGGGGATATAGGGTGGGTTCGACACCACCAGGTCGAAGCTGTGGTCCGCCAGCCCCGTCGCCCATTCGGTGCGCAGGAAGTCGCAGCGCCCGTCCAGCCCCAGGCTGGCGGCGTTGTCGCGCGCGACCGCCAGGGCCTCGGTCGAAATGTCCGTGCCCAGGCCGCGCGCCCCGGCCCGCTCGGCCAGGATGGCCAGAAGAATGGCGCCCGACCCGGTGCCCAGGTCCAGCACGCTGAACGCCTCATGCGGGGGGTAGTGCAGCAGGGCGACGTCCAGGATCGCCTCGGTGTCCGGCCGGGGGCTGAGCACATCGGGGCTGACGTTCAGCATGATCTTCCAGAACCCCTTGCGGCCCAGGATGCGCGAGGCCGGCTCGCGCTTCAGGCGGCGTTCGACATAGGCGTCCAGCGCCGCCTGCTGGTCCGGCGTCACGGCGCGATAGGGGTCGGTCAGGATGTCGGTGCGGCTGGCGCCGGTGGCGGCCTCCAGCAGAACGCGCGCGTCGATCGACGGGCTGTCGATGCCGACGGCTTTCAGCTTGGCTTGCGCTGTCTTCCAGGCGGTCAGTAGGGTCGGGGTGTCGGTCATCCGGGCGACTTGGCGCGCCGGGCGACGGATTTCAAGCGGAACGCCGCGCGCCGGCGGCCGTTCTGCAGGCGATGCGGGGGATGATGTCGAAATCAAAGCCGGGAAACGCCGTCGGGCCGTGGGCCTGGATCGCCGCCGTGGCGGGCGGACTGGCGGCCGGGGCGGGGGCGGCGCACCTGGCCTATCGCCATGGCCATCGGGTCGGTCTGGACCTGCGCGCCGTGCGGCCCGAGCCGGAACCGCCGCCCGCCCCGACGCCCCAGGATTTCGACGCCCGCGAACCGGGGCGCGGCCGCCTGGCCACCCGGCCGGAACAGATCCCGCGCAAGGGCTGGACCGACATCCTGTGGCGCTGGGGCGCCAGCTATTTCGGCGACCGGGTCGGCTTCGTGGCCGGGGGCGTGACCTTCTTCGTGCTGCTGTCGCTGTTCCCGACCCTGGCCGCCCTGGTGACCATCTATGGCCTGTTCGCCGATCCGACCGACGCGGCCCAGCGGCTGTATTTCCTCTATGGGGTGCTGCCGCCCGGGGTGGCCGACTTCATCGGCGGCGAGATGCAGCGCCTGGCCCAGGATTCGACCGGCGTCTTGACCTTCACCCTGGTCTGGACCCTGCTGCTGTCGCTGTGGACGGCCAACGGGGCGGTCAAGATGCTGTTTTACGGGCTGAATGTCGCCTATCACGAGGTCGAGCGACGCAATATCGTGCGCTACAACCTGCTGTGCATGGGCTTCACCATCTCGGGCCTGGTCGGGGTTCTGGTCGCCGCCGCCCTGGTGGTCGGGGTTCCGGTGGTGCTGGGCGTGCTGGGCCTGGCCGAGGAATGGGCGCATCTGGCGCCGTTGCGCTGGCCCCTGCTGCTGCTGGCCTATGGGGCGGCGCTGACGGCAGCCTATCGGTTTGGGCCGTGCCGGGCCAAGGCGCGCTGGCGCTGGCTGACGCCTGGCGCGATCCTGGCGGCCTTGCTCAGCGTAGGCCTGTCGCTGGCCTTCAGCTGGTATCTGCAGACCTTTGTGCGCACGGCCTCATACGGGCCGCTGGCGGCGATGATGGGCTTTCTGCTGTGGACCTGGCTGTCGGTGCAGATCGTGCTGATGGGGGCCGAGCTGAACGCCGAGATCGAGCATCAGACGGCGATGGACACCACCACGGGCGAACCGGCGGCCCTGGGCGAACGCGGCGCGGTGGTGGCCGACACCGTGGGACCGCGCCGGGGCAACCCCGCCGCCCTGGCCTTCACCATGCGCCACGCCGAGGCCCTGTCGGACCGGCTGTTGAAACGTCGAACGCGGCCGCGCTGATTTCAGGCGGCGCGGCGGCGCTGGATCATGAGGGCGGCGCCGCCGGCCAGGATCAGGCCGAACAGGATCATGGCCCATTCCGACAAGGTGGGTACGACGGCGACCGGCGCGGCCAGGGCGGAGGAGAAGGTGGGAAAGGGACCGGTGTTGGCCGTGATCTGCACCGGCCCGGCCGAGGTGGCGAAACTCGCATAGGGCGCATAGCCGTTGGTGTTGTCGGCCGTCAGAAGTCCCGTGGGCAACGCCAGATCGATGCCTGGAGCTGTGGGGGTGAATAGCGATTCATTCAGGCCGACCGAGGGAGAGCCGATCACCCCGATGCCGATCACCCCGCCGCCGCCGCCGCCGCCGAAGTCTGAACGCATCTCATACAGGGCGGGAGAGGTCAGGGCGCAACCGCCGGAACAGGCCGTGCCGGCAATGGTCACCGTGCCGCTGGTGATCGGATTGACCGTGCCCCCGCCCGTCGTGGCGGCGGTGTCACCCTGAAGCGTGAAGGTGTAGGCTTGGTTGGCGAATGGCGTGCCGTTGACGGTTCCCGAGCCTTCTCCAGAATAGGTGTAGGTGATCGGCGCAGCGGTGGCGGTCGTCGCCGTCAGCAGGCCACAAACCATGGCGGCCGCAAAGACCAGTCTAAAGCCGTTCATTTCAAAATTCCCCGATCCGGCCGCCGACAATGGCTCTGCGATCCCAGATGTCAATTCGACAACGAACGCTGTTCCAGAATTACCCGAACTCCGCCTCCAGATCCGCCAGGCGCGCCGCCTGGTCCTCGGCGATCAGGGCGTTCAGCAGGGGGTCCAACTCGCCCTCCAGCACCTGGGGCAGACTATGCAGGGTCAGGCCGATACGGTGGTCGGTCACCCGCCCTTGCGGGAAGTTGTAGGTGCGGATGCGTTCGGACCGATCGCCCGATCCCACCTGGCTCTTGCGGGCGTCGGACCGGGCCGCGTCCTTGGCCTGACGCTGCTGGTCATAGAGCCGGATGCGCAGGGCCTTCATCGCCTTGTCCCGGTTTACATGCTGGGATTTCTCCGAGCTGGTGGTGACGATGCCGGTCGGCAGGTGGGTGATGCGCACGGCCGAATCCGTCTTGTTGACGTGCTGGCCGCCCGATCCCGACGCGCGGAAGGTGTCGATGCGGATGTCCTTGTCGTGGATCTCGATCTCGACATCCTCGACCTCGGGCAGGACGGCGACGGTGGCGGCCGAGGTGTGGATGCGCCCGCCCGCCTCGGTCACCGGCACGCGCTGGACCCGGTGCACGCCGCTTTCGAACTTCAACCGGCCGAACACGCCGTCGCCGGTGACGGTGGCGATGATCTCCTTATAGCCGCCGGCGTCGCCTTCCGAGATGCTGTCGACCTCGACCCGCCAGCCGCGCGTCGAGGCGTAACGCGAATACATGCGGAACAGGTCGCCGGCGAACAGGGCCGCCTCGTCCCCGCCGGTTCCGGCCCGCACCTCCAGCACGGCGCTGGCGTTCTCGTCGGCGTCGCGCGGGGCCAGAAGCAGGGCTACTTCGCGTTCCAGGTCGGGCAGCCGGGCCTTCAGGGCTTCCAGCTCCTCGGCCGCCATTTCGGCCATGTCGGGATCGGCGGCCATGGCCTCCAGATCGGTCATCTCGGCGCGGGCGCGGGCCAGGCCGTTGACGGCGTCGGCCACCGGCTTCAGCTCGGCGTGTTCTTTCGACAGGCGCACGATCTCGGCCCCGTCGCTGGCCGCGCCCATGCGCGCCTCCACCTGGTGGAAGCGGTCGAGCACTTGATCGAGCCGGGCCTGGGGCAGTCGCAAGTCGCAAATCCTGAAAGATGGAAGGCGCTTCCTAACGACCCGCTGCGCCGGTGTCGAACCTGTGATCGCAACCTCAGCCGTATCCGGGCCATTGTTAGGACGGCGGCGCCTCCCCGCGCCGCGTGATCCAGGGGATGCGTTTGGAGGTCTTCTTTCTGTTTTTGGCGGTCGGGGTGGTGGCCCAGGCCGTCGATGGCGCCCTGGGCATGGCCTATGGCGTCATTTCGTCTTCGGTGCTGCTGGCCTTCGGTGTGCCGCCGGCCATGGCCTCGGCCAGCGTTCACGCCGCCGAGGTCTTCACCACCGCCGCCTCGGCCACCAGCCATGTGGCGCACAAGAATGTCGACTGGCGCCTGTTCCGGCCTCTGGTCGTGGCCGGGATCATCGGCGGGGTGCTGGGCGCCTATGTGCTGGCCGGCATCGACGGGGATGTAATCAAGCCGTTCGTCGTCGCCTATCTGGCCCTGGTCGGGATCTGGATCCTGTGGCGGGCGGGCCATGATGTGCAGCCGCGCCGCCTGCCCTCGTGGATGACCGGACCGATGGGGATCGTCGGCGGCTTCCTGGACGCCATCGGCGGCGGCGGCTGGGGACCGACGGTGTCCTCGGCCATGGTCGGATCGGGGGTCGAGCCGCGCCGCGCCATAGGCACGGTCAATACGGCCGAATTCCTGCTGACCGTGGCCATATCGGCCACCTTTGTCTGGAGCCTGGTGACCGGCCACTGGGAAGAGGCGGGGGCGCTTCAGAACCATGGCGCGGCGGTGGCGGGCCTGGTGGTCGGCGGCCTGATCGCGGCGCCGTTCGCCGGCTGGATCGTCAAGCGTGTGCCGCGCCGGGCGCTGACCTATGCGGTGGGCGGGCTGCTGATCGTCCTGGCCGCCTTCCAGGGGTTGCAGATCAGCGGGCTGCTTTAGGCCGCATCCGGCCGGGTGGCGGCGAAACTGGGCCGGGCCTCCAGCGCGGCCTGAAGCGCGACCAGTTTCGGCCGCCCGGCGCGCCAGTCGAACTCCGGGTGGCGGAAGTCTGTCCAGGTCAGTACGCAGCCGGCGGTGATGACGCCGATGTCCAGCCGCTCGGCCGACAGGTCCGCGGCCTCCAGCGCATCCAGCGACCGGCCCAGGCGGTCGCGCCAGCGGGCCATCCAGCTCGGCGACTGTTCGCTTTCGGGGCGGCGCTTCTCCAGCACCCATTTGACGCCCATCTCCAGCGCGCCCTGGCCCAGGGTCTCGATCCGCCGCACGGCCAGACGTTCCGGCCCCGCCATGGGGATCAGCCCCGGCCCGTCGCCCAGTCCGTCCAGATATTCGCAAATTAGCGGACTGTCGGTGATCGGCAGGCCGTCGCGCGCGATCAGGACCGGAACCTGGTCGATGGGGGCCACGGCCGCCAGTTCGGGCGCCGCGCCGTACAGATCGACCACCACCTCCTGCACCTGATCCGCCAGCCCCCGCTCACGTGCCACGATCCGGCATTTGCGGGCATAGGGGGAGGGGGTGGTGATGTAGAGTTTCATGGTCTCAGCGCCGTTCTATGGTCACGCCGTCGGGCGCGGCCAGGGCGTCCAGACGGGTCCGCGCCGCCGCATCATCCAGGGCATAGGCGCGCATGAAATCTATCGTCGTGGCGGCGATCAGTGCGAAATCGTCGGCCTGGGCGTTGCCCACCAGGCTGTGATCGCCGCCCGCGACGGTGATCAGCATCTTGTCGCCGGCGGGGCTGGCTTCGAAGGCCGCGCGGTGGTCGCGCGGATCGGTGACGAAACCCGGCACCAGATCGGCGTCGCCCGTCACCATCAGCACCGGCGTGGATACCGTCGCAAAGGCGGCCGGACTGACCACGCCCGGGATCAGGCCGGGCGACGACAGGGCGACGACCGCCTTGATCGCCGGATCGCCCTGCGGCCCTGCCAATGTGACGGCGCCGGCCGACATCAGGGCGTTAAGCGAGCCGAACGAATGACCCGCCGCGATCAGCGGCTTGCCCGGATGGCTGGCTTGAACATGGCCGCGCACCACGGCCAGATCGACGATCCGCGTGATGAAGGCGCTGCGTTCGTCCGCCTCGGCGTGACGGGGATGCAGAAGAGAATCCAGGTGCAGGGGCGCCACCACGGTGAAGCCCTGGGCGGTCCAGGCGTCGATGATGCGATGATAGCGCGCCGGGTCGCTGTTCCAGCCATGGCTGAAGACGATGACCGCGCGTTCGTCCGTCGCCGGCCAGACATTGACGGTGATGGCGCGCCCGTCGGGGGCCGTCAGCTCGACCTGGCGCACGGCGGCGGCCGCCGTCTCGGTCGTGGCCTGCGCCAGGGCGGGCCGTCCCATGGCGCCGCACAGCGACAGGGCGAAAACAGACGCGATCAGGATGCGGTGGATCATGGCGGACTCTCTCTTGACCGCGTCTGACTAAACCAGGCCTGGGGCGCCGAACAGGGGCTATTCGGCGGCGTCGGCGCGCGCGGCGCGCGCGGCTTCCAGCTCGGCCGCCTTGGCTTCGACCTGGGCCACGATCTCGTCGATCATGCCGTCATTGGCCTGTTTGTGGGCGATCTTGCCGCTCAGATAGATCATGCCCGCCCCCTTGCCGCCGCCGGTGAAGCCGATGTCGGTATACAGCGCTTCGCCCGGCCCGTTGACCACGCAACCGATGATCGACAGCGACAGGGGCGTGGCGATGTGGGCCAGCCGTTCCTCCAGCACGCCCACGGTCTCGATGACGTTGAACCCCTGACGCGCGCATGACGGGCAGGCGATGATGTTCACCCCCCGGTGGCGCAGGCCCAGCGACTTCAGCATGTCGAAGCCGACCTTGATCTCTTCCACCGGATCGGCGGCCAGAGACACGCGGATGGTGTCGCCGATCCCGGCCCACAGCAGATTGCCCATGGCGATGGACGACTTGATCGTGCCGGTGCGCAGGGGACCGGCCTCGGTCACCCCGACGTGCAGGGGACAGTCGATGGCCTCGGCCAGTTGGTGATAGGCGGCGACGGTCAGAAAGGGGTCGGACGCCTTCACCGAAATCTTGAACTCGTGGAAATCGTGGTCCTGAAGGATGCGCGCGTGGTTCAGGGCGCTTTCGACCATGGCCTCGGGGCACGGCTCGCCGTATTTCTCGAGCAGTTCCTTCTCCAGGCTGCCGGCGTTGACGCCAATACGCATGGAGCAGCCGTGGTCGCGGGCGGCCTGGACCACTTCGCGCACGCGATCCGCCGACCCGATGTTGCCGGGATTGATCCTCAGGCAGGCGGCGCCCGCCTGGGCCGCCTCGACCCCGCGGCGATAGTGGAAATGGATGTCGGCCACCAGGGGCAGACGGGACTCGCGCGCGATTGTCTTGAAGGCGGCGGTGGAGTCTTCATCCGGGCAGGACACGCGCACGATGTCAGCCCCGGCCTCTTCCAGCTGGCGGATCTGGTCCAGGGTCGCGGCCGCATCGGACGTCGGCGTATTAGTCATCGACTGGACGGTGATCGGCGCGCCGCCGCCCACGGGCACGGCGCCGACCATGATCTGGCGGCTGGGACGCCGTTCGATATGGCGCCAGGGACGGATATGGCCGAGGGCGGAAGGGTCGCTCATGACGCCCGTCATATAGGGGATGGGCCGGGCGGGGACCAGTTGGCGCCGCGCCGCAGCGAGCAGGATCAGCCGTCGCCGGCGACGACGGTTTCGTAGGGCACGGGGCCGGTGGCGGGGCGGCGCGCGGGCGGGGTCGCCGCCCGGGCCGACGGAGCGATGACCGCCAGGGTCGCCTGGGCGGCCGCGGCGCGGGCGGATTCGGCGTCGGCGGCCATCTGGCGGGCCATGGTTCCGGCGCGGGCGTTCAGCTGCTGCAGCGGCGTGGCGGTCGACGGCAGGACGCCGCCGTGTTCACCGTTCAGATAGACGTCGAACGCCTGGGGGTCCGAGGCGTCGATCACGGCCGACACGCCCATGGGCGCGCGATAGGCTTCACCGGCGGCCAACTGGCGGGCGAACAGGATGCGCCCGTCGGCCATGCGCACGACCAGGCTGGCGGCCTTGCGCGCCTGAAGCACCACATGCGAGGCGGTGGCCGAGGCGCCGTGTATGGCGCCGCGCGGGTTGAAGGCTTTCTGCACCGGGGCCAGGGCCGTGGCGGTCGCGCCCGGCGCATCGACGTCGGCGTCGATCAGCTGGGCCTCCAGGCCGGGGGTGATGTAAAGCGCCGGCGTCGTCTGGTCCGGCGGCGCGGCGCGCGGCGCGCCCAGGCTGACCGCCTGGCCGGGCACGGCGCCCAGGGTCCAGCTTTCGGGAATGGAGGCCAGGGCCGAGGGCGAGGGCGCGCGCATCAGATTGACGCGCTGGAACACGTTCCAGCCCACCACGGCCACCGCCGCCAGGGCCAGCACGCCGATCACGCGCGGCGAATAGCGGCGGACTTCCTGGAAGGCCACGCCGACCGGCGCCTGCAGCGGCACGGACGGATCGGGGCATTCGCGCTTGAACCGCTCGACCGCCAGCTGTTCGTCCAGGCCCAGGGCGCCGGCATAGGCGCGGACATAGCCGATGGAGAAGACCCGCGACGGCAGCGACGACCAGTCGTTCTGCTCCAGCGCGATCAGATAGCGGGTGTGGACACGGGTGGCGGTCGACAGTTCGGTCAGCGAACGGCCGGACTGCTCGCGCGCCAGGCGCAGCCCGTCCCCCAGAGTCGCGGCGTCGGTGACGGAGGGCACGGGATCCTTCCAGTCGGGATGGTTCCGAAACTCTTCGGGGACATTCCCCGTATCCAGCGCCATGACGCCCGACCCCACACTCGGCGCGGGGATGTCGTTGCCCATCCGCGCCGTACTCGACCACGATCCGACTGATAGCACGCCATCGTGACGGATCGGGTCTCCCCCCGGAGACCCCGGAAAACCGTCTTGTGGATAACTCATTTCAGCCGCCCGATCAACGCTCTGTTAACCGCGTCGCGCGGCCCGACGCAGATGTGCCGGGACGGGACGCCTCAGACCGAGACGTTCAACTTGCGGGCCAGGCTTTCCAGTTCGTTGCGGATCGAGCCGGCGGACGAGCCCAGCAGGGTCTGCATCCCCTTGCGCGCGGCGGTCAGATCGGTGGTCAGGATCATCCGCTTGACCGGCCCCACCCCGCCCGCCGGGGCCGACAGGCGGGTGAAACCCAGGGCGATCAGGGCGAATGCCTCCAGCGGGCGTCCGGCCAGCTCGCCGCACACCGACACCGGCGTGCCCGTCTCGGCGCAGGCGGTCTGAATGGCCTGCAGCGCCCGCAGCGCCGGGGGCGACAGGGGGTCATAGCGGTCGGACACCAGCGGATTGGTGCGGTCGGCGGCGTACATGTACTGGAACAGGTCATTCGACCCGACCGAGACGAAGTCGGTCAGCGGCAGCAGGGCGTCCAGGTGCCACAGCAGGCTGGGGCATTCGATCATGGCCCCGACCCGCAGCAGTTCGGGCAGCGGTCGCCCGCGACGCCGCGCCCATTCGCATTCGATGTCCACCAGTTCTCGCGCGGCGCGGAACTCGTCCACCGTGGCGATCATCGGAAACATCACGCGCAGCTCGCGCCCGGCGGCGGCGGCCAGAAGCGCCCGCAGCTGAAGCCGCAGCAGGCTGGGCCGGTCCAGCCCCAGGCGGATGGCGCGGCGGCCCAGGGCGGGGTTCTCCTCCCGCTCGGTCGCCTCCAGATAGGGCAGCACCTTGTCGCCGCCGATGTCCAGGGTGCGGAAGGTGACGGGGCGGCCCCCGGCGGCGTCCAGCACCAGCTTGTACAGGGCCGTCTGGCTGTCCAGGCGCGGCAGCTCCTCGGACACCATGAACTGGAACTCGGTGCGGAACAGGCCGATGCCCTCGGCCCCGGTCAGGTCCAGATTCTCCAGGTCCACCGCCAGGCCGGCGTTGGTGGTCAGGGTGATGCGCGTCCCGTCCTGGGTCACGGCGGGCGTGTCGCGCAGGGCGGCGAACTCGGCCTGGCGCTGGTCGCGGACGGCCATGCGCGACTGGACGGCCGAGATCATGTCGGGCCGGGGCCGCAGATAGGTCTCGCCCGTCTCGCCGTCGACGATGACCAGATCGCCCTCGCTCAGCCGGTCGCGCACCCCTTGCAGGCGGCCGACGCAGGGGATCTGCAGCGCGCGGGCCACGATGGCGGCGTGGCTGGCGGATGAACCCTCCTCCAGCAGCAGGCCGCGGATGCGGTGGCGCGGATACTCCAGCAGGTCCGCCGGGCCCAGGTTGCGCGCCACCAGGATGGCGTCGTCCGGCAGATCGCGGTCGCCCGGCTTGTCGCCCGCCAGGATGCGCAGCAGCCGGTTGGCCAGATCCTCGAAATCGTGCAGCCGCTCGCGGATGTAGGGGTCGCGCGCCTGGGCGAAACGGGCGCGGTGTTCGTTGCGCACCCGGTCCACCGCCGCCTCGGCCGTCAGGCCGCCGCGCACGGCCTCTTCCAGCGACCGGTTCCAGCCCCGGTCGTCGGCGAACATGCGATAGGTCTCCAGCACCTCGAACGACTGGCCCGCCAGCTTGCCCTGGCCGCCGTCCAGCATGGCGTCGATGCCGTCCTTCAGGGTGATCAGCGCCTCGCGTAGACGGATCTCCTCGACCTGCTGGTTCTCGGCCAGCAGCCGCTCGGGCGGCAGGGGCGCCTCGTGCAGAACCACATGACCGATGGCCAGGCCCTCGGCGAACCTCTGGCCCTTCAGCCGCTCGGGCCGGTGGGGCGCCACCTCGATGTCGCGCAGCTCCTCCTGGGCCAGCAACTCGCCCGAGGCGACGGTTTCGGCCAGGACCATGGCGATGGTCTGGATGTCCTCGACCTCGTCTTCGTCATAGCGACGCTCGGCGCGGTTCTGGACCACCAGAACCCCGATGGCCCGGCCGCCGCGCAGCAGGGGCGCGCCCAGGAAGGCGTGGTACGGATCTTCGCCCGTCTCGGGCCGATAGGAGAAGCTGGGGTGGGTCGGGGCATCCGACAGGCTGATCGGCTGGGCCAGGCGCGCCACTTCGCCGACCAGGCCCTCGCCGGGCCGCAGCCGGGTGTTGTGCACGGCCTCGGGGTTCAGCCCCTGGGTGGCGAACAGCTCCAGCTCGCCCGAGGCGCGCCGCAGATAGATGGAGCAGACCTCGGCCACCATCGACTGGGCGATGGTGCGCACCACCATGTCCAGCCGTTCCTGGGCCGGACCCGCACCAGCCATGGCCTCGCGGATCTGGCGCAGGAGGTTCCTTGGTCCCCTGGTCGTCAATCCGCCGATCGGCAATGGCCCCTCCGTGGTGTCAGCCCCCAGATGGGCGCCGGTGTCGCGTCAATCTAGACCGTATCCAGCCCATAAGCCGAATGTAGGGCGCGAACCGCCAATTCCGCATAGGCGGCGTCGATCAGGACGCTGATCTTGATCTCGCTGGTCGAAATGGCCTGGAATTTGATCCCCTTGTCGGCCAGGGCGCGGAACATGGTCTGGGCCACGCCGGCGTGGCTGCGCATGCCGACGCCGACGACCGAGACCTTGGCCACGTCCTCGTCGACGCGCAGTTCCTCGAACCCCAGCCGGGCCTGCGCCCCGCGCATCAGATCGGCGGCGCGCGCGGCGTCCCTGCGGCCGGTGGTGAAGGTCAGATTGACGGCGCCTTCGCTGCGGGCCTGGCCCTGGACGATCATGTCCACATTGACGTTCGCCTCGGCCAGATAGGTGAAGACGTCGGCCGGCGCCTCGGTGCGGTCCGACAGGCCCAGCAGGGTGATCCGGGCCTCGTCACGGCTCATGGTCACGCCGGACACGATGCGTTTCTCCACGATCTCCTCCTCGTCGCAGATCAGGGTGCCGGCGTTCGTCGGCAGGTTTCCGGCCTCGTCCGGTTCGATGAAGCTGGACAGAACCCGCACCGGCACCTGTTTGGCCATGGCCAGTTCGACCGAGCGGGTCTGAAGCACCTTGGCGCCCAGGGACGCCATCTCCAGCATTTCCTCGTACGACACCCGCTCCAGCCGCCGGGCGCGGGCCTCGATGCGCGGGTCGGTCGTATAGACGCCGTCCACGTCGGTATAGATGTCGCACGGACAGTCCAGCGCCGCCGCCACCGCCACGGCCGAGGTGTCCGATCCGCCCCGGCCCAGAGTGGTGATGCGCCCGTCGCGGGTCACGCCCTGGAAGCCCGGAACCACGGCCACCTGGCCGCCGTCCACCGCCGCGCCCAGCCGGTCGCCGGGCACGTCCTCGATGCGGGCGCGGCCGTGGGCGTCGTCGGTCAGGATGGGGATCTGCCAGCCCATCCAGCTGCGCGCCTCCAGCCCCATGTTGCGCAGGGTCAGGGCCAGCAGCCCCGCCGTCACCTGTTCGCCCGAGGCGACCACGGCGTCATATTCGTCGTCGCACAGGGCCACGCCCGGCCCCGGCTTGCCCGCCCCGTCGGTCCAGGCGACCAGTTCATTGGTCTTGCCCGCCATGGCCGAGACGACCACGGCGACCCGGCGCCCGGCCCGGACCTCGGCCGCCACGATGCGCGCGGCGCGGCGGATGCGCTCCAGGTCGGCCATGGAGGTGCCGCCGAACTTCATCACCAGTCGTGTGGGCGTGGCGGGCCGCGTCATCGTGGCGGGGGCGCTCCGGCTTGCATGGATCGGCCGGCGGGTTCATCCCTCGGGCCATGACCGCTTCTAACCCGCAAGGGGCCGCCCGCAAGCCCCAAACCGTCAAGCCGGACCAGACGGGCGCCCACGGCCCCTCGATCGACCCGGCCGATGTCGCCCGTTTCTCGGCCCAGGCGGCCGAGTGGTGGGACGCGCGCGGGCCGTTCGCGCCGCTGCACAAATTCAATCCGGCGCGCCTGGGTCTGATCCGGCGGCTGGCGCTGGAGCGGTTCGGCCGCGACCCGCAGGCGATCCGCCCGTTCGAGGGTCTGACCCTGCTGGACGTCGGTTGCGGCGGCGGCCTGGTGGCCGAGCCGATGCGGCGCATGGGGTTCACCGTCACCGCCCTGGACGCCTCGGCCGAGAACATCGGCACGGCCCGGGCCCATGCCGAGATGGTCGGCCTGGACATCGCCTATCGCAACGCCACGGTCGAACAGATGGCGGCCGAAGGGGCCGGGCCGTTCGATGTGGTCCTGACGCTGGAGGTGGTCGAACATGTGGTCGATCCGGCCGCCTTCCTGAAGACGGCGGCGGGCCTGGTGAAGCCGGGCGGGATGATGGGCGTCGCCACCCTGAACCGCACGCTGAAGTCGCTGGCCCTGGGCAAGGTGGCGGCGGAATACGTCCTGCGCTGGGTGCCGGCGGGCACCCACGACTGGCGCCAGTTCCTGAAACCGGCCGAGATCGCCGCCATGCTGGACGACACGGGCCTGTCGGTCCAAGGCCCGTTCGGCCTGGCCTATGATCTGCTGAACGACCGCTGGATCGAAGGCGCCGATGCGGACGTCAACTTCATGATGACCGCCTATCGCGACTGAAACTCAGGCCTGAAGCCGCCGGACCATATAGCGGGCGTCGGCGCCATAGCTGGCCAATTTGGCGGCCATGGCCGGGCTGTCGACGGCCTGAAACCCCAGCCGGTTCCAGAATGCGGCGGCGTCATTGACCGCCACCAGGGCGATATCGGGCCAGCCGTCGGCCGTCGCCTGGGCGGCCAGACGTTCGACGATCGGGCGGGTGTGGCCGCCGCCCCGCGCCTCGGGGTGCAGGGCCAGGTCGTGCAGATAGATCACATCGGCGTCGTCAGGCAGGGCGCCGATCAGGCTGTTCAGCGCCGGGGCCGCCTCGCGTCGCCACGGATAGGCGACCAGATAGCCGCGCACCCCCTCCGCGCCGTCCAGCACGAAGCAGCCGCCCGGGTTCAGGTCCAGCCGCTCGGCGAAACAGGCGCGATCTTCCAGGTGGTTCGGAAAGGCCAGGCGGGCGACGGCCACGACCCCGTCCAGGTCGCCCTCCCGCATCGGCCGCCAATTCAGCTCGGGCATCGGCTGTTCAGCTCCTTGCGCTCGAAGGTCCAGGCCGCGCTGCGCTCGCGGCCGTTGATCTGGCCTTCGATGCGGGCGGTCATGCGGTCGCCGTCGCGAGCATAGATGATCCGGGCCGGATAGTCGTCGGCCACCGTGTTCTGGAACACCGCCCGCCCGGCCGACTGCTCGGCCAGCAGGAACAGGGTCGGGGGCGCGCCGTCCGGCTGGGCGAAATAGCCCAGGCGGCCCTCGGGGTCGGCCTTGATCTGCGACGCCTCGAACCCGGCGCGGCCGCCCCGCACCGTCAGGGCCCAGCCGACCATCAGGCCCTGGCGCGGATCGCTCCACGCCTCGGCCGCCTCGCGCCCGTTCGAACAGTCCAGCCAATAGCCGGCCATCCAGCCCAGATCATCGGCCGTGGCGGCCGGGCTTTGCAACATCAGGGCGGCGGCGAGGGCGGGCAGGATGGGCATGGCGGGTTTCTCTATGGTCTGTCCGGGCGGACCCTAGGCGTCCGCCGCGCTCGGCGGCTTGTAGGATTGCGACGCGATGGCCCGCGCCAGTTCGACCTGTTCGCGCGCCCAGTCGGTGGCGGTGCAGCCCAGGAAGCGGCGGAAGTCACGCGCCATCTGCGGCTGGTCGAAATAGCCGGCCGCCAGACCGGCCTCCAGCCACCCGGCCGCCTGATCCTCCGCTGCATGGTCGAACACCCGGCGGAACCGGAACACCGATTTCAGGGCGCGGGGCGAAACTCCGACCCGGTCCAAAAACCGCCGTTGCAGGGCGCGCAAGGCGGCCGCATCGCGGGGCGGCGTCGGTCGTTCGGCCTGCAGGGCCTCCACCTCGGCCCGCACCAGGGGGTCGATAGACCAGTCGCCTGTTCGGCGCTGCCGATCCAGCCAGGCGACGACGGCCGCCGCCTGGCCTTCGGCATCGCCCGGCGGCACGCACAGGTCCGTCGTCCGCCCGGTCATGTCCAGGCGCCGATCGGTGGCGGCGGACAGGGGCGCGCCCAGCCAGTCGCGCGCGCCGTCGGGATGAAACCGCACGGCCACCAGCTCGACCGGCCCGACCGGACGGATGGCCAGGGGCCGGGTCATCTGGCCGGCGAAGATGCGCGGCGGTTGAAGCCGGAACACGCCATCGTCGTGCAGTTCTTCGTAGGGATCGCCGACATCGACCACCAGTTCGGGACAGCCGTCCGGGGCGATGCGCTGGACCGTGCGGCTGGGTTCGGGCGCGGCGTATGTCCAGATCACCCGCACCCAGGGCCTCAGCGCCGGGGGCGGATCGAATTCCTGATACCGTTCCCCGCCGCTCATGACGCCGGTCAGTTCAGCTTGGCCGGATCGGGCGGGGCGGACGGCAGGGGCGCGCAGGGCACGCCGTCATCCCTCAGCCGTTTGACCTCGGCGGGGGTGGCCTCGCCATAGATGTCGCGCTTTTCCGACCGACCCTCGTGGATGTCGCGGGCCTCGCGCGCGAAGGCGTCGCCGACATAGTCGAAATTCTGTTCGACATGGTCCCGCACCTGGCGGGCGGCCTGCATCACCATGTCCTGCATCCGCGCGCTCGTCTCGGGCGCGGCGGCCTTCTTGGTTCCCGACACCGCCGGGGCCATCACCTGTTTGCGAACGGCGGTCGAGCCGCAGGCGGGGCATTGCACCAGGCCGCGCGCCGCCTGGTCGTCATGGTCGGCGGACGAGGCGAACCAGGCCTCGAAACCATGGTCGTGATCGCAGATCAGGGCATAGCGGATCATGGGGCGGCCGCCGATGCAGGCGCCGCGAAATCGCGGTCGTGGCTCAGGGCGGGCACCGCCTGCCGCGCCTTGTCGACCGCGTCCAGGTCCAGGGTGGCGAACAGCACCCCCGGCTCGTCATGGTCCAGCCGACCGATCACTTCGCCCCACGGCCCCACCACGATGGATCGGCCCCAGGTGTGGCGGCCGTCTTCGTGCGTGCCGCCTTGCGCGGGGGCCAGGACGAAGGCGCCGGTTTCTATGGCCCGGGCGCGCAGCAGGATCTCCCAGTGGGCTTCGCCGGTCGGTCGGGTGAAGGCGGCGGGCACGGCGATCAGGGCGGCGCCGGCCTTGGCCAACTGCCGGAACAGGTGCGGAAACCGCACGTCGTAGCAGACCGTCAGCCCCAGCCCGCCCCAGGGCGTTTCGGCCACCACGGCGCCGTCGCCGGGCCGGATGTTGGCGCTCTCGCGATAGGTCTCGCCATTGGGCAGATCGACGTCGAAGACATGCAGCTTGTCATAGCGCGCGGTGATCCGGCCCTGGTCGTCGATCAGCAGGCTGCGGTTCGCCGCCCGGTCGTCGCCGACATGGCCCGATCTGACGATGGCCGACCCGACCAGCAGCCAGACCTTCAGCTCGGCCGCCAAGGCGCACAGGCCCTGGACGCATGGATCGTCGGCCTCGTCGTGGATCGCTTCGCCGCGCCGGTCGCGGCGCTGTTCCAAGAGGTTGGTCCCCTCGGGCGTCAGGATGAACCGCGCCCCGCCCGCCGCCGCCTGACGGATCAGGGGCTCGACATGGGCCAGCCCCGCCTCGGCCGTGGCCGGGGTGCGCGTCTGGATCAGGGCGATGTCCAGCCGGCGGTCCATTCAGGCGGCCAGCAGAGCGTCCAGCTTGCCGGCCCGGTCCAGGGCGTGCATGTCGTCCGATCCGCCGATGTGTTCGCCGTTGATGAAGATCTGCGGGAAGGTGGCGCGGCCGCCCGAGCGCTGGATCATCTCGGCCTTCTTCTCCGGGTCGTTCGAGGCCACGATCTCGGTGAATTGCGCACCCTTCCTGGTCAGCAGGCCCAGCGCCGCATAGCAGTAGGGGCAACCGGGTTTGGTGTAGATGACGACGTCGGCCAAATCAGATCTCCAGAATAAAAACGCCCTAAAGCAGAGAGCCGCCGCGCGGCGAGCGATAGGGCCTGCATATAGGGCCTACATAACCACTTCCCGCGCGGTTCGCACCCGCGCGACGACGGCCAGATCGACCGCCCGCGCCCCGGCGGCCAGCAGGGCCTTGGTGCAGGCTTCGGCCGTGGCGCCGGTGGTCAGCACATCATCGACCAGAAGGATGCGTCGGCCGCGCACACGCCGGGCGCCGGCCTCGGTCACCGCAAAGGCCGTGCGCACATTCTCGCGCCGTCCGCGCGCGGACTTGCCGCCCTGGCTGTCGGTGGGTTTGGCGCGGACCAGGGCGTCGGCCAGATAGTCGCGGCCCGCCGCCCCCGCCAGCGGCCGGGCGATCTCGGCCGCCTGGTTGAAGCGCCGGGCCAACAGGCGTGACGGGTGCAGGGGAACCGGCGCCATCGCATCGGCCTGATCCACCAGATCGGCGGCGGCGCGACTGATCCAGCGCGCGAACAGGGGGCCGAATTGCTGCTGGTCGCCGTGCTTGAACCGCAGGATCAGGGTGCGGCTGGCCTCGTCATAGACGCAGGCGGCGCGCGCGCGGGCGAAGGCATAGGGCTGGGCCGTGCAGGCGGCGCAACGGTCGGCGGCGAAGACCCCGCCGTCAGCCTCGAACGCCGCGCCGCAGCCGTCGCACACCGGCGCCTCCAGGAACACCACCCGGCTCCAGGCGTCGGGGGTCAGTCCGGCCGAGGCGGTGGCCTGACGGCTGTCGTGGGCCATGGGCGGCAGGATCAGATCGGCCGCGCCCCGGCCCAGGCGGCGCAGTTGCAGGCCCATATGCCGGCCCGCGCCTTTCAAAGCCTGGCCCCAGCCCCCATTGTGCACCCGATGACCTCCGCTCCGCCCCGCCTGTTCGACCCCGACCGCCGCGCCGCGCGCCTGAGGCGGGCCGGGCGGCGGTTCGCGGACGCCGACTTCCTGCACCGCCGCGCCGCGACCGAGACCGTCGCCAGCCTGGAGGCCATAGTGCGCAGCTTTCCGGTCGCCGTCGACCTGTCGCCGCATGCGGGCGTCTTTGCGGATGTGGTCGCCCCTCTGGGCGAACGGGTCGGGCCGGTCCAGGCGGTCATGGCCGCGCCGGGGCAGGCGGCCCTGCCCCTGGCGGACGGATCGGCCGATCTGGTCGTCTCGATCCTGGGCCTGCACTGGGCCGACGACCTGCCAGGCGCCCTGGCTCAGATCAAACGGGCGCTGAAGCCGGACGGCCTGTTCCTGGGGGCGCTGTTCGGGGCCGGGACGCTGAAAGAGCTGCGCGGCGTGCTGACCGAGGCGGAGCTTCAGGTGCGTGGCGGGGCGCAGGCGCGGGTGTCGCCCTTCGCCGATGGATATGATGCGGCGGCCCTGATGCAACGGGCCGGTTTCGCCCTGCCGGTCACCGACGTGGACCGGGTGACGGTGCGTTATCCCGATCTGTTCGCCTTGGTGCGCGACCTGCGGGCCATGGGCGAGACCAACGCCCTGGCCGGGACGATCCGACCGCTGACCCGCGATATCGCCGCGCGCGCCGCCGCCCTTTACGCCGAACGCCACGCGGAGGCGGACGGCCGCATCCCCGCCACCTTCGAGATCGTCCAGCTGGCCGGCTGGGCGCCGCACGACAGCCAGCAGAAACCCCTGCCGCGCGGCTCGGCCAAGATGCGGCTGGCGGACGCCCTGGGGGTCAAGGAGCAGGGCGGGGACTGATTGTTGGGAGTCTATTCCCGCATATCCGCTCATCCCCGCGAAAGCGGGGATCCAGTCCTGTTATCGAGACGTCGGTGCTTCAGGACTGACGATGCGGATCACAGGCAGCGCTGCATCGCCCAAAGACCTGGATCCCCGCTTTCGCGGGGATGAGCGGTGATTTTTGAAATGACCCGAATTCGCCAATACTTAACTGGCATATGGCCCTGTCTTATGGCCCGCGGTCGTCGGCCCTGCGGGACCTCCCGACCCGACGCGGGCTAGCCGCCCATGGCGTTCCGAAGCGTGGTCATCGCCACATTGAACACCCCGGTCGAGGTGTTGCCGAACGCCGTCACCGCCGACAGGATGACCAGGAAGATCAGCGCCAGGATCAGGCCGTATTCGATGGCCGTGGCGCCGCCCTCGTCGCGCATCAGGCGGGCGATGAAACGTCTCATGCGGCCCTCCCATGTAAGGCGCGGCGGTTACAGCAGGTCGCGCAGCCAGGCGACCAGGGGTTCATCGGCCGGGGGCATCGGATAGTCCGAAAGCTGGTTCGGCCTGACCCACTTCAGGGCCGCGTGTTCCTTGCGGATCACCGGCCCTGACCACCTGCGGCACAGATACAGTGGCATCAGAAGGTGAAAGGTTTCGTAAGCGTGGCTGGCGAAGACGAAGGGCGCCAGGCAGGATTCCTGCACGTCGATGCCCAGTTCTTCCTTCAGCTCGCGGATCAGGGCCGCCTCGGGGCGTTCGCCCGCATCGACCTTGCCGCCCGGAAACTCCCACAGCCCCGCCAGCTGCTTGCCCTCGGGCCGCTGGGCGATCAGCACGCGGCCATCGGCGTCGATCAGGGCGACGGCGACGACGAGGACGGTCTTCAACGGCTCGCTCACGACCGATAGTCGCCGTTGATCTCGATGTAGCGTTTGGTCAGGTCGCAGGTCCAGACGGTGGCCGAGGCGCGGCCGGAGGCGACATCGACGGTGATGTCGATCTCGGGACGCTTCATATAGGCGCTCATCTTGGCCTCGTCATAGGCGGGCGACGGGGCGCCGTCGATGGCGGCGACATGGGGCCCGAAACGGATGGCCAGGCGGTCGCGGTCCACCGGTTCGTCGGTCTTGCCCACGGCCATGACGACCCGGCCCCAGTTGGCGTCCTCGCCCGCTATGGCGGTCTTGACCAGGGGGCTGTCGGCGATCGACTTGGCCAGCTTGCGGGCCGAGGCGGGGCTGGCGGCGCCGTCGACCGTCACCTTGACGAACTTTGTCGCGCCCTCGCCGTCACGCACCAGCTGGTGCGCCAGGTCCAGCATCACCCTGTCCAGGGCGGCCGAGAAATCCTTCAGGCGACGGTCCCCGACCCGGCCGATGCGCGGCGCGCCCGACGCTCCGGTGGCGAACAGCAGGCAGGTGTCGTTGGTCGAGGTGTCGCCGTCCACCGTCACCGAGTTGAAGGTGGTGCGCACATGCACCCCCAAGAGCGCCCGCAGCACCGGCGGGGCGATGGCGGCGTCGGTGACGATGAAGGCCAGCATGGTGGCCATGTCCGGCGCGAGCATGCCCGACCCCTTGGCGATGCCGGCGATGCGGACCTTGACCCCGTCGATGCGGCATTCCGCATAGGACCCCTTGGGAAAGGTGTCGGTGGTCATGATGGCCTGGCCGGCGGCGGTCCACTGGTCGGCGGCGGGGCGGTCGGCGTCCAGCCCGGCCTCGATGTCCGGCAGGCGCGCGGCGATCTTCTTGTCGTCCAGCACCACGCCGATGACCCCGGTGGAGGCCAGCATGACATCGCGCTGGCGACAGCCGAACCGCTTGGCCACCTCGGACGCCGTGCGCCGGGCGGCGTCGGCCCCGGCCTTGCCGGTGAAGGCGTTGGCGCAGCCGGCGTTGACCACCAGGGCGCGTACGTCGCCCCCACCGCCCTCGGCGTCCAGGTGGCGGCGGCACCAGTCGACGGGCGCCGAACCGACCTTGTGCCGGGTCAGCACGCCTGCACAGGTCGTGCCCTTGGCGAAGCGGAACACCGTCAGATCGGCGCGGTCATGCTTGTAGAAGCCCGCGCGCGCGGTGGCGATCTCGACCCCGCCGACCGGCGCAATGACCGGGAAGGGCACGGCCAGGGGCGAGACCTCAAGACCGGGCTTGCCCGGCGCGGCAGGCGGCGCGGCGACCTCGGCGGCGCGGCCGCGCGTCAGGGGTTTCAGGGCTTTTTCGAGTGCGGCCTTGGCGGCGTCGGCGGGTCGGTTGCTCAAGACTTGGGTGTTCCCTGGACGGAAGGCGCGGCGGCGGGCGGGGGGACAGAGGCGGGAGCCGAAGCGGGCGGGGGGGCCGAGGCGGGTTCGGAGGCGCCGCCGGTCTCGCCCGACAGCAGCACCTCGACCTTGGCCTTGCCGCGCAGCTTCTCCAGCAGGCGCCGCACCTCGTCATAGGTCAGATAACGCACGATCTGGGGCCTGGCCTGGTCCAGGGTCGGAGGGCTTTCGCGGCGACGGTCCTCGACCCGCAATACGGCCCAGCCGCCTTCGGTCTGGAACGGGCCGACGGTCGATCCGGCCGGCTTGTCGCGCAGGGCCGTGGCGTAGGCGGGCGGCATGACGTCCAGCGTCGAATAGCCCAGGTCGCCGCCGGAATAGCGCGTCGCCTCGTCGACCGACCGCTCCATGGCCACGGCCTCGAACTGGGCGCCCTGGCCCAGCATGCCGATCACGGCGTCGGCCTCGGGCTTGGTGCGCGACAAGATCAGCCGCACGCGGATCTCTTCGGATGTCCGGGCCAGGCGCAGCTGCTCCTGGTACAGGGTCTGGACCGCCTGATCGGTGATGGCGCCGTTGACCACCGTCTCGACCAGCATGTCGCCCAGGATGCGTTCACGCGTGGCCTGAAGGCGCCGCTGGGCCAGTTCGGAGTTGTCCAGACCGCGACGTTCCGCCTCGCCCGCCAGAAGCTTCTGGTCGATCACTTCATCCAGCACGCGCCGGAACAGGCCCGACGAGGCGTCCAGCGGCTCGCCCTCGCCGATCAGGCCCTGGGCCACCGCCTCGCGCCGGACGTCGGACATCCAGATGGTCTGGTCCTGCACCTTGGCCACGGCGCGGTCGCCCGGCTCGGGCTTGCGGTCGTTGCCGCCCCCGCCACAGGCGGTCAGAAACAGGGCCATGAACAGGGTCAGCAACAGGGCCTGTGCAAGGCGTCCGATAGAGATGTGCCGGCTTGTGGAGGGGGCTGAGACCATGAGTGCAAGACTTCAGGAAAGGGGACCGCCGCCTAACCGGCGGGCGTGAATTTGGCCATCAGGCTGCACATGTTGCCGCGGGGATCGCTGGCGGAAAGTCCGCCGGAAATGGAAAAGGTCATGCTGACCCGGCTGCCGTCGCCGGTCGGCTCCACGATGATGTTCAGCGGCGCAGTCTTGCCGCTGCCGAAGGACACCTCGGTCGTGGCCGAGATCACCATCATCTCACGATCGGACGAACGAATGGCCCATCCCTCCTGCACCATGGCGGCGTAGGCGCGTCGATAGACGGCCTCGGCCGGGGCGGGGAAGGTTTGGCTGGTGGTGTAGCGACGGCCAGAAAAGAAGCTGCCTTCCGACCGGAAATTGGCCTCGCATTCACCCGCCTGGGGACTGCCAGCCATTATCGCCATGCCCAGGCTCAATGCCGCTTGCAGGACGCTCATGCCTACATCTCCGTGGTTGTCCGAAGGTCACGGTAAACCAGGACGAGGCCATGGCCTATGGCCTATGAAAAGCCCCTTGCGTTGACAGGGGTAAGACCGGTGCTTAAGTCCCGCCTGCGCTCAAGTCGAGGGGTTTTCGATCCTACGCGCGGCCCTTTGCATGCGCCGACTTCAGGGCGCGGCGGCCGCCCCGGGATCGGGCCTTGGCCCCGGCGCCCACCGCCCCTTGCGGGGCCCAGTCCAGAGCTTTCAACCGCTCGATCGCCTTACCGGATCGCCCATGCTCGGCTTCGCCAAGAAAATGTTCGGCTCCTCCAACGACCGCAAGGTCAAGGAGTTCATGGCCCAGGTTCAGAAGATCAACGCCATGGAGCCGAAATACGCGGCCCTGTCGGACGACGAGCTGCGCATGATGACCGACGCCTTCAAGGACCGGCTGGCGGCGGGCGAGACCCTGAACGATGTTCTGAACGACGCCTTCGCCGTGGCGCGCGAGGCGTCCAAGCGGGTGCTGGGCCAGCGCCAGTATGACGTCCAGCTGGCCGGCGGCATGATCCTGCACGAAGGCGGCATCTCGGAAATGCGCACCGGCGAGGGCAAGACCCTGGTCGCCGTGGCGCCGGTGTATCTGAACGCCCTGGAAGGCAAGGGCGTGCACGTCATCACGGTCAACGACTATCTGGCCAAGCGCGACGCCGAATGGATGGGCCGGGTCTATCGCTTCCTGGGCCTGGAGACGGGCGTCATCGTCAATGGCCTGTCGCAGGGCCAGCGCCAGGCCGCCTACGCCGCCGACGTGACCTATGGCACCAACAACGAATTCGGCTTCGACTATCTGCGCGACAATCTGGTCTATGACCGGCGCGAGATGGTCCAGCGCGGCCACCATTTCGCCATCGTGGACGAGGTGGACTCCATCCTGGTCGACGAAGCCCGCACGCCGCTGATCATCTCGGGCCCGACCGAGGACCGTTCGGACCTGTACATGGTGCTGGACGGCCTGGTGAAGGAGCTGATCAAGGACCCCGACACCTTCGAGCTGGACGAAAAGCAACGCCAGTCGCTGCTGACCGAACTGGGGTCCGAGCGGATGGAGGAGATGCTGACCGCCGCCGGCCATCTGGCGCCGGACACCACCGATCTTTATGACGCCGCCAACGTCAGCCTGGTGCACCACACCAACCAGGCCCTGCGCGCCAACACCCTGTACACGCGCGACAAGGACTACATCATCCGCGCCGGCGAGATCATGCTGATCGACGAATTCACCGGCCGCATGATGCAGGGCCGGCGTCTGTCCGAAGGCCTGCACCAGGCCATCGAGGCCAAGGAAGGCGTCAAGATCCAGCCCGAGAACCAGACCCTGGCCTCGGTGACGATCCAGAATTACTTCCGTCTCTACGACAAGCTGTCGGGCATGACCGGCACGGCCGCGACCGAGGCCCAGGAATTCCACGACATCTACAAGATGGACGTGCTGGAGGTGCCGACCCACCGCCCGATCCAGCGCATCGACTTCGACGACGAAGTCTATCGCACCGAGGCCGAGAAGAACCTGGCCCTGTGCGCCCAGATCGCCGAATGCCATGTGCGCGGCCAGCCGATCCTGGTCGGCACCGTCTCGATCGAAAAGTCCGAGACCCTGTCCGAACTGCTGTCGGGCTATGACTACAAGGTCGCCAAGACCCGCAAGCTTAAGCCCGAATACGAAGGCCGGCCGAAAGAGGCCCAGAAGGCCGGCGACGACGCCTATGACATCGAATGGGCGACCGGAAAGGGCATTCCGCACAACGTCCTGAACGCGCGCCAGCACGAACAGGAAGCCTTCATCGTCGCCGACGCGGGTCTGCCCGGCGCGGTGACCATCGCCACTAACATGGCCGGTCGCGGCACCGACATCCAACTGGGCGGCAACCTGGAAATGCGCATGCAGCGCTGGCGCACCGACCAGCGCAACATGGCCGTCGAGATCACGCCCGAGGCGGAAGCCGCCATGGAGGCCCAGTACAAGGCCGAGATCGAGACCCAGAAGGCCATCTCCCTGGCCGCCGGCGGCCTGTTCGTCCTGGGCACCGAACGCCACGAAAGCCGTCGCATCGACAACCAGCTGCGCGGCCGCACCGGCCGTCAGGGCGACCCCGGCACCTCGAAATTCTACCTGTCGTGTGAAGACGACCTGCTGCGCATCTTCGCCGGCGACCGGCTGGATTCCATCATGCGCAGCTTCGGCGTGGCCGAGGGCGAGGCCATCACCCACCCCTGGCTGAACAAGGCCATCGAGACGGCGCAGAAGCGTGTCGAACAGCGCAACTACGACATGCGCAAGAACCTGCTGAAGTACGACGACGTCGTGAACGACCAGCGCAAGGCCGTGTTCGAGCAACGCCAGGAGTTCATGGACGCCGAGGACCTGTCCGAACTGGTGGCCGAGTTCCGCAACGACGTGGTCAACGACCTGGTCGAACGCTACATGCCGCCCAAGGCCTATGCCGAACAGTGGGACATCGACGGCCTGGACGAAAAGGTCCGTTCGACCCTGGGGCTGGAGCTGCCGCTGCACGACTGGGCCGCTGAAGAAGGCGTGTCGAACGAGGAGTTCGAGGAGCGGCTGCTGGCCGCCGCCGACGCCCGCGCGGCCGAGCGGTTGGAACTGGTCGGCGCCGAACAGACCCGCGGCCTGGAAAAGCAATTCCTGCTGCAGATGATCGACATGCAGTGGCGGGAGCACCTGACCCACCTGGACCATCTGCGCGGCGTCATCGGCCTGCGCGGTTATGGCCAGCGCGATCCGCTGAACGAGTACAAGACCGAAGCCTTCAACCTGTTCGAGACGCTGCTGTACGACCTGCGCCACAACGTCACGCGCTGGCTGATGACGGTCGAATTCCGCTTCCAGCCGCCGCCCGAACTGCCCGAGTTCCAGGAGATTCACCTGAACCCCGGCACCGGCGAGAACGAGATGGCCGATCCGGCGGCCCAGTCGCCCGAAGGCATGCTGACCGGCGACGATCGCGCCCGCCTGCCCGTCGGCGCCCTGCCGGTGGGGTGGGAGCGCACCCCGCGCAACTCGCTGTGCCCGTGCAACTCGGGCCGTAAATTCAAGCATTGCCACGGGGCGCTCATTTAAGTGGCGCTACCGCTCGCGCCGCGGGCGCTCGCTGCTTGAGCGCGGGTTGGGCGCTACCCTCGCGACACGGTCGCTCGCGGCTTGAGCGCGGGCGGCGATGACGACCGGGGCGGGACAGGCTAAGGCTGTCGCATGACCGTCAAAGCCCTGTTCTCGCGCGCGCTGAACCTCGCGCCCGGCCGGCTGCATTTCGCCGCCCACAGCCACCATCTGTGGCCCGACGTCGCCTATGAGGCGCAAGGCGCCGCCTGGGACGACGCCAACCGTCACGCCGACCGCAAATGGGATCTGGTGTTCGGCGACGTCGTGCCGGAAGCGCAAGGTCATGTGGCGGCCGAGCTGGGCCTGCCCGATCCGAACAGTCTGGTCTTTTCGCCCAACACCCATGACTTCCTGGTGCGGCTGGTGTCGGGCGTGGAGCGCAAGCCGGTGCGGATTCTGTCCACCGACGGCGAATTCCATTCTTTCCGCCGCCAGTCCCAGCGCTGGGAAGAAACCGGCGAGGCGGTGGTTACCCGCGTGCCGCTGGCGCCGTTCGACACCTTCGATGACCGCTTTGTCGCGGCGGCGCAGGCCGGGGGGCACGACATCATCCTGGTCAGCCAGGTCTTCTTCCGCACGGGCCAGGCGTTCGGAGCGATCCCGGCGCTGGCGGATCTGGCCGATCCGGCCGGGCCGTGGGTGGTGATCGACGGCTATCACGGCTTCATGGCCACACCGACCGATCTGTCGGCGGTGGCGGACCGGGTCTTCTATCTGGCCGGTGGCTACAAATACGCCATGGCGGGCGAAGGGTGCTGTTTCCTGCATTCCCCGCCCGGCTTCTGCCCCCGGCCCGTCGTCTCCGGCTGGTTCGCCGAGTTCGGCGATCTGGAAGGCCCGCCCGGCGGGGTCGGCTATCGCGCCGACGGCGGCCGGTTCTGGGGCGCGACCTTCGATGTCACGGCGCTGTACCGTTTCAACGCCGTGCGGCGGATGATGGCGCAGAACGGTCTGACCACGGCCGGGATGGCCGCCCAGGCGCGCGAGCTGATGACCGCGTTCCAGCAGGCGGTGCGCGACGGTCGTGCGGGTGGTCTGGAACAGGCGACGCTGCTGAACCCCGTGATCGACGACGGGCGGTCGCGGGCGCGCTATCTGGCGTTCCGCCATGCGCGGGCCGGCGACTGGCAGAAGGCCCTGCTGGCGGCGAACGTCGTCACCGACGTGCGCGACGACGTGATCCGTTTCGGCTTCGGCCCTTATCAGGACGCGGCGGACGTGGAACGGCTGATCGCCCTCTGCGCCGAGACGATCAAACCCTAGAAGAAGGTTGTGTCGTCCTGCTTCTTCGCCTCGGGCGGGGCGCGAGGGGTCGGCGGCGCGGACGGGCGCGGGGCGGGCGTCACCACCGGATCGACCGGGGCGGTTGCGCCTTCAGCCGCGACGCCCGGCGCGACAGGCGCCAGGGTCGGATAGGGCAGGCTTTCGGGGCTGCCGTCGCCGGGCGCGACGAAGGGCGGCGCGGCGTCGGGATCGATCACGGCCGCATCCACGCTGTCGGGCGCATCCAGATCATCGCGGATGAAGGCCCAGGAGCGCTTGTCGGTGCAGGCGCAGGCCTTCAGGAACCCCTGGCGGTCGCGCCAGACGATCAGCGGATAGCGCGTCTCGACGCCCGCGCTGCGCAACAGGCCGCCCAGGCGGTCGGTGAACTGGCGGCTGGCCTCGACCACGGCCGAGCGGGCCAGATTGCCGTCGGCGGCCGGAACCCCGGCGGCGGTCCAGTCGCGGCTGGGGGTGGCGGTCCAGCGTTGATAAAGGGTCCAGTCGCGGCTCAGCCACAGCTCGGCGATGGTGGCGCGTTCGGCGGCGGTGGATTGGGTCAGACCCTCGCGGTCCTCCCGGGCGAACAGGATGACGCGCGTCTCGACCCCGGCGGCGCGCAGCTTGGGGCCTTCTTCCTGCTCATAGGCCTGGGTCGCGGCGCTGTCGCGGTAGCCGACGACATAGAGGGGCTGGCCGCCGCCGCCGCCCGACACCCACGACGCCTCGTCCAGCAGGCGCTGGATCTCGGCCTGGTGACGGGTGATCGTCACCGGCTGGAAGCGGGCGTAGAAATTCCAGTAGGCCCAATAGCCCCCGCCCGCCAGGATCAGGCCGATCAGGGCCGCCAGGGCCGACCAGACGAAAAACCGACGCATGGGCGCGCGCCCTCCAGCTTCACCGTTCGCAGGGGTTAACGCCTAGCACCAAAAAGCGTTGTTCCGAAGACATCACGTCCAACAGGCGAAGGTTTCGCCCCGGAAATCCTTCTCCCGCTTGCGGGGGAAGTGTCATGTCGTCGAGCGCAGCGAGACGCATGACGATGGGGGAAGTCCAAGGAAAGAAGACTCCCCTCTCCGACCCTGGATCGCTACGCGATCAACGGGCCACCTCTCCCGCAAGCGGGAGAGGGATGAACCCTCATCCTACCGCATGGTCGGAATGACGAAACTGCTGTCGGCATGCTCCAGCGCGCTGTCGGGCCAGCGGGCGGTGACGGTCTTGGTCTTGGTCCAGAAGCGGACGCCCTCCATCCCGTGCTGGTTGATGTCGCCAAAGGCCGACCGCTTCCAGCCGCCGAAGGTGTGATAGGCCACCGGCACCGGGATCGGCACATTGATGCCGACCATGCCGACATTGACGCGGGCGGCGAAGTCGCGGGCCGCGCGGCCGTTCTGGGTGAAGATGGCGACGCCGTTGCCGTACTGGTGCTGGCTGGGCAGGGCCAGGGCCTCCTCGAAGGTCTCGGCGCGCACGATCTGCAGCACCGGGCCGAAGATCTCCTCGTGATACGAGGTCATGCCCGGCTTCACATGGTCGAACAGCGACGGGCCGACGAAATAGCCGTTCTCGTGGCCCTGCAGGGTGAAGCCGCGCCCGTCGACCACCAGTTCGGCGCCCTCTTCCACGCCCTTGGCGATCCAGCCTTCGACGCGGGCCTTGTGGGCGGCGGTGACCACCGGGCCATAGTGGGCCTCGGCGTCGGTCGAAACGCCGACCTTCATCTTCGGAATCTCGGCGACCATGCGTTCGCGCAGCTCGTCGGCGGTTTTCTTGCCGACCGGCACCACGACCGGCAGGGCCATGCAGCGTTCGCCGGCCGAGCCATAGGCGGCGCCCGACAGATCCTTGATCACCTGGTCCATGTCGGCGTCGGGCAGGACGATGCCGTGGTTCTTGGCCCCGCCCATGGCCTGGACCCGCTTATGGTTGGCCGCGCCGGTCTGATAGACATAGTGGGCGATGTCGGACGAACCGACGAAGCTGACGGCATGAACCAGCGGATGGGTCAGGATGGCGTCCACCGCCGTCTTGTCGCCATGCACCACGTTCAGCACCCCGGCGGGCGCTCCCGCCTCCATCATCAGTTCGGCCAGGCGCACCGGCACGGACGGATCACGCTCGGACGGCTTCAGGATGAAGGTGTTGCCCACGGCGATGGCCACGCCGAACATCCACATCGGGATCATGGCCGGGAAGTTGAACGGGGTGATGCCCGACACGACGCCCAGCGGCTGGCGCATCGAATAGACGTCGATGCCCGGCCCGGCGCCCCAGGTGTATTCGCCCTTCAGCGCATGGGGGATGCCGCAGGCGAACTCGATCACCTCCAGCCCGCGCTGGATGTCGCCCTTGCTGTCGGCGATGACCTTGCCGTGTTCCGACGACAGCAGGGCCGCCAGCTCGTCCATGTTCGCCTCGACCAGGCGCTTGAACTCGAACATCACCCGCGCGCGGCGCTGGGGATTGGTGGACGACCAGCCTTCGAAGGCGGCTTGCGCCGACTGGACCGCGCGATCCACCTCGGCCGCCGTGGCCAGTTGCACCCGCGCCTGGACGGCGCCGGTGTTGGGGTCGAACACGTCCGAGAACCGGCCCGAGGCGCCGGTGAAGCCCGCGCCGTCGATGAAATGGTTGATGTCGCGCATGATCGAGCGTCCTCCCTGGAAACGGACGTGTTCTTGTTGGGCGCGGTTTAGACCCGCGTCTGTTCGGGGGCTAGTCCCGCAGCAGTTCGTTGACGCCGGTCTTGGCGCGGGTCTGGGCGTCCACGCGTTTGACGATGACGGCGCAATACAGGCTGGGGCCGCCGTTCGGATCGGGCAGGGAGCCGGGCACCACGACCGAATACGCCGGCACCTCGCCGCGGAACACCTCGCCCGTCGCCCGGTCCACGATCTTGGTCGAAGCCGACAGATAGACCCCCATGGCCAGGACGGCGCCTTCGCGCACGATCACGCCCTCGGCCACCTCGGCGCGGGCGCCGATAAAACAGCCGTCCTCGATGATGGTCGGATTGGCCTGCAAGGGTTCCAGCACCCCGCCGATCCCGGCACCGCCGGACAGGTGCACATTCTTGCCGATCTGGGCGCAACTGCCGACCGTGGCCCAGGCGTCGACCATGGAGCCTTCGTCCACATAGGCGCCGATATTCACGAAGCTGGGCATCAGCACGACGTTGCGGCCGATGAAGGCGCCCTGGCGCGCCACCGCGCCCGGAACCGCCCGGAAGCCGGCCTTTTCGAAATCGGCCTCGGTCCAGCGCGACCATTTGCCGGGAACCTTGTCCCAATAGGGACCGGGCGTGGGATCGCTTAGTCCCATGAAGACATCGACCGGCCCCGCCATGCGATGATTGTCGTTCAGGCGGAAAGACAGCAGCACCGCCTTCTTCAGCCACTGATGCGTGGTCCAGACGCCGTCGGCGCCGCGCGAGGCGACCCGCGCCTGGCCCGAATCCAGCAGGGCCAGGGCCTGTTCGACGGCGTGGCGCGCCTCGCCCTGGGTCGCGGGCGACAGGTCGGCGCGACCGTCCCAGGCGGTCTCGATGACGGATTCCAGGCGAGCGATATCGGTCATGCGGCGGCGTCCTCAGGCAGGGAAAGGTCGGTCAGGAAATCCAGAAGGTCGGGGGCGACGTGGTCGACATGGTCGCCGATCACCTTGCCGTGGCCGTCGCCGATCAGGACGGTGGCCATGCCCAGGGCCTTGGCGGCCTCCAGATTGCGGGGCGTGTCCTCGAACATCGCCGCCTGGCGCGGCTCGAAGCCGAAGCGTTCGATCATCCGGCGATAGGCGGACGGCGCGGGCTTGGGCGTCAGATCGCCGTCCTCGATGGCGAAGACCCCCTCGAAACAGTCGCTCACCCCCAGGCGGGCCAGAACGCGGTGGGCATAGTCGCGCGCGCCATTGGTGAAGACGAAGCGGCGGCCCGGCAGGCGCATCAGCTGTTCGGCCAGGCGGGGGTTGGGCTCCAGCGAATCCATCGGCACATCGTGGACGTCATGCAGGAAATGGTCGGCGTCGATGGTGTAGTTGGCCATCAGCCCGGCCAGGGTGGTGCCGTGCTCGTCCAGGAACTGGCGCTGCAGTACACGGGCGCTGTCGGGGTCCAGGCCCACGGCCTCGACGACATAGGCGTTGATCCGCGCCTGAACCAGATTCATCAGCCCCTGCTCGCGCGGGTACAGGGTGTCGTCCATGTCGAACACCCAGGCCGTAACGTGATCCAGACGGGGGGGCGACAGGTCGATCAAGACGCCTTCACCAGTGTGCCTGCGCCGTGTTCGGTGAACAGCTCGACCAGCATGGCGTGGGGGCGGCGCCCGTCCAGGATGACCACGGCCTCGACGCCCGCGCGCACGGCGGCCATGGCGGTCTCCAGCTTGGGGATCATGCCGCCGGTGGCCACGCCCGTGTCGATCAGCGCCTGCGCGTCATTGATCGTCATCTGGCGGATGATCTGGCCGTCGGCGCCGCGCACCCCCGGCACATCGGTCAGCAGCAGCATGCGCTTGGCGTTCAGGGCGCCCGCGACGGCCCCGGCCACGGTGTCGGCGTTGACGTTGAAGGTCTGGCCATCCTCGGCCACCCCGATCGGAGCGATCACCGGCACCCAGTCGGCGTCGGACACGATCAGCCGCTCGATCAGCTTGGCGTCCACCTTGGTCGGTTCGCCGACGAAGCCCAGATCGACCTCATGTTCGATCATGCTGTCCGGGTCGCGGCGGGTGCGCTTGGTCTTTTCGACCGTCAGCAGGCCGGCGTCCTTGCCCGACAGGCCGACGCCGCGCACATCGGCCTCCTTGCCCGCCACGGTGATCCAGTGGGCGATCTCCTTGTTCACGGCGCCCGACAGGACCATCTCGGCCACCTGCATGGTGTCGGCGTCGGTGACGCGCAGGCCGTCCACGAAGCTGGATTTCACCCCCGCCTTGTCCAGCATGGCGCTGATCTGCGGGCCGCCGCCGTGGACCACGACAGGGTTCACGCCCATCAGCTTCAGCAGCACCACATCGGCCGCGAACTGGCGCGCCACGGCGCTTTCGCCCATGGCGTGGCCGCCGTATTTGATGACCACGGTCTCGCGGTCATAGACCTGGATATAGGGCAGGGCCTCGGCCAGCGTCCGCGCGGTCGCCCAGCCCCGTTCCTCGGATTGGCGTTCGGTCTCTTCCATGATCGGTGCGATAGCGCCGCCCGATGGCGAAGTCACGATGAAACCGGGGCGGTTCCGGGCCGTTCACTTCGGCATGAAGGAAACCGAGATCGACGACCGCGACCTGACGCCGTCCGACCCGACGGACCCGGCCAGCCTGCAGCATGTGGACGCCACCCTGTGTCCCGAATGCCAGGGGGCGGCCGTCCTGCCGACCGGCGAAACCTGTCCGGTCTGCGAAGGGACCGGCAAGGCCGTGGGCCGGACGGGCGGCGGCTGACCCGCGTCCTAATCGGCGTCGGGGAACAGAGCCCCGGCGCGCTGGAATTCGGCATGCAGGGCGTCCAGCAACCTGTGCAGGTCGGCGTGCTCGCCATGACGGGCCAGGTCTAGCAGGACGGCATGAACGCGCGCGACCAGATCGGGCGCGCGGGCGGCCCCGGCGTCCTGACGCCGCAGTTCGGGGCTGAGAAAGGCGTCCACCGCCGCCGCCTGATCCGGTGTCGGGGCCAGCGGTCGGCCCAGGCGCTGGGCCATCGACGCGACCTGTCCGCGCCAGTCGGCCATGAAGTCGTCCCAGCCCATCAGATGACGCGGCAGGCCCCGGCTGGACCGTTCCGCCTCCAGCACATGCCGCAGCCACAGGCGCAGGCCCCGCGCCGGGGCCATGCCGTTGCGGGCGTTCAGGCTGGCGGCGACCTCGCGCGGGTCGCGCACGGGCATGACGATGACCGGGGCGTATCCCGCCGTCTCCAGCGCCCGGCGCCAGAAGGGGAAGAAGCGACACAGGCGCGGGTCTTTCAGCACCACGGCCGGGGCGTCGCCGAACTCGCCCGCCAGCACCCGTCCGGCCTCCTCGGCCCAGGCGGGATCGGCCAGAACCGTCGCATCAAGCGCGCGCCAGTCGTCCCACGCCGACCCCGCCGTCGCCAGCAGCCGGTCGTTGAAGGCGGTGACCACCTGGCTTTCCCAGAAGCCCTTGGGATTATCCTGGGCCGGGCCCATCAGGGTGCGCGGCGCGGCGGCGCCCAGCAGCGCCAGCGTGCCGGCGACCGACGAGGTTCCGCTGCGGTGCATGCCCAGCACCACATAGGCCGTCCGCTCGGTCATGGGTCCTCCCGCGCGCCCCTTAAGTGAGGCCCCTGAGTGAGACCCCGTGCGTCCCGCCTGATCGCAGACGTGGGCCGGCCGTGCAACACGCCCATGGGGCGTCATCGTCTTTCGCCCGATATGCCAGGTGGAGTAGAAGGCCGGATGGCTCTTTATCCCGTCATCATGTGCGGCGGCGCCGGCGCCCGTCTGTGGCCCGCCTCGCGCCCGTCGCGGCCCAAGCAGTTCCTGGCCCTGGTGGGCGAACGCTCGCTGTTCCAGGAGACGGTGGCCCGATGCGCGCCCCTGGCGTCCGGCGCCGGGCGTCTGGTGGTGGTGGCGGGCGTCGCCCATGCCGGCTGGATCGACCGTCAGCTGGCCGATCTGGGCGTCGAGGCGACCGTGCTGCTGGAGCCGGAACCGCGCGATTCCGCCCCGGCCATGGCCGCCGCCGCCGCCTGGATCGCCGCGCGCGATCCGCAGGGCGTGGCCGCCTTCGTCGCCTCGGACCATTTCATCCCCGACCATGACGCCTTCCGCCGCGCCGTGCGCGAGGCGGCCGAGGCGGCGACCGCGGCCGCCCGCATCGTGACCCTGGGGGTGCGGCCGCGCGATCCGTCGTCGGCCTATGGCTATATCAAGCCGGCCGGGCGGGGCCTCAGCGCCGTGGACGCCTTTGTCGAAAAGCCGGATGCGGCGACGGCCGAGGCCTATATCGGCGCCGGCTATCTGTGGAACAGCGGCAATTTCATCGTCTCGGCCGCCACTCTGGTGGATCAGCTGAACCGCCATGCGCCCCAGGTTCTGGCCGCCGCCCAGGCCGCCCTGCCGGACGGCGAGGCCACCGCCCTGACCGACGTCTTCCGCGCCGCGCCCAAGATCTCCATCGACTATGCGGTCATGGAGAAGACCGACGCCGCCAGCGTGCTGGAGGTGGATTTCGAATGGTCCGACCTGGGCGCCTGGGACGCCATCGCCGCCACCGGCGCCGGCTCGGCCGGAACCCAGCTGGTGCTGGACGGCGAGAACTGCCTGATCCGCGCGCCCGAAGGCATGGTGGTCGCCGCCGTCGGCGTGCGCGACCTGGCCATCATCGTCGAGAAGGACGCCGTGCTGGTCTGCGACCTGAACCGCGCCCAGGACGTCAAGGGCGTGGTCGAGGCGCTGAAGGCGGTGGCGCCCGGACGGCTGGATTTCGATGTCGAGGATGCGGTTCCTGCAGGCCCTGCCGGAACCCTGCAATGATCGGCCTGTCGCCCTCGGCCCAGGCCCTGCGCGCCCGTCGCGCCGCGCCGGATGCGGCGCCGGCCCAGCCGTCGGATGTGGCCCTGTGCTACGACGCTTTTCTGGGGCGCGAAGCGGACGAAGGCGGCCTGGCCTATTGGACCGAACGTGTGGCCCAGGGGCTGGATTTCGACGATCTGTGCGCCGCCTTCCGAGACAGCGAAGAGCATCGTCAGTGGCTGCTGACCGGCCCCCGGCCCCTGCTGGACCTGGATCAGATCGACGCCGCCTGGACCGCCTTGAACGACCCGGCCTGGGCCCCGGCGGTCAAGCGCGCGGTGTTCCGCCTGCCCGAAGGTTTCCGCCTGGACCTGGACCCCGACGGACCCGAGCATCGGGCGCAGCAGCTGGCCCTGTGGTCGCGCATCACCGGCCGGGCCGACTATGACGCCGCCAGCGACGAGGACACCCCCGAGATCGGGGCCATGGACGCCGTTCTGCGCCCCGCCTTCTACGCCACCCGCAGCAGCGCCATCGCCGGCGATCACCTGATGGGCATGGGCCGGTTGCTGAAGCTGGCCGATCTGCGCGCCGGCGACCGGGCGCTGGAATACGGCGCCGGTTTCGGCCAGATCGCCCTGGCCTTCGCCCGCACCGGCGTGCGGGTGGATACGGTCGATGTGAACCCCGCCTTCTGTGCGGCGGTGGACCAGCTGGCGGCGCGGTATCAGGTCGAGCTGAAGGCCCATGTCGGCGCCTTTGGCGACAATCCGGCCGGTCAGGCGGCGGCCTATGACCTGATCTATTTCTACGAGAGCTTCCATCACTGCCTGGACGTTCACGCCGTCCTGCCGAAGCTGAAGACCCTGCTGAAACCCGGCGGGCGCATCCTGTTGGGCGGCGAGCCGATTCTGCCGACCGACGACCCGATCACGCCCTATGCCTGGGGCGTGCGGATGGACGCCGAGAACGTGGCCATCATGCGCCAGAGGGGCTGGATGGAGCTGGGGTTCCAGGAGCCCTATCTGTTCGATCTGTTCGCGCGGGCCGGATTCCAGGGCGTCAAACACCCCAGCAGCGATAGCCATTACGCCACCGTCTACGCCTTCACGGCCGTCGACTAACCGACCTTGCGCCCGAAGATGCGCGCGCCGTGGCAGCCGCCGTGGTTGGTGTGCTCCAGCAGGACCTGCTCGATCCCGTGGTCGGTCATCATGGCCATCAGACGGTTCAGGTCATAGTCGTACATCATCATGGCGCCGGGCGGATGCGGCGCCTCGTCCAGCACCCTCAGGGTCTCGCCGTCCCAGGCCGCGCGGCGGGCGGTCTGCAGCGCATGGCCGATGAAGGTCTCGTCCTTGAACAGGGTGAACTGCACCGACAGCACCCCGCCGGGGTTCAGCCGGCCCAGCAGGTCGGCGAACAGGGCGTATCCACGCGGCGGCGGAATATGCTGGAACACGATGACCGAATTGATCCAGTCGAACCGCTGGTCCGTCAGCCGGTCGACATAGGTGATGTTGGCCAGGCGGTGGCGGTTGGCCTCGGCCAGCATGCCGGGCGAGACGTCCACGCCGGTCACCCGGTCCGCCACCTGGGCCAGCGCCCGCGCCAGCCGCCCGACGCCACAGCCGAAATCGACGGCGTGCCCGGCCTCGAACTCTCCGAAATGGCGCACCAGCACGCGGCGCAGATACTGGATCTCCTCCTCGCCCGAGGCCCAGAACTCGGCCAGGGTTTCGGGGGTCAGGTTGCGGCGCAGGAATTTCTCGTGGGTCAGCACGCCGAAGAAGGGTTCGTCATCGCCCAGGATGGCCCAGTCGGCGTCCGTTTCCCTCAGCGACATGTGATCCTCCGACAGGCCTTGCCGCCCCCCGGCGACGGCCCTGCCTAGGCTCTGGGCGCCGTCGAGGCAAGAAAGCGGGCGCGGAAATCACCGACGTGGCCTCGCCCGGCTTCGGCGACCGTCAGCCGGTGCAGGATCGCCAGAACCAGTCCCGTCATGGCCCAGGCCAGCAGGATGTCCGACAGGAAATGCCCGCCGAAGGCCAGCCGGTTCAACGACAGGGCCGCCCCATACAACGCCACGCCCGACGCCAGCAGGATGCGCCCCGGCGCCAGGATCAGCACCGCCCCGGCCATCCAGGCTGCCGAGGAGGCCTCGCCCGAGACGAAGGAGCAGTTGCTGGCGCAGGCGTCGGTGATGCGCCAGGCGGCGGCGAAGGGGGCGTCGCCGCCGAACAGATCGACCTGGATCGGACGCGGCCGGCCCCACCATTCCTTCAGCACCGCATTGACCAGCAGTCCCGGCCCCAACGCCAGCCCGGCCATGACGCACAGGGCCGGCCGCATGACGCCGAGCCGCGATCCCGCCGCGCCGCGACAGGCCCGGCACAGCCGCCAAAGCGCCAGGCCCAGCAAAACGGCCATCACCCAGGTCGAGCTTTTGCGCAGCAGCTTCAGCCCCGGCATGTGCGACGCCGCGAACCCCTGGGCTGGATCGTGGAACAGGCCGCTGACGGCGATGTCGATCTGTGGAAACAGGACGAAAAGCGCGCTGAAGCCCGCGACGGCGCACAGGGCCAGAAGCGGCGCCCCCGCGCGCGGCAGGCGGAACGGTCGCGCGGCGGCCGCCGCGTCAATCGGCGTGGTGGTCATGTCGGTCGCTACCCCCCGGTGGCGTGCCGACAGGTTGGCGCGTCTGAATGACGTCCCGACCACCGTTCCGTTTAGGCCGTGCGAGACTCCGGCGACCGATCGGTCAAATCCCGTCCGTGCCCGTCCCGGGTTTGGCGCGGGTTGATGAAGGCGCTAGATCGACGCCATGCCCGAGCTTCCCGAAGTCGAAACCGTGCGCCGGGGCCTGGAGCCTGTTCTGACGGGCGCCCGGCTGGGCCGCGTGCGCCAGAACCGGCCGGACCTGCGCTTTCCCTTTCCCGAGCGGTTCACCGAACGGCTGGACGGGGCCACGGTTCTGCGGCTGGACCGGCGGGCCAAATATCTGCTGTTCCCGCTGTCGACCGGCGAAACCTGGGTGACCCACCTGGGCATGACCGGCCGCTTCACCCTGGACGGTCAGGAGGTGGGCGAGTTCGAGGACGACGCCCCCATCGGCGCCAAGCACGAACACCTCAGCCTGTGCGCCGCAACGACGGCGGCGACCACGCGGGTCGGCTATGCCGATGCGCGCCGGTTCGGCTTCATGGGACTGATCCCCACCGATGCGGTTTCGGCCCATCCCTGGTTCTCGAGCCTGGGACCGGAGCCGCTGGGCAACGGCTTTTCGGCCGCGCATCTGGCGCAGGCGTTCGAGGGGCGCAGGCAGAACGTCAAGGTCAGCCTGCTGGACCAGAGGATCGTGGCGGGCCTGGGCAACATCTATGTGTGCGAGGCGCTGTATCGGGCGGGGATTTCGCCCCTGACGGCGGCGGGCGCGGTGTCTCGGCCGAAGCTGGAACGACTGGTGGTCGCCATCCGCGACGTGCTGAACGACGCCATCACGGCGGGCGGGTCCACCTTGCGCGACTTCGCCAACGCCGAGGGCGGTCAGGGCTATTTCCAGCACAATTTCGACGTCTATGGCCGCGAGGGCCAGCCGTGCCGCGGCGCGGCTTGCGGCGGCGCGGTGGCGCGGATCGTGCAGGGCGGTCGGTCGACCTTCTTCTGCCCGACCTGCCAGAAGGCCTGACAAAGGGATCAGACCGTGAACCGTCGCCGCCTTCATCTTTGGATCAGCCTGCTGGTCGGCGTTCTGGTCTGGGGCGCCTATTTCGCGCGCGTCGCCCTGGCCGTTCGGGACGGAGACGTGGGCGGGCTGGTCTATTGGTTCGTGGGCGCTCTGGCGGTGGTGCTGGTGGCCGAGACGGTGCTGAGCGGCGCGGTCGCCTGGCTGTTGCGGCGACGCATGCGGGCGCTGGACGACGGCCCCACCCTGATGGCCGCGCTGAAGGCCGGGCATGTGGCGCTGATGCTGCTGGTCGGCCTGGTCCTGCTGGCGGCGGCGGTGCTGGCGATCGCGGCAGGCATGGGGGCGGACCTGGGTCTGGGCGCCGCGCGTGGCCAGGCGGTGCTGGCCAACGCCCTTTTGGCCATGGTGGTGATCGCCGAACTGACCCGCGCCGGCCTGACCCTGGCGCTGATGCCGCGCGGCTGACGGTTTCCCCGCCGCCCACGAGCCGCTAGACCGGGCGCGCGAAACAGGAGGCCCCCATGACCGACGCCTATGACACCCTGCTGATCGAACGGCACGCCGACGGCTATGCGGTGGTGACGCTGAACCGGCCCGAGGCGCTGAACGCCCTGAACTCGGCCCTGTTCGCCGATCTGGCGGCCTTTCTGGATGCGGTGGAGCAGGACGACAGCGTCCGCTGCCTGATCCTGACCGGCTCGGGCGACAAGGCGTTCGCGGCCGGCGCCGACATCAAGGAGATGGCCGACCAGACCTACGCCCAGATGTATTCTGGCAATTTCTTCGCCCTGGGCCACGACCGGATCACGCGGTTCAGGAAGCCGATCATCGCCGCGGTCAACGGCTTCGCCCTGGGCGGCGGGTGCGAACTGGCCATGCTGTGCGACTTCATCATCGCCTCGGACAAGGCCAAGTTCGGCCAGCCGGAGATCAACCTGGGCGTGGCGCCGGGCATCGGCGGGTCGCAGCGGCTGACCCGCCTGGTCGGCAAGTCCAAGGCCATGGACATGGTTCTGACCGCTCGGATGATGGACGCGGCCGAGGCGGAACGGGCGGGGCTGGCCAGCCGCGTCTTCCCGCACGACACCCTGATGGACGAGGCGCGCAAGATCGCCGCCCGCATCGCGGCGCAAAGCCCGCTGGCGATCATGGCCAACAAGGAGATGATCAACGCCGCCCTGGAGACCACCCTGACGCAAGGGGTCCAGTTCGAGCGCCGTCTGTTCCACAGCCTGTTCGCCTTCGAGGACCAGAAGGAAGGCATGGCGGCCTTCGTCGAGAAGCGGAAGCCGGCGTTCAAAGGCAGGTAGGCGGTAGGCAGTAGGTCTTAGGCAGTAGGGACGATGCGGCCCCGCCTGCGAACACCCGCCACGGTCAGAGCCGCAACCTCCTACTGCCTACTGCCTTCTGCCTAAGACCTACGACCTTCTTCCGACCCTTGATCCCCGCGCCCCATTCCGCTATAGCCGCGCGCTCTTGAGATTTCTGCGCCGTGGACGTGTGGTCTACGGCGTTTTCCGTTCGAAGGTTTGACTGATGGCCAACAACCCCGGCGCCCGCAAAGCGATCCGCAAGATCGAAGCCCGCACCGAAGTGAACAAGGCGCGCCGTACGCGCGTCCGCACCTTCCTGCGTAAGTTCCAGGAAGCCGTTTCGGGCGGCGACCAGGCGGCCGCCAAGACCGCCTTCGTCGAGGCCCAGTCGGAACTGATGCGCGCCGTCTCCAAGGGCGTGGTTCACAAGAACACCGGCTCGCGCAAGGTGTCGCGTCTGGCGGCTCAGCTGAAGAAAATGGCCGCCGCCTGATCCGGCCGCCTGCGGACGGGCCTTCACCGGCCGGTCACATGAAAGTCGAATGATTTCAACGGCGAGGGCGCATCGGCTCCCTCGCCGTTCGCACATCCGCGTCTAAGCGCTCGACCTGAAAATCGTACTCGCCAATGTGGCGAAAGAGACATTTTCCCAAGCCGTCGGGGGCTTTACCGGAGTCAACAAATTTAACTTCGAATCAGGTCGAGAATCTGCGTTGACCGCTCTCCCGCCGGGCGTAAGTTGAGCCTCTAACGCCCTTCCATCCTCCTACGGATGAAGACGGCGCGGAACGATGTTTCGCGTCGCGGGGGATTGTCTGTTCGAGAGTACGGCCCCGCCGGCGAAACCCGTTTCGCCGGACAGGAGAAGTCGTCCCCGGCGGATCGGTCCTCGAAGGCGCGTCGGTTCGGTTGGATGACTTTCTGCGCTGGAGGGCGGGTGACCATGACGGGGGCTACGGCGATGTCTGGAATGACGGATCCCGACCGCATCTGGAGCGAGGCCGCCACGCGCCTGCGCGCCGAGATCGGCGAAGGGCCCTTCAGCTCCTATATCGCCCCGTCCGCCGTGCGCGTGGACGGCGCCGGCCAGCTGGTGCTGGTCACGCCCACCGCCTATGCCCGCGACTGGGTGCGCAAGAACGCCCTGCGCCGCATGAACGAGCTGTGGCTGGGCCTGGACGGCCTGAACCGCCGGCTGGACGTGCGCTGCCGGGCCGAGGTGGGGTCGGCCCCGCCGGCCGCCGCCATGGCCGCCGCCGCGCCCGCGGGCCTTCAGCCGATGGCCCTGTCTGGCCCGATCTCGGCCCCGGTCACCGACGGCGCCCGCGCCGTGCGCGCGGCGGGCCTGCAGGACCGGCTGACCTTCGACAGCTTCGTTCAGGGCGACAGCAACGCCTTCGCCCTGGCCATCGCGCGCCAGACGGCCAGCTGGGCCGACGGCCATTTCAACCCGATCTTCTTCTGCGGCCCCTATGGCTACGGCAAGACCCACCTGCTGAACGCCATCGCCTGGGAGGCCCAGCGCCTGCGCCCCGACGCCAAGGTGGTCTATCTGACGGCCGAGCGTTTCCTGTCGACCTTCGTCAAGGCGATGCAGGACCGGGCCACCGCCGCCTTCAAGGAAAGCCTGCGCGGCGCCGACATGCTGCTGCTGGACGATGTGCAGTTCGTGGGCGGCAAGGCCAGCACTCAGGAAGAACTGCTGTCCACCCTGACGGCCCTGATCGAGGACGGCAAACGCATCGTCCTGTCGGGCGACCGCCCGCCCACGGCCATGAGCGAGATCGAGCCGCGCCTGCGCAGCCACCTGGCCGCCGGCCTGACCTGCCCGATCGAGCCGGGCGGCCGCGACCTGAAGATCGCCGTGGCCCGCAACCGCCTGTCGGCCCTGGCCGGCCTGGGCGTGGTGACCGGCGAGGCCCAGCCCGAGGTTCTGGATCGTCTGGTGGACCGCACCCCCGGCTCGATGCGCGAGCTGGAAGGCGCGGTGAACACCCTGGCCGCCGCCGTCGGGCGCCGCCTGTCGGACGTGACGGTCGAGGAAGCCCAGGCCCTGCTGGGCGCCGCCCTGCGCGGCGGGCCGGAGCGCCGCATCACGGTCGACGAGATTCAGAAGACGGTGGCCGAGCATTTCGCCCTGAAGCAGGCCGATCTGCTGAGCGAACGGCGCACCCGCTCGGTCGCCCGCCCGCGCCAGATCGCCATGTATCTGTGCAAACAGCACACGACCCGCTCCTATCCCGACATCGGCCGCCGTTTCGGCGGGCGCGACCACACCACGGTCCTGCACGGCGTGCGCAAGATCGAGGAGCTGATGGCCGCCGACGAACAGATCGCGCGCGACGTCGAGGCGCTGACGCGCAAGCTGCGGGGCTGATGGCGTCGTGAGCCGCCATGATCGGACCGAGATCCGGCTGGCGGCGCTGGAGGCGGAATATCGGAGCCTTCTGATACCGGCCCTGCGCGCCTGCGCCGCCGGGCGTTGGGGCCTGCTGAACGACGTTGATCCCGCCGATCCGGTCATGGCGCGCCTGCGGCCGCCGGAAGCCGAAGCCTTGGAGGCCCTGGGCGACCGGATCGCGAGCCTCCGTTTGACCCTGGGCGTGGCCGAAGCCTTCCCGCTGCATCAGCGTCTGATGCATGAACGCGGGCTGCGCGGAGACAATATTCCGGGCGAACCCAGGCGGGCGCGTCTGTGGCTAACCGAATTGGGCGAGACCTGACCCGTTGCCCCCTGCGCCCAATCCGCTAGTGTCCTAGGCCCTTAATATACGGCGACGGTTTTGAGTCGTCGGCACGGGCGAAGACGACACATGCAGCTGACCATCGAACGATCCGCGCTCCTGAAGGCCCTGGGCCATGTGCAGAGCGTGGTCGAACGCCGCAACACCATTCCGATCCTGTCCAATGTGCTGCTCAGCGCCGGACGCGACCGCCTGTCGTTCGCCGCGACCGACCTGGACATGGAGATGGTCGACGAGGCCGAGGCCCAGGTGAATGTCGAGGGCCAGATCACGGCCCCGGCCCACACCCTGTATGAAATCGTGCGCAAACTGCCCGACGGGGCTGAGGTGTCGCTGACCTATTCGGGCGACGATCCGCGGCTGGTGGTGTCGGCGGGGCGGTCGAAATTCAACCTGCCGGTCCTGCCGGCCGGCGACTTCCCGGTCATGTCGGCCGACGCCTCGGGCGTGCGTTTCAGCCTGGCCAAGGACGATCTGGCCCGCCTGATCGACAAGACCCGCTTCGCCGTCTCGACCGAGGAGACGCGCTACTATCTGAACGGCCTTTATCTGCACACGGTGGCCGAAGGCGGCGTGCCGCTGCTACGCGCCGTGGCCACCGACGGCCACCGTCTGGCCCTGGCCGAAACCCCGGCGCCCGAAGGCGCGGCCGGCGGTCCCGGCGTCATCGTGCCGCGCAAGACGGTGGATCAGGTCCGCCGCCTGCTGGACGACGGTTCGGGCCCGGTCGAGGTCCAGGTCTCGGCCCAGAAGATCCGTTTCGAGTTCGGCGAGGCGTCCCTGACGTCCAAGGTGATCGACGGCGCCTTCCCCGACTATCTGCGCGTCATTCCCAAGGGCAATGACAAACAGGCCGACATCGACAACGCCGTCTTCGCCTCGGCCGTCGATCGCGTGGCCACCATCTCGGCCGAGAAGAGCCGGTCGGTGAAACTGGCCTTCGACAACGACCGGGTGAAGCTGACCGTACGCAACATGGAGGCCGGTCAGGCCGAGGAAGAGGTCGAGATCGGCTATTCCGAGGAGCCGTTCGAGATCGGCTTCAACGCCCGCTATCTGCTGGACGTGGCCGGCCAGATCACCGGCGAGACGGCCATGTTCAAATTCGCCGACCCGGCCTCGCCGACCCTGGTGCTGGATCCGGGCGATCCGGGCGTCCAGTATGTGCTGATGCCGCTGAGGGTGTGATCGGGTCTTGCCCGCAAATCCTGAACGTCTGGTCCTGGTCGCATCGCGGCTGAAGCTGCTGCTGGTTCTGGCGGTTCTGTTGGCCGCCTTGGCTGTCGGCTTGTGGGTCATCGGCATGACCGATGACGGCTGGACGGCGGCCTGGAGCTGGATCGGCGTTCTGGCGCTGGGGCTGGGCGCCATAGCCGCCCTGATCCAGACGTTTCGTCCGTCGCGCCTCGTTCTGACGCCCGAAGGGTTCGCCATCGAGGGCATGATCCCTGTCGGCCTTGTGGCTTGGAGCGACGTAGAGGCCTTTGTCGTGTTCTCCAGCCCGCCCGACGCGGATGGACATGGCGAGGTTCCGCCGCAACCCGCATGGCGATTGAAGCCGGACTCTGAACACAGGGATGGAATGACCTCACGCCTGGTCCGCCTCGTGGGCGATATCGACGGCAGTCTGCCGACCTATCTGGGCCGGTCGCCTGAGGAGATGGTGGCTTTGATGGAAGACTGGCGCCGCCGCTATAGCTGAGATCGCAGCGACGCCCTCTTATCAAGCGATAGGGTCGCCAGTATGCGTGGAGGCATGATTGCGGCGTTGACCCTCACCGACTTCCGCTCCTACGCCGGGGCGTCGCTGGCGCTGACGGGTCAGCCGCTGGTGCTGTTCGGGGCCAATGGGGCGGGCAAGACCAATGTGTTGGAGGGCTTAAGCCTGTTCACGCCCGGCAAGGGCTTGCGCGGGGCGACGGCGGCCGAGATCGGGCGGCGGGAGCCGGGCGAGGCGGTCGGGCGGGCCTGGGCCGTGGCCCTGACGCTGGAGACGGGGGACGGCGAGGCGAGGCTGGGCACGGGCGTGCAGGCGGCGGGCGCGGCGCGGCGGGTGGTGCGGATCGACGGCGAGACGGCCCAGCCGGGGAGGCTCTTGGACTTCCTGCGGCCCGTCTGGGCGACGCCGGAGCAGGACCGGCTGTTTTCCGACGCGCGGGCCGCGCGGCTGAAATTCTTCGACCGGCTGGTGTTCGCGGCGGACCCCGATCATGCGGCGACGGTGGCCGCCTATGAGAAGGCGCTGCGCGAACGTCTGCGGCTGCTGACCGAAGGGGCCGAAGGCCGGGCCGCGGACCCGTTGTGGCTGGATGCGCTGGAGCAACGTCTGGCCGAGGCGGGCGCGCGGGCAGCGACCGCGCGGGCCGGGGCGCTGACGGCCCTGCAGGCGGCCATCGACGCGCGGGCGGACCGGCCGTTTCCCCAGGCCGATCTGGGCCTGTACGGCGAGGCCGAGCGGATGGCGGGCGAGGGCGCTGACGAAGCGGACCTGATCGCGGTGATCGGCGAGGGCCTGGCGCGCAGCCGGGGCCGCGACGCGGCGGCCGGGCGGTCGCTGTATGGGCCGCACCGCAGCGACCTGACCGCCCTGCACCGCGAGAAGAACCGCCCCGCCGCCGAGGGGTCGTCAGGCGAGCAGAAGGCCCTGGCCCTGAACCTGATCCTGGCCCAGGCGACGCGGTTGAAGGATCAGGCGGCGGCCCCCGTCCTGCTGCTGGACGAGGCGCCGGCGCATCTGGACGCCGGCCGGCGCGCGGCCCTGTTCGACGAGATCGCGGCCCTGGGTTTGCCCGCCGTCCTGACCGGTACCGAACGGCCCCTGTTCGAGGCGCTGGAAGGCCGGGCCCAGTTCGTTCAGGTGGCGGGCGGGGCGTTCCAGGCCGGGTGATCCTTGCCATTTCTTGCCATGGCGCGCATCCTGGCCGCATGGCCACGATGAACATCTCCCTGCCCGACGAGCTGAAGGAATTCATTGACCAGCAGGTCGCGGAACACAGCTTCATGACCAGCAGCGAATACATCCGCTCGCTGGTGCGCAAGGCGCATGCGGTCGCCAAGCTGCGGGCGCTGGTTCAGGAAGGACTGGAGTCCGGCCCGACCATCCCGATGGATGAGGCCTGGTTCGAGGGCAAGCGGGCGCGCATCAGGCAGGCGATCAAGAAGGCCGGATGAGCGGCAAATCCTTTTCATCCGGCCCAGGGCCGATGCGGAATTCGACGAGGCGTTGGACCGATATCTGCTGGAGGCCGGCCCAGGGATCGCCCAGCGATTTCTCGACGCGGTCGAGGACGCCCATGCCCTGATCGCGGATGCGCCAAGCATAGGCGCGCCTGACCTTGGCCGACAGATGGCGATGGACGGCTTGCGCGTCTGGAAGGTCGCGGGTTTTCCGTATCAGGTCCTCTATCTGGACGGCGACGCCGGGGTCGAAATCGTGCGCTTCCTGCACGGACATCGGGACGTGCCGAACGCCTTGATGGACGACGTGGACTAGCCCCCCCTTTCGGCTCGCAATTTCGGCCCGGATTTCCTATATTTCGAGGCGTTCGGCGCCGGGGTTTCCGGTGTCGATTCGTGCGGCCTGATCGCCGCCCCTGGCCGTCCCGACGCGGGACCTTTGACCGACGATTTCATGACCGACGAAACCGCCGCCTCGCCCGAATACGGCGCCGATTCCATCAAGGTTCTCAAAGGGCTGGATGCCGTTCGCAAACGGCCGGGCATGTATATCGGCGACACCGACGACGGTTCGGGCCTGCACCACATGGTCTATGAGGTGGTGGACAACGCCATCGACGAGGCTCTGGCCGGGCACGCCGATCTGGTCGAGGTGATCCTGAACGCCGACGGTTCGGTCACCGTCACCGACAACGGGCGCGGCATTCCCACCGCCATCCACGCCGAAGAAGGCGTTTCGGCTGCCGAGGTCATCATGACCCAGCTGCACGCCGGCGGTAAGTTCGACCAGAACAGCTACAAGGTGTCCGGCGGCCTGCACGGCGTGGGCGTTTCGGTGGTCAACGCCCTGTCGGACTGGCTGACGCTGAAGATCTTCCGCGACGGCCAGGTGCACGAGATGCGCTTTGAGCGCGGCGACACGGCCAAATCTCTGGAGGTCACCGGCACGGCGCCGATCCGCGAGACGGGCGACAAGGCGGGCCAGCCGCTGACCGGCACCCAGGTCACCTTCTTCCCGTCGCTGACGACCTTCAGCCACATCGATTTCGACCTGAAGACGCTGGAGCACCGCCTGCGGGAGCTGGCCTTCCTGAACTCGGGCGTGCGCATTCGCCTGGCCGACCATCGCGGGGCCGAACCGTTCGAGGAGATTTTGCACTATGAGGGCGGGGTCGAGGCCTTCGTGCGCCACCTGGACAAGTCCAAGTCGCCGATCCTGAAGGACGTCATCGTCATTCGCGGCCTGAAGGACGGGATCGAACTGGATCTGGCCCTGTGGTGGAACGACGGCTACCACGAGACCATGCTGTGCTTCACCAACAACATCCCGCAACGGGATGGGGGCACGCACCTGTCAGCCTTCCGGGCGGCCCTGACGCGGGTCATGGGCGGCTATATCGACCAGGCCGGCGCCGCCAAGAAGGAGAAGGTCAGCGTCACCGGCGAAGACGCGCGCGAGGGCCTGACCTGCGTGCTGTCGGTCAAGGTGCCCGATCCGAAATTTTCGAGCCAGACCAAGGACAAGCTGGTCTCGTCCGAAGTGCGCCCGGCGGTCGAGGGCCTGTGCCAGGAAGGCCTGGCCCAATGGTTCGAGGAGCATCCGGTCGAGGCCAAGATGATCGTCTCCAAGATCGTCGAGGCCGCCGCCGCGCGCGAGGCGGCGCGCAAGGCCCGCGAACTGACCCGGCGCAAGTCGGCGCTGGAGATCAGCAGCCTGCCGGGCAAGCTGGCCGATTGTCAGGAACGCGATCCGGCCAAGTCCGAACTGTTCATCGTCGAGGGCGACAGCGCCGGCGGCAGCGCCAAACAGGCGCGCAACCGCGAGAACCAGGCGGTCCTGCCCCTGCGCGGCAAGATCCTGAACGTCGAGCGGGCGCGGTTCGACCGCATGCTGTCGTCGGACCTGATCGGCACCCTGATCCTGGCCCTGGGCACGGGCATCGGGCGCGACGACTTCAACGCCGACAAGCTGCGCTATCACAAGATCATTCTGATGGCCGACGCCGACGTGGACGGCGCCCACATCCGCACGCTGCTGCTGACCTTCTTCTATCGCCAGATGCCGGAACTGATCGAGCGCGGGCATGTCTTCATCGCCCAGCCGCCGCTCTACAAGGTGATGAAGGGCAAGCAGCACCGCTATCTGAAGGATCAGGCGGACATGGACGCCTATCTGATCGAAGAGGGTGTGTCCGAGGCCGAGCTGGACCTGCCCTCGGGCGAACGTCGCACCGGCATGGATCTGCAGGCCCTGGTGCGCGAGGCCAAGGCCTTCCGCGCCGGTGTTGATCGCCTCAGCCAGCGGGCCCCGGCCTTCGCCATCGAACAGGCGGCCCTGGCCGGACTGTTCGCCGAAGAGGGCGGCGATGCGGCCCGCGCGGCGGCCCGCCTGAACCTGTATGCCGAAGAGGGCGACGGCCCCTGGGCGGGCGAGACGGCGGCCCAGGGCGCGATCGCCTTCGCCCGGTCGCGCCGGGCGGTGACCGAGCGCATCGTGCTGGAAGAGACGCTGATCCGTTCGCTGGACGCGCGGCGCCTGGCCGAACGGGCGGTGGGCTTCGACGGGGTGTTCGACGCCCCGGCCGTGTTCCGCCGCAAGGACAAGTCGGTGACCATTCGTGGTCCGATCGACCTGCTGAACGCCGTGCTGGACGCCGGCAAGAAGGGCCTGACCATCCAGCGCTACAAGGGCCTGGGCGAGATGAACCCCGAACAGCTGTGGGAGACGACGCTGGACGCCAACGCCCGCACCCTGTTGCAGGTCAAGGTGGACCACGCCGACGACGCCGACGATCTGTTCGCCAAGCTGATGGGCGATGTGGTCGAACCGCGCCGCGAGTTCATCCAGGAGAACGCCCTGGACGCGGCCGTGGACGCCTAAAGGCGTCCTGCGGGGTTAGCGCAGGCTGGCCAGATAGGCCGCCATCGACGGCCAGGTCGGCGGATCGGCGCGGTTGCCGTCGCAGGCGACTTCCTTGATCGATTCGATCAGGCTGTTGCGCGGCACGGCCTCGTACTCGGCGCCGTCTTCGTCATAGGCGTCCATCTCGGCGCCATTGTCGTATTCGGCGGTGCGGACCAGGCGGAACCGCTGGTCGGCGCAGTTGAAGGCATAGGTCTGGACCCGATAGGCGCGGCTGGACCCGGCGACGGGCGCGCGGGCGACCTTGATGGTGGTGTCGTTTCCGGTCTGGACGACCGAATCCCCGTCGGCCAGATAGATGTACTGGCTGCTGCGCGAGATCGGGTTCCAGTCCTCGGCGGCGGCGGTTCCAGCGGTGGCGATCGCGGCGGCCGCGATGGCGATGCGGATCATGGTTTTCATCAAACTACCCCGAGCGGCCATGAAGATTTCGAGTTTGTCACACGATCACAGCGTGGATTTCAACCATTCGCCGCCACTTGGCCCCGATCCTGCGACAGTATGAACGGATGCTGCGCGCTCTGATCCTGATCCTGTCGGTCGCCGTCCTAGCCCTTGGGGCGCCTGCGGGCGCCGCCACGTCCTTTCGGTCCGACCGTATCCTGGTGGAAAGCCGGGGCCAGGGGCCCGACGTCATCCTGATTCCGGGTCTGGCCTCGACCTCCGATCTGTGGCGGCGCACGGCGGATCGGCTGGACGACCGCTATCGCGTGCATCTGGTCACGGTGCGCGGTTTCGGCGCCATCCCGGCCGGCGCCAACGCCCAGGGCGCGATCAGCGCCCCGGCGGCAGCCGAAATCCGCCGCTACATCACCCAGAACCGGCTGGAGCGGCCCGCCCTGATCGGACATTCGCTGGGGGGGCAGATCGCGCTGCGCGTGGCGGCGGATGGCCGTGGCGGCATCGGCCGGGTCATGGTGGTGGACGCTTCGCCCTTCTTTCCGTCGCTGGTCCGTTCCGACGTCCGGTCCCAGGACATCGAGCCCTTGGCGCGCATCGCCTATTCGACCCTGCTGCTTCTGGGCGACGAGGTTCTGGCCGACCAGGCGCGCAGCCTGGGGGCGGAACTGGGCGGGGCCTCTGACGTCGTCTTCGGCGCCCTAGGCTGGCAGGGCGGCGACCGCCGGGTTCTGGCCCAGGGGCTGTATGAGGTGATGACCGCCGACCTGCGCCGTCGTCTGGCCGACATCACCGCGCCGGTGACCGTCGTCTATGGCTGGAGCGCCAATGAAATGAACCCCCGCGCCCAGGTCGACGCCCTGTTCCGCGCCGGTTACCGCAACCTGCGCGCGCCGGCCCGGTTCGAGCGGATCGAAGGCGCCGAACACATGGTCATGGTCGATCAGCCCGTCCGCTTCCAGGCGGCGCTGGAGCGGTTTCTGACGCCCCAAGGCTAAAGCGCGGCCAGCACATCCAGCACCGCCTTGCCATAGCGCTCCAGTTTGCCGGCGCCGACGCCGGGGATGCGGGCCAGGGCCGACAGGTCGCGCGGCGGGGCGGCGGCGATCTCGACCAGGGTGCGGTCCTGGAAGATGACATAGGGCGGCACATGCTGTTCGGCCGCCCGTTCACGGCGCCAGGCCCGCAGCGCCTCGAACCGGGCGCGGGTGTCGGCGTCCAGCGCCTCGGCCGCCAGGTTCCGCCCGGCGTTGCGGCGCGGCCGGTCGGCGCGGTCCGGGCGGGCGCGGGGCCGCCGCACCTGAATGGCGCGCTGGCCGCGATAGACGGCGCGGACGTCATCGGCCTCGCCCAGCCGCAGGATGGGCTTGCCTTCATTGGGGTCTTCCAGCAGCAGCCCCTCGAACATCAGATGATCGATCACCGCGCGCCAGGCGGCCAGGTCCAGATCGGCGCCGATGGCCCAGGTCGACAGGGCCGTCTCCCACGGCTGGACGTCCTTGGTGCGGCCGGTCAGGTGGTCGATCACCCGGCCCCGGCCATAGCGTTCACCCAGCCGTTGCACCGCCGCCAGGGCCTTCTGGGCGGGCACGGTGGCGTCGTCCAAGGCCGGCGGCTCGCCGCAGATATCGCAGACGCCGCACGGTTCGGCGTCGGTCTCGCCGAAATAGCGCCTGACCGCCTGGGGCCGACAGGTCGCGCCGTCCAGCATGGCGAACAGCTGGCGCACCTTGCGCACCTGGGCGGCCTTGACCGCCTCGTCCATGGCCCGGCCCTCCAGCCGGCGCAGGCTCCAGGCGATGTCGGACGGGCCGTACAGGGTGATGCCCTCGGCCGGGTCGCCGTCACGCCCGGCGCGGCCGATCTCCTGCCAATAGGCTTCCAGCGATCCGGGCGGATCGGCGTGGATAACGAAGCGGACGTCCGGCTTGTCCACCCCCATGCCGAAGGCGATGGTGGCCACCATGACCGCCGCATCCTCGGCCAGGAACCGCTCCAGCCGCCGGTCGCGCTCGGTCCCGTCCAGGCCGGCGTGATAGGCGATGGCGTTGACCCCGGCGTCCCTCAACGCCTGGGCCACCCGCTCGCAGCCGTCGCGGCTGCCGCAATAGACCACCCCCGCCTTGCCCCGGCGTTCGCGCACCAGATCGACCACGGCGGCGTCTGCGCGGGCGCGCGATGCGCTTTCCTTCGGGACCGCCGACAGTTGCAGGTTCGGGCGGGCGAAGCTGTCGACGAAGACCCGCGCCTCGGTCAGGCGCAGCGAGGCCAGGATGTCGTCGCGCGTCCTCTGATCCGCCGTGGCCGTCACCGCCATGCGCGGTACGCCTGGGAACAGTTCGGCCAGACGCCCCAGGGTGCGATAGTCGGGGCGGAAATCATGACCCCACTGAGACACGCAGTGGGCCTCGTCGATGGCGATCAGCGACAGAGGCAGGTCGCGCAGCCGGTCCTGGGTATGCGGCTGGGCCAGGCCCTCGGGCGAGACATACAGCAGGTCCAGTTCGCCAGCCCTTGCGGCGCGCCAGACGGCGGCGCGGTCGTCCATCGACAGGCCGGAATCCAGCCGTGCGGCGCGCACCCCCTGCTGTTTCAGCGCCTCGACCTGATCGGTCATCAGCGCGATCAGCGGCGACACCACCAGACCCAGGCCGGATCGCAGGATGGCGGGAATCTGATAGCAGACGCTCTTGCCCCCGCCGGTCGGCAGTACGGCCAGGACATCGCGCCCGGCCAGGGCCTGGGCCACCACCTGGGCCTGCAGTCCGCGAAAGTCGCCGTGGCCCCACACGCGGCGAAGCAGATCGCGCGCCGCGCCCAGATCGTCGGCGGCGGGCAGGGTGGACGAGTCGGCGGGCATGGGGGGCTAAGTGCCTGATTTGTTCCGGGGTGTCACGCCAGCGATCCCTCCCCCGCCCGCGGGAAAAGGATGGATACGAAAAACGCCCCGCCGGGGACCGACGGGGCGCTTGTTCTTTGGGCCTTCGCCTGGATCAGGCGTTGGCGGCCGCAGGCGTCTGGGCGGCGCGGGTGAAGGCCAGGGCGATCAGACGATCCCAGCCCAGCAGCGACACCAGATGGGCGTAGATCTGGCCCAGGGCGCCGTTGTCGCGCAGTTCGGCCAGCTTCTCGGCCGGCATGGCCTTCAGCTTGTCTTCCGAAATGGCGAAATACTCGGCCAGCTTCTGAGGCTCGCCCGCCGTGCCATCGGCGTTGCGCGGGGTGAAGTTGGCTTCGCGCACCTCGAACAGGTCCAGATCGGTCAGCAGCTTGACGAAGCTGTCGGTGCGCTGACGCTCCTGTTCGAAATTGTTGCAGAACTCCATCGCCTGCTTCGTGTAGTCGCTGGGCTGGCCATCGACGAACAGCGGGGTGTCGCCGCCTTCGGTCAGGAAGGACGCGGTGCGGTCGATGCACAGGATCAGGCGCTTCTGCACGTCGTCATTGGCGAAGACGAACGGATAGCGACGGACATAGGCGGGGATGTAGGCGTCGGCGCGGAACTGGCCGTTGTCCTCGATGTAGAAGTTTTCGCCGGCGCGCAGGCCCATGACCGCGACGGGCTGCTTCTGGGTCTCGCCGATGAAGATCACCGGATACGACAGGGCCGCCGGCGCGAACTCGGTCACCGTCAGCGGCACCAGGTTCGACGTGCCGACAAAGCCATAGGGCTTGTCGACGGCCGTGACGCCCAGCTTGCCGTGCTGCTCCAGGTTCAGCGGCTCGGGCTGGTTGTAGAAGAGGACGTTGCCGGACATCTGGCCGGGCGCTTGGGTCGTGTCGGTCATGAAGAGACGGGGCTCGGAAAACGGGAAAGTCGGGCCTTCTATCCCATGGCCGCCTTCGCCGCAAACCCGCCGATGCGCGCGGGCGGTTGCAGCGCGGGGAATGGGGCACTAGCTGTGGCTCATGGGCGCCTCCTGCGATCACGATCACGCCGCCTCGGGTCTGAACGAAGCCGACACGCTTCAGGCCCTGGATGCGGCCGAAACGGCCTGTGCGGCCGATGGCGAACGCATGACCGCGCCGCGCCGGCGGGTGCTGGACCTGCTGTTGCGGGCGGGCGAGCCGATGAAAGCCTATGATCTGATCGCCCAGTTCGGCCAGGACGGCCAGGCGGCCAAGCCGCCCACCGTCTATCGCGCGCTGGAGTTTCTGGAACGGCGCGGCCTGGCGCACCGGATCGCCTCCATCAGCGCCTATGTGGCGTGCAGCCACGGCGCCGACGACCATGCGGCGGCCTTTCTGATCTGCGACTGCTGCGGCGCAGCGCAGGAGATCGCCGCCCCCTTGAGCGACGGCCTGCGCCATGCGGCGGAAGGCGCCGGCTATGTCATCGACCGCACCACGATCGAGGCGCACGGGCGGTGTCCCGACTGCCGCGTTCCGGCCTGAGCCCAGCCTTGACCGACCCGCGCCGCCTGACCGTCGACCTGCCCGCGCGCGGCGGCGCCATGGCCGTGCTGGAATGGGGTGACCCCGGCCGGCCGGTCGACCTGGTCTTCGCCCACGCCAACGGGTTCAACGCCCTGACCTGTCGCGCGCTTCTGGCGCCCCTGGGCGACCGGTTCCGGGTCTGGGCCCCCGACCTGCGCGGTCATGGGGCGACCCGCCTGCCGACGCCGATCACGGGCCGGCGCGGCTGGTCCGACCACGCCGGCGACCTGGCGGCCCTGCTGGACCGGATCGACGGCCCGCCGGCGGTCCTGGCCGGCCATTCCATGGGCGGGACCTCGGGCCTGCTGGCCGCCGCCGACCGGCCGGATCGGGTGCGCGGCCTGGTCCTGGCCGACCCGGTGATCTGGAGCCGGCCGGCCGTCCTGGCCTTCAACGCGCCGCTGCTGCGCGGCCTGCCCGAACGCATTCCCCTGGTCGCCGCCGCCCGCCGCCGCCGGGCGCGGTTCGACAGCCGCGACCAGGCCATGTCCGCCTATCGCGGCCGCGGCGCCTTCAAAGGCTGGCCGGACGACGTCCTGGCCGACTATCTGACCGACGGCCTGGTCCCGGCGCCCGAGGGCGGCCTGGTCCTGACCTGCGACGCCGACTGGGAGGCGTCCAACTATGCGGCCCAGGGGCACGATCCCTGGCGGGCCATGGCGCGGATCACCGCCCCGATCCACATCCTGAAGGCCGAGACCGGATCGACCTGCCGCGTCACCCCGTCCTCCCGCCGCCCCCAGGTGCGGGTCCAGACGGTTCCGGGCGGAACCCATTTCCTGCCCATGCTCCATCCGGAGTTGGTGCGAGACGCCCTGGCCTCCATGCTGGAGGCGACCGGCCCCGCCTGACCCGCGTCATGGCGCCGCTTTGCCCCCGGCGCCGCTTGGGCTAGGCAAGGGGCCGACAAGACCACAGACGGGGTAGGAAAGATGCGCGTACTGGTTCTGGGCGGGGACGGCTTCTGCGGCTGGCCCACGGCGCTGCACCTGTCGGCGCGCGGCTGGGACGTGACCATCGTCGACAACCTGAGCCGCCGGAATATCGACAACGAACTGGAGGTCCAGTCCCTGACCCCCATCCGCACCATGGGCGAGCGGATCGCCGCGTGGAAAGAGGTCAGCGGCAAGACCATCGACTTCGTCAATATGACGGTCGGCAAGGAGTTTGATCGCCTGGTCGCCCTGATCCGCGACTGGGCGCCGGACAGCGTGGTCCATTTCGCCGAACAGCGGGCGGCCCCCTATTCGATGAAGTCGGCGCGGCACAAGCTCTACACCGTCGACAACAATCTGAACGCCACCAACCACCTGTTGGCCGCCATCGTCGAGAGCGGGCGCGACGTGCATCTGGCGCATCTGGGGACCATGGGCGTCTATGGCTACACCACCGCCGGGCTGCGCATCCCCGAGGGGTATCTGAAGGTCACGGTGGACACCGACTTCGGCCCGGCCGAACAGGAGATCCTGTTCCCGCCGAACCCGGGCAGCATCTATCACATGACCAAAACCCAGGACGCCCTGCTGTTCCAGTTCTACGCCAAGAACGACGGCCTCAGGATCACCGACCTGCATCAGGGCATCGTCTGGGGCGCCGAGACCGAAGAGACGCGCAAGGACGACCGGCTGGTCAACCGCTTCGACTATGACGGCGATTACGGCACGGTGCTGAACCGCTTCCTGATCCAGGCGGCGGTTGGATACCCTCTGACGGTGCACGGCTCGGGCGGCCAGACGCGGGCCTTCATCCATATTCAGGACACGGTGCGCTGTGTGGAACTGGCGCTGAAGAACCCGCCCAAGTCGGGCGACCGGGTCAAGATCCTGAACCAGATGACCGAGAGCCGCCGCGTCCGCGACTTGGCCCTGATGGTCGCCGACATGACCGGCGCCCAGGTCGAATATGTCGCCAATCCGCGCCAGGAGGCGGACGAGAACGAACTGGTCGTGGCCAATGACCAGTTCAAGCAGCTGGGGCTGAAACCCATCACCCTGGCCGAGGGGCTGATGCAGGACGTGACCGAGATCGCCCGCCGCTATGCGGACCGGGCCGACCGGACCAAGATCCCGTGCGTCTCGGCCTGGAACGGCCGCCGGGCCGAGGCCCTGGCCGAACCGGCGGCGCCCGCCCCCGCCGCCGCCCGCACGGCGTGAACGCTTCTATGCTGATCTTCGGCGGCGGCTGGCTGGGCCGCGCCATCGGGGCCGAGGCCGTAAGGCGCGGGGGTGTGGTCGCGGCCACGTCGCGCGACGCCGACACGCGCCAAGCCTTGAAGGCGCAGGGACTGACGGCCATCGATCCGGCCGATGCGGCGGCGCAGGACGCCGCCCTGGCCACGGCCGACGCCGTGGTCATCACCGCGCCTCCGACGGCCGAGGGTTGCCCCGGCCATGCCGCCCTGGCGCCCCTGCTGACGGCAGAAAGACGGCGCCCCGGCTGGATCGGCTATGTCTCGTCCACCGCCGTCTATGGCGACCGGGCGGGCGGCTGGGCGTTCGAGGACGACGCCCTGAACGCCGCCACGCTTCAGGGCGCGCGCCGGGTGCGAGCCGAGCAGGACTGGCTGGAGACCGGCCGGACGCTGGGCCTGGCGGTGCATCTGTTCCGACTGCCGGCCCTGTACGGCCCCGGCCGCTCGGGCCTGGATCGCCTCAGGAACGGCGAAGCGCGGATGGTGCGAAAGCCGGGTCAGGTGTTCAACCGCATCCACGCCGACGATGTGGTGTCCGGCCTGTTCGCCTCGATGGACCGGCCCAACCCCGGCCGCGCCTATAATCTGGTCGACGACGAGCCGGCCCCGGCCCATGTGGTCACGGCCTGGAGCGCGCGGCGCCTGGGCCTGCCCCTGCCGCCCGAAGTCGACTGGACCGACCCGTCGGTGTCGGAGGGGATGCGGCGCTTCTATCTGGACTCCAAGCGCGTCTCGAACGCCCGCGCCAAGGCCGAACTGGGCTGGCGGCCGAAATATCCGTCGTACCGCGAGGGGATCGAGGCCCTGATCGCGCAGCAGACCTGAGATCCGTCTGCCGGGGTGGTTAGCAGACATCCATTGTGGGACAGTCGTTCCTGGAAGGAGACGATGTCATGCGTTGGCCGAGCGTCTATTTTTGGGGCTGGTTCATGCTGCCGGGACGCTTCCTCATCCTGTTTGGCGCGCTGGCGATCGCCGCCGCGACAGCGAACGTTCTTCCGTGGCAGCACACGTTTGAATGGACGCTTGTTCCGACTTTATTGGGATTTGCGGTACTTGGCTGGGCGCTGACAGCCTGTCCCCGCTGCGGTCGAAATGTCTATCAACGATCTTTCTGGTTCTTAAACGACCTGTGGCCTGTCTCAAGGTGCAGCAAATGCGGTTTGAATCTTAAGCGATTCAGCCCCTTTGACAGGCGGGCGAAGATCGCTTCCTGAACGTCGGGTTTGGGTCGTCAGCAGACTCGGCCGCACCGTCCGAAATCGGCCGGTCCTAGAGCGGCAGCACGTTCCGTTGGCGGCTGTAGGCCATGGTGCCGACATTGGCGCCCAGGCGCAGGCCGACCCCGGTGCGCACCGGCGCCAGGATGATGCCGTCCGCGCGCTGATAGTTCACGCCCAGGCCGCCGACCAGATAGGCCGACCCCTCCACCCCAGGATAGCGGCGGTAGATCATGTCGGGGTGGTACAGGCCATACACCAGGGTGAAGACCCGGCTGGCGTTGCCGCCCACGTCCCAGCCGATCGAAATGCCCTGCCAGAATACTTCCTGGCTGGCGCTGAGATCCTTCATATGCAGGGCGCCGCGGCCGTAGCGCAGGCCCACGCCCGCCGCGCCGGCGGCCTCTTCGCCCGCGATATAGGCGGTCGGGCGGTCGCCCTGGTCGGCGAAGATGCGCTCGATGGCGCCGCCCATGGCCTCGGCGGCGATGCCCAGTTCGCGCGATCCGGCCGCGACCAGTTCGTCGGCCGAATAGGTCGGGGCGGTGCGGTCCGAACGGATCGGATAATTGGGGTCGGCGGCGCGTCCCCCGCATGCCGCCAGGGCCGGCAGTCCGGCGGCGGCGAGGCCCGTGGCGATCAGTTGGCGGCGATGCATGGCGTCGGCTCCCGGCGGCGAATCGGTTCGATTGCGAACCTCCGCTGCGTTTGCGTCAGCCTTGCGGCGGCAAGGTTAACGGGAGATTGCCGTGGTCAGTGGTCAGTGGTCAGTGGTCAGTGGTCAGTGGTCAGTGGTCAGTGGTCAGTGGGGCCGATTGGCGACCTGGTTGGTCTGGCGCGGGCTGCTGGAAGCGGACGACGCGAAATTTCGTCACTGACCACTGACCACTGACCACTGACCACTCGCCACGCCTTCAATGCTTCTCCGTGCGCGCCGATAGCCAGTCCATCAGCGCCAGCAGCACGCCCGAGGCGACGAAGGCCAGGTGGATGATGACGCCCCACATCGCCTCGGTCTCGTTCAGCGGATAGCCGTCCTTGCCGATGTTCATGAAGGTCTTCAGCAGCTGGATGCCCGAGATGGCCACGATCGAGGCGATCAGCTTCATCTTCAGGCCCGAGAAGTCGACCGTGCCCATCCACGGCGGCCGGTCGGTCTCGCCCTCAAGATCCAGCTTGGAGACGAAATTCTCATAGCCGGAAAACAGCACGATCAGCAGCAGATTGCCCGTCAGCGACAGGTCCACCAGCGTCAGCACCGCCAGGATGGCGTCGTTCGGCGCCATGCCCCGCCCGGCCGTGAAAGCCTGGGGCAGATAGTAGAAAAGCTCGCGCAGGAAGACGACCAGCAGCATGGCCAGCGCCAGGGCCAGGCCCGCATAGAAGGGCGCCATCAGCCAGCGGCTGCGGAACAGGCCGCGCTCGAACGCGGTCTCGATACGGGGTTTCAGGCCCATGGTGGTCAGCTCCTCAGCCGGGCGCCCAGTTTTTCGACGGCGGCGACGATGCGGGCGCTCAAGGCTTCGATCTCGGCCTCGGCCAGGGTCGCCTCGCGCGGCTGGATGATGACCTCCAGCGCCACCGACTTCATGCCGTCGGGCACGCCCTGACCACGATAGACGTCGAACACCCCGACCGAGCGGATCAGGGCCTTGTCCGCGCCCGTCGCCGCGCGCACCAGATCGCCCACCGCCTGGCCGTCGTCGACCAGGAAGGCGAAGTCTCGGCTCAGCGGCATCAGATTGGGCAGGTCGGCGGCGCCGCGCGCCTTGGTTGCCCCACTCTTGTTTTTTGGGCCGCGCGGCTCGGGCACGGCGTCCAGCACGATCTCGAAGCCCAGCATCGGCCCGTCGGCGTCCAGCGCCTTCAGCACACGCGGATGCAGGGCGCCGAACTCGGCCATGACGACCTTGGGCCCCAGTTGCAGGCGGGCGGAGCGGCCCGGATGCCACCAGTCGCGGTTCTGGCCCTGGACCAGTTGCAGCGACCCGGTCGGGGCGCCGATCTCGTCCAGCACCGTCGTCAGATCGGCCTTCAGCGCGAACAGGGCGTCTTCGGCCGGCCCGGCCCAGTGGCGGGCGGCATGGGGCGCGATCAGGCCGGCGATGACCGTGCGCTGGCCGTCCGGCTGGTCGGTCAGATAGATGGGGCCGATCTCGAACAGGGCCGCATCGGCGTGGCCGCGCGCGGCGTTGCGGGCGGCGGCCTGGATCAGGTTCGGCAGGACCGAGGGCCGCATACAGTCCAGATCGCTGGCGATGGGGTTTTCCAGCACCAGGGTTTCGTCGCCGCCGCCGAACAGGGCCGCCGTCTCGCGCCGGGTGAAGGACCAGGTCACGGCCTCGGCATAGCCCAGGGCCGCCAGGGCGCGCCGGGCGATCCGCACGCGGCTCTGGCGCGGGTTCAGCACGCCGCGCGACGAGGCGCCGGCGCCGGGCAGGGGGGCGTCCGGCAGGGCGTCGAAGCCCTCGATCCGCGCCACCTCCTCGACCAGATCGGCCGGGCCTTCGACATCGCGCCGCCACGACGGCGGGGTGACGGTCCAGGGCGAACCGCGCATGACGACAAAGCCCAGGTCGGTCAGGATTTTCGCGATACGGTCGTCGGCCAGATCCAGGCCCGACAGCCGCTTCACATGGGCCGGGTCGAAGGCGAAGCCGGCCGGGTCTGCCGGGGCCTGGCCCGTCACGACGATGTCCGACGCCTCGCCGCCGCACAGATCCAGGATCAGGCGGGTGGCCAGTTCGATGCCGGGAACCAGCGAGGCCGGATCCACGCCGCGCGCGAACCGATACTGGGCGTCCGAACTGATCCCAAGGCTGCGGCCCATCTGGGCGATCACGAGGGGGTCGAACCAGGCGGCTTCCAGGAAGACGTCCGTCGTCTCGTCCGAACAGCCGGTGGATTCGCCGCCCATGACGCCGCCCAGGCCGATGGGCCGTTCGCCCGACGCATCGGCGATGACGCAGTCGGCGGCCGACACGGTGTAGGTCTTACCGTCCAGGGCGATCAGATGTTCGGGTTCGCCCGTGTCCTTGGCGGCCTGGCCGGCGCGCACCACGATCTGGTCGCCGACCAGTTTGGCGCGGTCATAGACGTGCAGCGGCCGGGCGCGGTCATAGGCGATCAGATTGGTCACATCGACCAGCCGGTTGATCGAGCGCAGGCCGATGGCCGTCAGCCGGTGCTTCAGCCAGTCGGGCGACGGACCGTTTTTGACGCCCCGGATCAGTCGCCCGGCGAAGACGGGGCACAGCTCCGGCGCCTCGATGCGCACAGAGACGGGGCAGGGGAAGGCGCCCGGTACGGCGTCGATGGCGGGGGTGGTCAGGGTTCCGACACCGGCGGCGGCCAGGTCGCGGGCGATGCCGGCGACGCCCAGCCAGTCGGGGCGGTTCGGCGTCACCTCGAAATCGATCACCGGCTCGGCGCCGAAGACGCCGGCGGCGGGGGTTCCGACCGCCAGATCGTCGGAAAGCTCCAGAATGCCGTCGCTGTCGTCGGCCAGCTCCAGCTCGGCGCCCGAGCACAGCATGCCGTTGGACACCACGCCGCGCACCGGCTTTTCGACCAGGGTCACCCCCAGGCCGGGCACATAAGCGCCGATGGGGGCGTAGATGGTGGTCAGGCCTGCGCGCGCATTGGGGGCGCCGCAGACGATCTCCTTAATCCCGTCCACCGTCTCGACCTGGCAGACCTGCAGCCGGTCGGCGTTGGGGTGCCGTTCGGCCGAGACGATCTTCGCCACGGTGAAGGGCGCCAGGGCCGCGATGGGGTCATGGACGTGTTCGACCTCCAGCCCCGCCATGGTCATGGCGTCGGCCACGGCCGCCGCATCGGCGGTCGTGTCGAGGTGGTCCTTCAGCCAGCCGAGGGTGAATTTCACTGGTCGCCCTTCGCCGGACGACCGTTGGCCGCATTCTGCTGGAATTCCGCGATGAAGCGGTCGTCGCCGACGAAGCCGACCTGGGCGAAGCGGCAGCGGATGAATTTGCAGTTCTTGAAGCCGATGACGCCGTTCACGGTCGTGCCGACCGGACGCAGCAGCAGCATCGACGGGTCCGAGGCCACGCCCATGTGACAGCCGTCCATGGCCACGCCGTCACCCATCAGCACCACGGCCGGTCCTTCCAGGGTGCAGTCGGTGAAGGTCTTGCCCTCGATGAAGGTCAGGCCCTGGCGCAGATGCTCCAGCGCCATGCGCGGCAGCCAGATGGCGGCCTTCTCGAAGGTGGTCAGGCTGACCAGCTGGTCGGCGGTGGCGGCGGGTTTGGCGTCGGTCATCATCGGTCTCGTCGGATAGGGGGCGTCAGCTCAGGCCGGACGCGGGATTGGGAACGGCGTGGGCCGAAAAGCCGTAGTGGGCCAGCCAGCGGGTGTCGGCCTCGAACATGGGCCGCAGGTCCGGCACGCCGTATTTCAGCATGGCCAGGCGGTCGACGCCCATGCCGAAGGCGAAGCCCTGCCACTGGTCCGGATCGACGCCGCAGGCCCGCAGCACATTCGGATGCACCATGCCGCAGCCCAGAATCTCCAGCCAGTCGTCGCCGGTGTTCAGCACCAGCTTGCCGCCCGAACGGTCGCAGCGGATGTCCATCTCGGCCGACGGCTCGGTGAAGGGGAAATGGTGCGGGCGGAACCGCGCCTGGACGTCGTCCAGCTCGAAGAAGCGGGCGATGAAGGTCTGAAGCGTGGTCTTCAGGTGCCCCATGTGGATGTCGCGGTCGATCACCAGACCTTCGATCTGGTGGAACATCGGCGTGTGGGTGGCGTCCGAATCCTTACGGAAGGTGCGGCCCGGCGCGATGATGCGGATCGGCGGCTGCTGACTCAGCATGGTGCGCACCTGCACCGGGCTGGTGTGGGTGCGCAGGACCTTGCGTTCGCCGGTTTCAGGGTCGGGCTTCAGGAAGAAGGTGTCGTGCATTTCCCGCGCCGGGTGCTTGGGCGGGAAATTCAGAGCGGTGAAATTGTGGAAGTCGTCCTCGATGTCCGGGCCTTCGGCCACCGCGAAACCCATGCCGGCGAAGATGGCGATCATCTCGTCCATCACCTGCATGGTCGGATGCACCCCGCCCTTGCGGCGCGGCCGGGCCGGCAGGGTCAGATCCACACGTTCGGCCTGAAGGCGGGCGTCCAGTTCGGCGGCCTCAAGCTCGGTCTTCTTGGCCGCGATGGCGCTGGTGACGCGGTCGCGCAGGCCGTTGATCGCCGGGCCCTGCTCGCGCCGTTCGTCGGGGCTCATGGCGCCCAGGCCCTTCAGCAGGCCCGAGATGGCCCCGGACTTGCCCAGGGCGGCCACACGCACATCCTCCAGGGCGGCCACGGTCTCGGCGCCGCCGACGGCGTTGATCAGGTCGAGTTCGAGTTGGGCGAGGTCGGTCATGTCGCGCTTCGTCTAGCGGACGGGCGAGGCGGAGCAAAGCCCGCGAGACGATCAGGGTGCGTTGTTCAGGTCGGCGACCCACTGGGGCGGGTCCGGCTCCCAGCGGATGGGTCGGCCCTCGGTCTGGGCCCAGCGATGCAGCCAGGAAATGCCGTTGGCTCGCACATAGGCGTCGGGATGGTCGTAGATCGGATCGGCCAGGGCGTCTTCCAGCGTCACGAAGCGATAGCCGCGCGCCAGATAGAGGGCGTGGATCTGCGGGTACCAGTCGCGGTTCAGGCTGTTGGCGTGCAGCAGCAGGATCTGGGCCGGTTCGCGCCCGCCGGTCAGTTCGGTCGAATAGGGTTCGAAATGATCCAGCACCGTCGTCATGTGGGCGACATAGGCCTGTCCGATGCGGGTTTTCAGCGCTTCGTCGCCGGCCGCCTCGGCCTTGCGATAGGCGCCGCCGAACATCCAGTCGTTGTTGTCGATGGTGACGGGCGCGACGTCATAGCCGCGCGCGGCCAGGCCCTCGGCGATGGCGGACTTCTTTTCGACGGTCTCGCCGGTCCACAGATAGGGGTGGCGGAACCAGTGCAGGCGACCGCCCCGCGCCTGAAGCGCCGCGCGGGTATAGGGAGCGCCGGCGTCGACGTCGGCCAGATAGGCCTCGACCGTATTGCGATGGATGTTGATGTGGCTGGCGGTGTGGTTGCCCAGGTCCAGCCCGGCGTCGAGCCAGGCGTTCAGGATCGTCGGCATCAGTTCGGCGCGAGTCGCGTCGCAACCCTTGCCCTCGTTGACGAAGGCCGTGCCGCGCGTGTCCAGCGGCGCCAGCATGGCCAGGAACTCGGTCGTCAGACGCAACGCCGTCTCGGGATCGCACAGCGCCTCGGCCGAGGCCTGGTAGGGCAGATCGTCGAAGGTGACGGCGACCATGCGCTGCTGGGCGGCGACGGGCGTGGCGGTCAACAGCAGGCCGATGAGCAGCGGGACGAGACGGATCATGGCGGGAGCCTATCACGACCCAAAACGAAAACGCCCGCCCCGGTGACCGGGACGGGCGTTTGTCTTCTTATGCGCTAATGCTCGCGACGCGGTCGCTCGCTACTTGAGCGCGAGGTCGCGTCGGGTCGAGAAGGCGGAGCCTTCTGATCGCGGCCCAAGGGTCAGGCCAGGGCGGCGCGGACCTTGTCGGCGATGGCCTTGAAGCCGGTTTCGTCGGCGGCGATGGCGGCCATGACCTTGCGGTCCAGTTCGATGCCGGCCTTCGACAGGCCGTGGATGAACTGCGAATAGGTGAAGCCTTCGGCGCGGGCGGCGGCGTTGATGCGCTGGATCCACAGGGCGCGGAACGAGCGCTTCTTGTTGCGGCGGTCGCGATAGGCGTATTGCCCGGCGCGGTCCACGGCGGCCTTGGCCGTGCGGATGGTGTTCTTGCGGCGGCCGTAGAAGCCCTTGGCCTGCTTCAGAACCTTCTTGTGCTTGGCGTGGGACGTAACGCCCCGAGTGACGCGAGCCATGATGTGTTTCCTTCGGAAGGGCCTAACGCTCGCGACGCGGTCGCTCGCTGCTTGAGGCCCGATTCAAACTGGGTGTGTTGTGAAGTTCGTTCCTGCCGTGCGCCGATCAGGCGTAGGGCATGTAGGATTTGATCTTCTTGGCGTCGGCGTCGGCCATGACCGAGGTGCCGCGGTTCTGGCGGATGTATTTGGAGTTGTGGCTGATCAAGCGGTGACGCTTGCCCGCAACGCCGGCCTTCACCTTGCCAGTGGCCGTCAGTTTGAAGCGCTTCTTGGCGCCCGACTTCGTCTTCAGCTTCGGCATTTTCTCTCTCTTTTTGCTTGAGCTACCGCCTATCGGCTACTTGAGCCCACAGAAGGTCGCCGTTGAAAGACCGCCCAGGCATGCCTGTTCGCCCGGCGGTCAGTACGCGAAGGCGCGGCTTCTAAAGGAGACCCGCGCCAAAGGCAAGCAGCGCTCCCCTATTGCGGGGGATTGTTGCGTTCCAGGAAGGCGATGGTGGCGTCCAGCATCTGGCGTCGGGTGGCGGCGTAGGTGAGGAAGTGATCTTCACCGTCCAGCGGCACCATTTCCACCGGCTTGCCCGCCGCCCGCATCGCACGTTCCATGATCTCGCTCTGTTCATAGGTCACAACGGTGTCGTTGCGGCCATGGATCAGCAGCAGAGGCCCCTGGACCCTGTCCGCCAGCATGGCTGGCGAGCGGGCGTCCAGACTGCGGTCGCCCGGTCCCGTTCCGCCCATGAAGCGGTTCCAGTAACGAATGGCCGGATTACGACGGCCCAATGCGCCCTGGCGCTGCTCCTCGCGCAACATGGCCCGAAGGTCCGACACTCCCGCGACCGACACGCCGCAGCGATAGACGCCTGCGTCCAGTGTCATGCCGGCCAGGGCGGCGTACCCGCCGTAACTGGCGCCGACGATGCAGGCCCGAGCGGGATCGGCGATCCCCTGCTGGGTCAGCCAGCGCAGACCATCGGACAGGTCGGACTGCATCTTGCGGCCCCATTCGCCGAAGCCCGCTTCGACGAAGGCGCGGCCATAGCCGTCCGAACCGCGGAAGTTAGGCTGGAACACGACATAGCCCCGCGCCGCCATGGCCTGAGCCCACCAGTCAAAACCGATGGTGTCCTGTGACTGCGGCCCGCCATGCGGAAAGATGATGACGGGTAGGTTGCGCGGATCGCGCCCCGGCGGCAGCGTCAGCAGGGCCTCGATCTGCGTTCCGTCGGCCGCGGCGTAACTGACGGGCCGCACCTCGGCCACCTGGGTCACGTCAGGCCGTGTGCGGCGGATCAATGACATGGCGCCCCGTCCCGCATCGTACAGGTACCAGGAGCCAGGCTCGGCCGGTCCAGAAACGTGCAGGGTGAAGACCGTCTGATCGTCGCTGGTCGATCCGATGACGACCTGCTTCTCGGGGAAGGCCGCAGCTACCCGTGACCATGCAGCCTGGGTGTTGGGATCGAAAAAGACATACTGCTGGCCCGAACCATAGAAGCCCAGCCCCGTGATGGTGCGATTCACATCACGGAACACGGCGTTGGGCTGGTCCGGCAGGACGATCGGCTCGACCGCATGGTCCGCCAGAAGGCCGACATGGGACACGACAGCCTTGCCATCCACCTCACCTGCGAAGGCGACGGTGTCGGGGGTCCGGCCAAAGCCCAGCAGAGCCGGCGGGTCCAGGGGAGCCCGTTCGGAATGGACTTCGCGCCAGCCCGCTCCCGTGCGCGCCGCCAGGCGCCAGCGCCCATCGTCGGTGTTGTAGGTGACGCGCGCGGCCACGGTTCCATCGGGGCGCAGCAAATAATCCTGGACGTTCTCGACGCCTTCTTCGTGGGTGCGGCCCCGGCCATTGTCCAGATTGACCCGGTAGAGATTGTAAGCGTAGCCCCCGCGGATCACTTCGCCCACGGCGCGAACGTAAAGCACCGGCTCCCCACGGTAGGTCCCACGCGAATAGCTGCCGATCAGCGGGAAGGCGCGACGGTCGGCCTCATGCATCACCCGGGCGGCGCGGCCGGTGCGTACATTGATGGTGTCCATCAACGCCCATTGCCCATATCCCAGCGGAGTCTGATCCAGCACGGTCGTCACGACGCCGACGTGATCGGCCGAGGCCCAGAAGACATCGCGTACCGTTCGGTCCGACACATCGACGTCGATCAGCATCTCATTGCTGGCGCGGTCCAGAGCCCGCACCCGCAAACCGCCGTTTGAACGGTCGATCCAGGCCAGACGCGATCCGTCTGGCGAGACAGAAAGACTCTCCATGATCGGCAGCGCGGCATAGGCTTGTACGGAGGCGGGCGTCGAGGGGGTGGACGACGTCTGAGCCGCGGCTCCCGTGCCCACCACGACGGCGATCGCAGCGATGGCGTTGACGGCGAAACGAAGCATGGCTCACAACCTATTGTTGCTTTTGTAGAAAAATATCAGGTCATTACTGACTTGCAAGCTGAGCCTTGTTGTTCCGCTTCGCCGCCCGTCCGGCGTTCACCGCCATGATGGCCGCCGGCACGGTCAGGGCGGCGCCGACCAGGAAGGGCCAGTCGTGGCCCAGCCCGGAAAACAGGGCGCCGGCGAACATGGGGCCGAAGATACGGGCGATGGACCCCGACGCCATGTTCAGTCCCAGCATCGCCCCCTGGCGATCCGGCGGCGTGGCGCGCGAGATCAGGGCAGAGATGTTGGGCATGGCCAGGGACATCCCCCCGGCCCCCAGAATCATCACCAGCGGAATGACCCACCCTTGCGGCAGCGGCAGGGTGAACAGGCCCAGGTCCAGCCGCAGCGCCGGGAACCATTCGGTCGGGGCGATCACCTGCAGCACCAGCGAGGCGCCGAACATCAGCATGCCGACCGTCAGCACTCGCGCTTCCCCGAACCGGCGCGCCAGCCGGCCGGCGAAGATGCCCTGGTTCAACGCCGAGACCACGCCCACGATCATGAAGCTGAGACCCACTTCGCGCGCGCCCCAGGCGTAACGGGCCTCGGCCCACAGGCCGAAGACGCTCTCCATGGCCGAAAATCCCGCCATATAGATCAGGGTCACCAGCAGCACCCGTGACACCACCGGATTGGCCCGCGCTTCGCTCAGGCCCGACAGGAAGGCGGGGCGGGGCGCGGCCGGATCGGCCTTGGCCCGGCTTTCCTTCAGGAAGACCGCCACCCCGACCGCCGCCAGGGCCGCCAGGCCCGCCGCCGTGAAGATGGGCAGCATATAGCCCACATGGCCCAGCTGCGGCTGGGTCAGAAGCCCGCCCAGGCCCGGCCCGACGATGAAGCCCAGGCCGAAGGCGGCCCCGATCAGCCCCATGCGTCCGGCCCGCCGCTCGGGCGGGGTGACGTCGGCGACATAGCCCTGGACCGTCGAGATGTTTCCCGCGCCCAGGCCGGTGAACAGGCGGATGGCCACTGCGCTCCAGATGTCGGGGGCGAAGGCCAGGGCCAGATAACCCGCCGCATTGGCGGCCAGGGTGATCAGCAGAACCGGCTTCCTGCCGATCCGGTCCGACAGCCGGCCCCAGAAGGGTTCGGCGAAGAACTGGCCCAGCGAATAGGCCGAGAACATCAGGGTGATCTGCCACGGCGCGGCGTCCAGCGTCGCCGCGAAGAACGGCAGCAGCGGCACCACCAGGCCGAAGCCGACCAGATTGATGAACACCACGCTGAACAGCACGACCAGGGCCGGGGTCTGGGGGCGTCCGGCGGCGGGGGGTGCGACGTTCTGGCTCATGCGAGACTGATTAGCGGTCGCAGCGTCCGCTGGCGATGCGAAAACGGGCGGCCGGATGTCCGACCGCCCGTTCTGTCTCTTGCTGATCGCCGACGCTTATCGCGGAGCCAGGATCATGATCATCTGGCGCCCTTCCATGCGGGGCGCATATTCGACCTTGGCCACTTCGTCGAAGTCGGCCTGGACCTTGTTCAGCAGCTTCATGCCCAGTTCGGGGTGAGCCATTTCGCGGCCCCGGAAGCGCAGGGTCACCTTGACCTTGTCGCCCTCCTCGAAGAAGCGGTGCATGGCCTTGGCCTTCACCTCATAGTCGTGGGTGTCGATGTTGGGGCGGAGCTTGATTTCCTTCAGCTCGACCACCTTCTGGCGCTTGCGCTGCTCGGCCTTCTTCTTCTGTTCCTGGAAGCGGAATTTGCCGTAGTCCAGAATCTTGCAGACGGGCGTGTCCGCGCTGGCGACGATCTGCACCAGATCCAGTCCGACTTCCTCCGCGGCCTCCAGGGCCGCCGACAGCGGCATGACCCCCTGTTTCTCGCCGTTCTGATCGATCAGAAGCACGCGAGAGGCGCGGATGTCGTTGTTCATGGGCGGCCCGTCCTTGACGGGCGGCGTTTGCATCGGACGGCGAATGGGCGTCGTTTCCTTGGCTGTTTACATGTCTGGCAGGGTAAAGCCCGCGACCCGCGGTCGCGTTCCCCAGCCGCTTCATATGCCGCCGGAACGGCTGAAATTCAAGGCTGGCGGGCGTCCGGCGCCGTTATGTAGGCGTCGTGTAGCGCCAGAACACCATCGAAGACGTGATCGACGCTCAAGGCCTCGATCGGGGCGAACTGTCCGCGCGTCTCGTTCGAGGCCACGGTGCGGGTCTTCGGCCCCCACGGACCGTACAGCCACCATTCGGTCGGCCCGAACAGGCCCAGGGTGGGCCGACCGGCGGCGGCGGCCACATGCATCAGGCCCGAATCGTTGCCGACGAACAGATCGGCCCGGTCGATGGCGGCGGCCGAGGCCAGGATGTCGCCCTTGCCCACGACGTCGATGGCCCGGTCGCCCGCCTCGGCCAGGGCCGGGGCCGCCGGCGGATGGTCGCCCGGCCCGCCCACCAGCATGAAGCGCCAGCCGTCGAAGCGCGGTTCCGCCTTCAGCCGCCGCACCAGTTCGCCCCAGCGGTCGGCCGGCCAGCTCTTGCCCGGCTGGTGGGCGATGGGGGCCAGGGCGATGACGGGGCCGGGACCGGCGCCGGACGCCAGTTGCGGATCGATCACGGCGGCGGCCTCGGCGCGGGCGCGGGCGTCGATGAACAGTTCGGGGTCCAGGTCGTGATCGGCGCCCATCAGGCGGCTGACCATCTGAACCTTGCGCAGCCCCGTCTCCCAGCGGCGGTTGTAGACCACGCGCCGCCGCGCCGGGATCAGCCAGGCCAGGGCCGAGCCGCGGATGTCGATGACCATGTCCCAGCGGGTTCCGCGCACCTGGCGCCACAGGTCCAGCCAGTGTCCGGCCGCCTTCTTCTTGTCCAGGATGATGGTGCGCACCACGCCGGGGGCCGAGCGGAAGAAGGGCGCGGGCGGGCGGCCGCAGGCCACGGTGATCTGGGCGCCCGGAATCTGGCGGCCGATCTCGCGGATCACGCCCGAGGAGATGACGCAGTCGCCGATGCGGTTGGAGGTGACGAACAGAACCTGGGGCGTGGGCATGGGTCTTCCGTCCTATCCCGCGCCGTGCGGGTCAAGCCCGAGGATGACGAAGAGGGTGGAAGCATGCAGAAGGAGCGCATGACCGACACCCAGCACCTGATCCGCCCCGATGGCGAAACCCTGGCCTTCAAACGTGTTGCGGGCGACGGAGCGACCGTCGTCTGGATCGGCGGCTTCCGCTCGGACATGGAGGGGACCAAGGCCCTGGCCCTGGACGCGGCGGCGCGCCAAGGCGGCTGGAATTACGTCCGTTACGACCATTTCGCCCATGGCGTCTCGTCCGGCGACTGGCGTCAGGCCACCATCGGCCGCTGGCGCCAGGATGCGATCGCCCTGATCGACGCCCTGAACGGGCCGGTGATCCCGGTCGGGTCGTCCATGGGCGGCTGGATCGCCCTGTTGCTGGCCCTGGCGCGGCCCGAACGGATGGCGGGGCTGGTGCTGGTCAATCCGGCCCAGGATTTCACCCAGCGGCTGATGTGGCCGACCCTGCCGGATCATGTGCGCCAGACCATCCTGCGCGACGGGGAGGCCCTGATGGTCGAAGAGGGGCTGGGCGAATACGTCCTGACCCGCGCCATGTTCGACGAGGCGCGCGACTGGCTGCTGCTGGACGGGCCGGTGCGGCTCCAGACCCCGCTGCATATCCTGCATGGCGCGGCCGACGACGTCGTGCCGTGGCGGCATCAACTGGCGCTGCTGGAGCGGCTGGAGGGTGCGGACGTCACACTGGAACGGATCGAAGGCGGGGATCATCGCCTGTCAGACCCGGCCCAGCTTTCACGTCTGGTTGAAGCGGTTGAGCGGCTCAGGCGTTAGGTTAAAATCATCGCCGTTCCTGAAGGAGATCGCCATGCGCGCCCTGACCATTCTCAGCCTGTCCGCCGCCGCCCTTGCCCTGGCTGCCTGCGCCACGGCCGGCAGCGGCCGGGATTCGACCTATCTCAGCGCCCTGGATCGTCTGGCCGCCGACTGTCAGGCGCGGGGCGGCATTCTGGCCTCCAACGGCTCCAACACCGGCCGGCCCGAGGTGGACAACCACTGCCGCATGACCACCGCCACACGCACGCCGGGCTGACCTGATAGCCCCTTACAGCAGGGCCGACACCGCCGCCCGCGCCGCCTCGCCCAGATCGGGGCGTTTCAGCGCCAGGGCGACATTGGCCCGCAGCAAGCCGATTTTGTCGCCACAGTCGTGGGTCGCGCCCTCATACTCATAGGCGGTGAAGCCCTGGATCTGCATCAGCCGGGCCATGGCGTCGGTCAGCTGGATCTCGCCGCCGGCGCCGCTCTCCTGGGTGGCCAGGATATCGAAGATCTCGGGCTGCAGGATGTACCGCCCCGAGATCGACAGGTTCGACGGCGCCGTGCCCTGGGCCGGCTTTTCGACCATCCCCTTCATGGCGATGCGGCGGCCGTCGCGGCTGGCCGGATCGACGATGCCGTATTTGTGGGTCTGGTCTTCGGGCACGGCCTCGACGCCGATGACGTTTCCGCCCGTCTGTTCATAGACCTGGGCCAGCTGCTTCAGGGCGCCGGGCGCCGCGTCCACGATGACGTCGGGCAGGATGACGGCGAAGGGTTCGTCGCCGATGATGTCCTTGGCGCACCAGACGGCGTGGCCCAGGCCCTTGGGCTGCATCTGGCGGGTGAAGCTCATTTCGCCGGGACGGGCCAGGTCGGCGTTCAGGGCGTCCAGGATGTCGGTCTTGCCCTTGGCGGCCAGCTGGGCCTCCAGCTCGACCTGATGGTCGAAATAGTCCTCGATCGCCTGTTTGGCGCGGCCGGTGACGAAGACGATATGCTCGATGCCCGCCTCGCGCGCCTCTTCGACGATGTAGGACAGGATCGGCCGGTCGACGACGTTCAGCAGCTCCTTCGGCGTGGTCTTGGTGCCGGGCAGGACGCGGGTGCCCAGACCCGCGACGGGCAGGACGGCCTTGCGAAGGCGGCGGGTCGAGGCGCTCATGCGATCTCCGGTTCGAAACGGGCGCGGACCATAGCGGGGCGCCCGCGTCGCCGGAAGCCGCCTATTCCACCGTCACCGACTTGGCCAGGTTGCGCGGCTGGTCGACGTCCGTGCCCTTCTGGACCGCCGTATAATAGGCCAGCAACTGCACCGGCACCGCATAGATCAGCGGCGCAACCAGCGGGTGGCATTGGGGCGCATCGACCCGGGCGATGCCGGCGCCATGCGGATCGGGCGCGGCCTTGGGCGCGATCATCACCACCGGACCGCCGCGCGCGGCGACCTCTTGCAGGTTGGACGCCGTCTTCTCGAACACCTCGTCCAGCGGGGCCAGGGCGATGATCGGGGTTTCCTCGTCCACCAGGGCGATGGGGCCATGCTTCAGCTCGCCGGCGGCGTAGCCCTCGGCGTGGATATAGCTGATCTCCTTCAGCTTCAGCGCACCTTCCATGGCCAGGGGGAACATGGCGCCCCGGCCCAGGAACAGCACGTCACGCGCCTTGGACAGGTCCACCGCCACGGCTCGGATGTCGTCGTCCATGGCCAGGGCTTCGGCGATCAGGCGCGGCGCCTCGAACAGGGCCTTGACCAGTTCGGCCTCGGCCGCCGGATCGATACGGCCGCGCGCCACCCCGGCGGCCACCGCCAGCGATAGCAGGGCCGCCACCTGGGCGGTGAAGGCCTTGGTCGAAGCCACCCCGATCTCGGGCCCCGCATGGGTGGGCCACAGGGTCTCAGCTTCGCGCGCCATGGAAGACGAATGGACGTTGACCACCGCGGCGGTCTTCAAGCCCTGACGCTTGCACCAGGTCAGGCCGGCCAGGGTGTCGGCCGTCTCGCCCGACTGGCTGACGGCGACCGCCAGCGTGCCGGGCGTCAGCGCCGGGTGGCGATAGCGGAACTCCGACGCGATCTCGACGTCGCAGGGCAGGCCGGCGATCTTCTCGAAGGCGTATTTGCCGATCTGGCCGGCGTAGAAGGCTGTGCCGCAGGCGATGATCTGGATGCGGTCGATGGCGGCGAAGTCGACGGGCTGGGCCTTGGCCTTGCCGGTCACCAGGTCCAGATATTCCGACAGGGTGTGCTGGACGCTGTCGGGCTGTTCATGGATCTCCTTTTCCATGAAGTGCCGATACTCGCCCTTTTCGACCAGGGCGGACGACGCCGAGACCTTGACCACCGGCCGTTCGACGGCGGCGCCCGAGGCGTCGAACATGCGCGCGCCCGAACGGTCGATGGCGACGTAATCGCCTTCTTCCAGGTAGCTGATTTCCTGGGTGAACGGCCCGACCGCCAGGGCGTCGGAGCCCAGATACATCTCGCCTTCGCCCCAGCCGACGACCAGGGGGCTGCCACGTCGGGCGCCCAGGATCAGTTGGTCCTCGCCCTCGATCAGCACCGCCAGGGCATAGGCGCCGGTCAGCCGGTCCAGCACCGACTTGAAGGCGTCCAGCGGCGCGACGCCGGTCTCCAGCGCCGCGTCGATCATATGGGCCACGACCTCGGTGTCGGTCTGGCTCTCGAACACCCGGCCGGCGGCTTCCAGCTCGGCCTTCAGCTCGGCGAAATTCTCGATGATGCCGTTGTGAACCAGACAGACCCGCCCGGCCTTGTGCGGGTGGGCGTTGGCCGTGGTCGGCGCGCCGTGGGTGGCCCAGCGGGTATGGCCGATGCCGACCGTGGCCTTGATCGGATCGTCGGCCAGCACGGCCTCCAGCTCGCGGATCTTGCCCTTGGCGCGGCGCCGTTCGATGCGACCGTCGACCAGGGCGGCGACCCCGGCGGAATCATAGCCACGATACTCCAGCCGCTTCAGGCTGTCGATCAGACGGGGGACGACCGGACCCTGGCCGCTGACGCCGATGATGCCGCACATGGTGGTCTCGCTCCGAAATCTGTCGCCACGTTCCGATCCGTCATCCTCGGGCTTGACCCGAGGATCAGAGGCCGAGGCAGGCGGAGACGAAGACGTTCACGCACACGCCCGAACGCTTCCTGACGGAGCGCTGGCGCATCCGATCCTCGGGTCAAGCCCGAGGATGACGGCGTTGATAGTCTGCTCTAGGACGACATTACGAGTCCGGCACCTAAAAAGCGGTTTCGGATGGTTTCGTGGGAGACGACGCATGGCCGACAGGCGGTATTTCGGAACGGACGGCATTCGCGGCCGCGCCAACACCCATCCGATGACCGCCGAGGTGGCTTTGCGTGTAGGCCTGGCCGCCGGCAAGCTGTTCATGTCGGCCGACGACCGGCGGCATCTGGTGGTGATCGGCAAGGACACCCGACTGTCGGGCTACACCATCGAGCCGGCCCTGGTGGCGGGCTTCGCCTCGGTCGGCATGGATGTGCTGACCTTCGGCCCCCTGCCGACGCCGGGGGTGGCGATGATGACCCGGTCGATGCGCGCCGACCTGGGGGTGATGATCTCGGCCTCGCACAACAGCTTCACCGACAACGGCATCAAGCTGTTCGGCCCGGACGGCTACAAGCTGTCGGACGAGATCGAGCTGAAGATCGAGGCCATGATGGACGAGGGCCTGGGCGAGGGGCTGGCCGCGCCCGACCGTCTGGGCCGGGTCAAGCGCATCGACGACGCCCAGGCCCGCTATGTCGAGATCGCCAAACACGCCTTCCCCAAGGGCCTAAGCCTGAAGGGGTTGCGCATCGCCATCGACTGCGCCAACGGGGCCGGATACCGGGTGGCGCCGACGACCCTGTATGAACTGGGCGCCGAGGTCTTCCCCATCGGGGTCGAGCCGAACGGCATGAACATCAACCTGGACTGCGGCTCGACCCATCCGGCGGCCCTGTCGGAGGCCGTGAAAAAGTACCGCGCCGACATCGGCATCGCCCTGGACGGCGACGCGGACCGGCTGATCATCTGCGACGAGACGGGCCAGGTGGTCGATGGCGACCAGATCATGGCCCTGATCGCGCGCGACTGGTCGCGCCAGGGGCTGCTGACCGGCGGCGGTGTGGTGGCCACGGTCATGTCCAACCTGGGGCTTGAACGCGCCATGCTGGCCGAAGGGCTGACGCTGGAGCGCACCAAGGTCGGCGACCGCTATGTGATGGAGCGGATGCGCGAAGGCGGCTTCAACCTGGGCGGGGAACAGTCGGGGCACATCATCCTGCACGACCACGCCACCACCGGAGACGGCCTGATGGCGGCCCTTCAGGTACTGGCCGTCATGGTCGACAGCGGGCGCAAGATGAGCGAGCTGGCCCGCCAGTTCGACACCCTGCCGCAGTTGCTGGAGAACGTGCGCTATACCGCCGGCAAGCCGCTGGAAGACGCCACGGTCAAGGCCGCGATTGCAGATGGCGAGGCCGCCCTGAACGGCGCCGGCCGGGTGCTGGTGCGTCCCTCGGGCACCGAGAAACTGATCCGCGTCATGGCAGAGGGCGACGACGAGGCCCTGGTCCGCCGCGTGGTCTCGGACATCGCGGCGGCGGTGAAGGCGGCGGGTTAGGCCTCCACCCGGTCCTTCAGGTCCGCCAGCATGGCCACGGCGCCGCGCGCATAGGGGGCGATCCAGCGGTCGTGCACGGCCTTGATCGGCATGGCGTTCAGGTGGTTCCACCGCTCGCGCCCCTCGCGCCGCACGATGACCAGATCGGCCGCCTCCAGCGCCTTGAGATGCTGCATCACCGTGCAGCGATCCAGCGACGGCTCGGCCTCGCACAGTTGGCCCGTGGTGCGCGGGCCGTCCTTCATCGCGTCCAGCAGCCGCCGCCTGACCGGGTTAGCCAGCGCCCGGAAAACGGCGTCCAGATCGTCCGAATTTGACATGTTATGATTTTATAACCTATCTGGCGCGGATGCAAGCAAGGGAGCGCGGTATGGAACTGAAATTCGAGGTCGGGATGCGGGTGTCCAAGCCTGTGCATCAGGTGTTCGATGCGGTGGCCGACCCGGCACAGCTGTCGGCGTATTTCACCACCGGCGGCGCGGTCGGTCGGCTGGCGACAGGCCAGACGGTGCAGTGGGAGTTCGCAGACTTCCCCGGCCCCTTTCCGGTCGAGGTGGTCGAGGTGGTGCAGGACCGCCGCATCGTCCTGAAATGGGAGGCCAATGAGGGCGTGCCGGACGACGCCGATCCGGTGGTCGCGGCCGGCTATATGACCACGGTGACCATGGCCTTCACCCCGCTGGATGGCGGCGCGCGCACCCTGGTCACCATCGCCGAGGAAGGCTGGCGTCAGACGCCGACCGGGCTGAAGGCCTCCTACGGCAACTGCATGGGTTGGACCCAGATGCTGGTCGCGTTGAAGGCCTGGCTTGAGCACGGGCTGAACCTGCGCGAAGGCGCGTTCCGCTAGGCCAGGGCGCCAACCAGGATTTCGATGCGTTTCCTGATATCGGGCACGGCGATGGTTTCCCAATAGGCGGCGCGGGCCGGGGGGCCGACCATCCACAGGCGGCCGTCCGCATGGCCCGCCGCGTCTCGCACCCGTCCGTCGGCGTCCAGGTCCAGCCCGTGGCCCAGCGGCTCCAGCCGCGCGCGGCCGGCGGCGATCAGGGGCGCGGTCAGGGCGTGGGTCGCCGGATCGTGCGCCGGGCCGGTGCAGTCGATGACCCAGGCGGCGGTCAGGGGGTCAGCGGCGGCCCCATCGGCGGGGCGCCAGTGGACGGCCAAGCCTTCTTCCTGCGTCTCGATGCGGTCCAGCCGCCCGGCCCTGAGGGTCAGCCGGCCCTGGTCCTCCAGCCGCGTCAGCATGTCCGCCATCTGCGGTGCGATGCGGTGGCGATGCACGTCCCACCAGGGGCGCAGGTGACGCAGGAAGCGTGCGCGCTGGGCCGTCGTCGCCTCCAGCCACAGCCGGGCCGTGATCGGGCGATAGCCCTCCATCACCGCGCGCCAGTCGGTGCGCCGGGCCAGGGCGCGCGCCGCCTTCAGCCGCTGCGACAGCGGCCCGGCCACGGCGTCGGACGGCAGGTCGGCGGGCGCATCGTGTCCGTATCCGTGCGGCAGAGGCGCCACGCCCTTGAACGACAGGGCCGCAACCCGGCCGGTCCAGCCGCGCGCTTCAAGCGTCTGGACCACATCGATCATGGTCAGGCCGGTGCCGATGATGACGACGTCGTCCGCCTCGGTGATGCTGTCCAGCGCGCCGGGCGCCCAGGGATCGGACAGCACCCTGGCGTCACCCTTGGCGGTGCGCGGCGGCGGGTTGCCGGTGGCCAGCACCACGGCCCCGCCCGTGATCATCCGCCCGTCCGCCAGCCGCACCCCCTGTTCGGTGATGGCCGCGACTTCGGCGACCTCGCGCCGGATCAGGCCGGGGTGGGCCGCCTCGACCGCCGCCAGTCGGTCCTGCACATAGCGGCCATAAAGGGCGCGCGGGGCGAAGCCGTCGGGGTCGGCGTGATCGGGGGCGTGGGTCGTCAGCCAGTCGACGAAATCGCCGGGCCGCCCCTCGACCGCGCTCATCCGGCCGGACCGCACATTCAGCAGATGGCCCGGGAACGGCGTCGAATAGGCCACGCCGCGCCCGAAATCCCCGGTCCGGTCGATGACGACCGAGGCGCGCCCCCGCTCGGCCAGGCGCGCGGCCAGCATGGCGCCGGAAAAGCCCCCGCCGACGATGACCACCGGATCGGTCAGGTCAGATCTCCTGATTATAGGCGCCGATCTCGGCGTATCGGGCCAGGCGCGGCTTCACCTCCTGGCGGAACAGAGCGCGCATGTCGTCCTCGGACCGCATGGATTCGACCACCACCACCAGTTCCGGCTTGTTGGACGAGGCGCGGACCAGGACCCAGCTGCCGTCCTCCAGATGCACCCGCACGCCATTGACGGTGATGGCCTCGACGATCCTGCGGCCCAGGATTTCGCCGCCCGCGTCGGCCAGGGCCTGATATTCGGCCACGATCCGGTCCAGCACCCCGTATTTCAGCTCGTCGTCGCAATGGGGCGACATGGTCAGGCTGGTCCAGGCGTCGGGTAGGGCGGCCTTCAGCTCGGACAGGCGCTTGCCCGGATTGCGGTCCAGCATGGCCAGCACGGCCCCGGCCGCCACGATGCCGTCGTCGTAGCCGTGGCCCAGCGGCCCGGCCATGAAGAAATGGCCCGACTTCTCGAACCCGGCCAGGGCGCCGATCTCGGCGGTCTTGCGCTTGATGTAGCTGTGGCCGGTCTTCCAGTAGACGGTGGTCGCGCCGTTCGCCTTGAGCACCGCGTCGGTCTTGTACAGGCCGGTCGATTTCACATCGACCACGAAGGTGCTGTCCGGGTGGATGGCCGACAGGTCGCGGGCCAGCATCAGGCCGATCTTGTCGGCGAAGATTTCTTCGCCCCTGTCGTCAACCACGCCGCAGCGGTCGCCGTCGCCGTCGAACCCCAGGGCCAGGTCGGCGCCCGTCTCCTTCACCTTGGCGGCCATCTGCACCAGCATGGCGTGGTCTTCGGGGTTGGGATTGTATTTGGGGAAGGTGAAATCCAGGTCGGTGTCCATCTCGATCACCTCGGCGCCCATGCGGCGCAGGGCCTCGGGGGCGAAGGCGCCGGCCGTGCCGTTGCCGCAGGCGCAGACGACCTTCAGCGGGCGGCTCAGGCGCACCTTTTCGGCGACGTCGGCGATATAGCGTTCGCGGAAGTCCTCGACCCTTTCCAGCCGCCCGCCCGGCCGGGCCACGCCCTGATCCTGCAGCACGATGGCTTTCAGCCGGCCCATTTCGTCGGGGCCGAAGGTCAGGGGCTTGTTCGCGCCCATCTTGACCCCGGTCCAGCCGTTTTCGTTGTGGCTGGCGGTGACCATGGCCACGCAGGGGGCGTCCAGGGCGAACTGGGCGAAATAGGCCGTGGGCGACAGGGCCAGGCCGATGTCCAGAACCTCCATCCCGCCTTCCAGCAGGCCCAGGATCAGGGCCTGTTTCACGCTCAGGGAATAGCTGCGGAAGTCGTGACCCACGACGATGCGGGGTGCGACGCCGATTTCGTGCACATAGGTGGCCAGCCCCAGGCCCAGGGCCTGGATGCCCAGAAGGTTGATCTCCTTCTCCAGCACCCAGCGGGCGTCGTATTCCCGGAACCCCGTGGCCTTGACCAGCGGCGTGGTCTCATAGGCGGCGGTGTTGGGAACCAGGTCGGCGCGGGGCTTGGGCATAGGCGGCTTCCGTAAGGCGAAGGTTCTGCGGCTATAGCCGGGCGGCGGGCGCCGGGACAACGCACGATCATCGTGAAGGGTGCGCCGCGGTCGTGCGGCGGGTCTGCTTGACCCACGCGGGCGCCGGGCCTACCCCCGGAACACAGATCAACGGAGTTTGGGATGCCGCGCCTGATCCTGCTGCGCCACGGCCAGAGCCAGTGGAACCTGGAAAACCGCTTCACCGGCTGGGTCGATGTCGATCTGACGGCCGAGGGCGAGACCCAGGCCCGGCGCGCCGGCGACCTGATCGCCCAGGCGGGTTTCCGCCCAGCGGTCATGTTCACCTCGGTGCTGAAACGGGCCAAGCGAACAGGCGCCCTGGCCCTGCAGACGGCGGGTCTGGACGCCGTGCCGGTGGTCGAGGACTGGCGCCTGAACGAGCGGCACTATGGCGGGCTGACGGGCCTGGACAAGGCCGAGACGGCGGCCAGGCACGGTCAGGATCAGGTCAAGGTCTGGCGCCGCAGCTATGACACTCCGCCGCCGCCGCTGGAGGCCGGGAGCGAATGGGATTTCCACGCCGACCCTCGCTATGCGGGCCAGCCGATCCCGGACACCGAAAGCCTGAAGACTACCCTGGATCGCGTCCTACCCTATTGGAACGCCGAGATCGCGCCGCGCCTGGCGGCGGGGGATGATGTGCTGATCGCCGCCCACGGCAATTCCCTGCGCGCCATCGTCAAACATCTGTTCGCCGTGCCTGACGACCGGATCGTGGAGGTCGAGATTCCGACCGGCAATCCGCTGGAGATCGAGCTGGACGCGCAGTTGAAGCCGACGGCCGCCCGCTATCTCGACGCCGACCGCGCCCAGCCCCTGCCGGTGATCGGATGAGCGGCCCCGACGACATGGCCTTCATGGCCCGGGCCATCGCGGTGGCCAAACAGCAGATGGGCAAGACCTGGCCCAACCCCTCGGTGGCCTGCGTCATCGTGAACGGCGGCGAGGTGGTCGCCGAGGCGGCGACAGCGGCCGGCGGTCGCCCGCATGCCGAGGAACAGGCCGTGCCCGCCGCCGGCGCCCGCGCCCAGGGCGCCACCGCCTATGTGACGCTGGAGCCGTGCGGCGCCCGGTCGTCGGGGCGCAAATCCTGTTCGCATTTCCTGGCCGAGGCGGGCGTGACCCGCGTCGTGGTGGCCTGCGTCGATCCCTCGCCCTTCGCCTCGGGCCGTGGCGTCGAGCGGCTGCGCCAGGCGGGGCTGGAAGTCGAGACGGGGCTGTTGGCTGACCAGGCGGCGGTTCTGTACGAAGGCTATCTGCATCGGCTGGAGACCGGCCGGCCCATGGTGCGGGTGTCCGATGACGGCGAAGGCTTCGACGGCCGGTTCGCCGCCTCGCCCAAGGCCGATCTGACGACCGAGCTGAAGCGTCTGGGCGAAGCGGGTTACACCCGTTTGTGGACCGCGCCGGGCGAACTGGCCGACGCCCTGCGCGACCAGGGCCTGCTGACGGAATAGACGGCCGACCGTCAAGGGCTTGGCGAAACGTCGGTTTTCGCAAACCTTCCTTAAGCGGGTCTGGGGCAGGGTGTCGCCATGTCGGCAGCCCCGCAATCCGTCGTTCGGCGACGCCTGAGCCAGCAGGAACTGGACGCCATCTGCATCCGGCACGAACGCCTTTGGCAGGCGCGGCCGGGCGGAGCGCGCGCGGTCTTCGCCTGGCTGGACCTGTCGGGCCTCAGCTTTCGGGGCCGCAATCTGGCCGACGCCGACTTCGCCGCCGCCTGTCTGATCGGTTGCGACATGACCGGGGCGCGGCTGGACAACGCCAATCTGTTCGGCGCCGACATGCAGGAGGTGATCCTGTGCGACGCCAGCCTGCGCCGCGCCGATCTGCGCGGGGCCTGTCTGCGCGCGGCCGACCTGACCGGCGCCGATCTGTTCGAGGCGGACCTGCGCGAAGGGGCGTTAGCCGCTGCCGACGCCAAGGCCGGCTTCCGCATTGTCGAGGCCCAGAACCGCAAGGACACCGAGGCTCAGGGCGCGTGTCTGGCCGGCGCCAATCTGCAACGTTCGCGCCTGTCGGGCGTCCAGGCCCAGTCGGCCGACTTCACCGACGCCATCATGAAGGACTGCAAGCTGGTCCGCGCCAATCTGAAGGCCGCCAGCTTCCGCGGCGCCGACCTGGCCGGGGCGGACCTGTCGGGCGCCGATCTGACTGGCGCCGACCTGCGGGACGCGGTTCTGGTGGGGGTGAAGGCCGCGATGTGGCGCACCGATGGGGCCGACATGACCGGCGCCCTGACCGACGACCGGCCCACCGGGGCGCCCGTGTCGCGCCTGCCGGCCGCCGAGATGCTGCGCGACCACGCCCTGTGGTGCGAAACCGGCGGGGCCGAGGGCCAGCCTTCGGTGTTCGATCAGGTGGACCTGCGGGCGCTGAAATCCATCACCGGCTACAATCTGACGGCCCTGTCGGCGCGCGGCGCGGTCTTCTACGGCCTGGACATGGAGGGGGTGCAGCTTCAGGGCGCGCACCTGGAAGGGGCCGATCTGCGCTCGGCGCGCCTGCGTCGGGCCGATCTGCGCGGGGCGCGGCTGGCGGGGGCGCGGCTGAACGGCGCCGATCTGCGCGAGGCGCAACTGGGGCCGTTGCTGATCGGGCCGGAGCGTCTCATGCCTGCGGATCTGACCGGGGCGGTGCTGCGCGGCGCCGACCTGACGGGCGCCGACATCCGGCGCGCGATCCTGACCGGCGCGGACCTGAGCCGGGCCAGCCTGCACGGGGCCCAGGCGCGCGAGGTTCAACTGGACGGCGCCATCCTGACCGGGGTGCGCGGCCTGGACGTGATCGGAGCCGCCGCATGACCGACATCGTTCGCCGCCGCCTGACCCAGAGCGACCTGGACCTGTTCATGGCCGCCCACGAACGCTACGCCCAGGGACGGCCCGGGGGCCGCCGCCTGTCGCTGAAATTCATGGACCTGTCGGGGCTGAACCTGGCGGGGCGCATGCTGGATGAAGCGGACATGTCGGGCTCGTCGCTGGAGAACGCCTGCCTGCGGGGCGCCAGTCTGGAACGCGCCCTGATGTTCGGCTGTGACCTGCGCGGGGCCGATATGGCGGCGGCGCGCCTGAACCGCGCCGATCTGCGCGGGGTGTCGCTGCGCGGCGCCAATCTGAGCCAGGCTGACCTGACCCAGGCGGATTTCCGCGAAGGCGTGCTGGCCATTCCCCACGCCACCAAGGGGCTGTCGGCCGTGCGGCACGAGACGATGACCGGCGTCGCCGACGGCGCCGATTTCTCCGGCGCGCGCCTGGATGGATCGCGCCTGGAAGGGCTGAGCGCGCATAAGGCCGACTTTACCGACTGTTCGATGCGCGGCGCGCGGCTGACCGGCGCCAATCTTAAGGAGGCGGACCTGTCCGGCGCCATGATGGACGGCGCCGATGTGGTCGGGACCAATCTTTACGGCGCCTGTCTGGTGGGTGCGGTGCTGACGGGCGTCAGCGTGGGGGCGGCCAAGCTGGACAGCGCCGATCTGGCCGGCGCCCTGCGTGACCCGGACGCGGCCGCCGTGGCGGGCGCAGAGGCCCTGTATCAGCGTGCTTTGGACGCCAACGCCTGGGCCGAAAGCGGCGGGGTGATGGGCGAGCCGGCCAATTTCGACTCCATGGATCTGCGGCCTCTGGGCGACCGGCTGAAGGGGCTGCGGCTGCCCGCCCTGTCGGCCAAGGGCGCCTGCATGGTCGGCATGGACCTGCGCGGCATGGCGTTTCAGGGCGCGGCCCTGGACGGCGCAGATCTGCGCGGCGCCGATCTGCGGGACGCGGACCTCAGCGGGGTGCGGATGAGCCGCGCCAATCTGTCCAACGCCGATTTGCGCGGCGCGCGCCTGGGGCCCTTGCCTCTGGGCGGGTCGCGCACCCTGCCGGCGACCTTGACGCTGAGCCGCATGCGTTACGCCCGGCTGGACAACGCCGACCTGACCCAGGCGCAACTGGGTGGCGCCGACCTGTCGGGGGCCGAACTGCATCATGCGGTGCTGGAAGGGGTGGATCTGGCGACCACGCGGCTGGACCGCGTCATCGGCCTGGCCGCCGCCGCCGAACAGGCCGCCTGACAAAAAAAGAAAAAGGGGCGACGCGAACGCCGCCCCTCCAGGCTTGGGGGATCACTCGAAAGGGGCGGCGGCCGGTCAGGCGGCCTTCTTGGCCTTGCCTTCGATCAGCGGCTGGCCGGCGGCGATCTCGATGCGCCGGGGCTTCAGCGCCTCGGGCAGCTGGCGCTCCAGGGTGATCGACAGCAGGCCGTTCGACAGGTCCGCCCCGGTCACGACCACATAGTCGGCCAGCTGGAACCGGCGCTCGAAGTCGCGCTCGGCCAGGCCGCGATGCAGGAAGGTGCGGCTGGCGACCGCCTCGTCATTGGCGGCCTTGCGACCGGTGACGGTCAGCAGATTCTCCTTCACCTCGATGTTCAGCTCGTCGGGCGTGAAGCCGGCGACGGCGATCTCGATGCGATAGGCGTTCTCGCCCGTGGTCTCGATGTTGTAGGGGGGCCAGCCGTTTTCCTGGCTGGTGCGCGCGGCGCTTTCCAGCAGACCGGCCAGACGGTCGAAACCGACGGCCGAACGGTACAGCGGCGAGAAATCATAGGTACGCATGTCATCCTCCTGAGGATCAGCAAGGTTGAGCCGCCCCCGCGTTTTCGGCCCGGGACGGCGTTGGGGTTCCGCACCCGACGGTCCCCAAGGGGCCCCGGCAGGTCCGTGAGAGCCCGGGATCGGCGCTCTCGGATGTTCAGATGGGAAGCCGGCGCGGGGCGTCAAGGGGCCGGCCGCCGGTGCGTGGAATCGTCGCCTGACGCGCGCGCCGACTTGCCGCCCCGTCTCGGGCCGCTAAGGGTAAACGCCCCTTTGGATGGAGATCGCCGATGCGTCCCTGCCTGATGCTCGCCGCCGGCCTGATGCTGCTGACCCCCGCTCTGGCGGCCGAGGCCCAGACGGCGCCGCGCGCGGCCCGTTCGGCCGTTTCGACCGCCGTGCCGGAATATCAGGCCGACCAGGCCCTGGCGGCGGCCATCGCCTCGCCCTCGCGTCCCGCCGCCGACCGCGCCCGCGACGCCTTCCGCCACCCCGAAGAAACCCTGACCTTCTGGGGCCTGACGCCCGGCCTGACGGTGGTCGAGGTCCAGCCCGGAAGCGCCGGCTGGTGGACCGCCATCCTGCAACCCTACGCCCAGGCCACCGGGGGCCGTTATGTTCCCGCCAACGATCTGGCGGCGCTGCAGGCGATCGAGCCAGGTTCGGCGGACATGGTGCTGATCGCCCGCGCCTTTCACAACTGGGCGCGCCAGCCGGGCGTCACCGACACTGTCCTGGCCGCCGCCTTCCGCGCGCTGAAGCCCGGCGGCGTGCTGGCGGTCGAACAGCATCGCGCGGTCGAGGGGCTGAACGTCGCCGACACCGCCCCGACCGGCTATGTGCCCGAAAGCCATGTCATCCACGCCGCCCAGGGCGCGGGCTTCGTGCTGGACGGCCGCAGCGACATCAACGCCAACGCCGCCGATGATCGCGACCACCCGTTCGGCGTCTGGACCCTGCCGCCGGTTCGTCGCAGCAGCCAGGGCGAGCGCACCCTGACGCCGGCCGAGCGCGCCGCCTTCGACGCCATCGGCGAAAGCGACCGCATGACCCTGCGTCTGCGCAAGCCCGCTTGATCTGCGCGCGGACTTTGACCCCGGCTTTGACCCCGGCTTTGACCCTGGCCGCGAACGTCGTTAAGCCGTCTCGACCGCAGCCGGCCCGGGCGTTGGACGGGCGCAGGACGGGGAGTGCGTATGGCTGATCACAGCTCGGGGCTGCGCGGGGGCGCTTCGCGGCGCGGCCTGCTGGCCGGGGCGGCGGCCTGTGGACTGCTGGGCCTGTCGGCGTGCAATCGCGACAAACAGACCGAGGCTCCGGCGTCGGACGCGCCCCAGGGACCGCCGGTCGGATCGCTGGAATGGGCCGTGGCCGGGCCGTGGCGGGCCAAGGACCGGGCGCGCGACGCCTATCGCCACCCGCTGGAGACGATGCGCTTCTTCGGCCTGCAGCCGCGCATGAAGGTGGTCGAGGTCTGGCCCGGCAGCGGCTGGTACACCGAAATCCTGGCCCCCTATCTGAACAAGGGCGACGGGCGCTATGTGGCGGCCCTGTTCGCCTCTGGTCCCGGCGCCGACCCGGCCCAGGGCGCGTTGAACGCCGCCTTCCAGGAGCGCTTCGGCGCCGACCGCAAACTGTATGGCGACATCGATTTCGTGTCGTTCGGCGGGCTGACGGGCGAACTGACGGCGCCGGGCACGGCGGATATGGTGCTGTTCCTGCGTACCCTGCATTCGTGGATGGCGTCGGGTCTGGTGGAAAAGGCGTTCGCCGACGCCTTCGCCGCCCTGCGGCCCGGCGGCGTTCTGGGGATCGAACAGCACCGCCTGGCGCCCGAGGACGATCAGGACCCGGCCGCGTCGAACGGATACGTCCAGGAAGCGTTCGTGAAACAGCTGGCGGCCGAGGCGGGTCTTGTCTTTGTGGCCGCCTCGGAAATCAACGCGAATGAAAGGGATACCAAGGATCATCCCTTCGGTGTCGAAACCTTGCCGCCCCAGCGTCTGACGGCGCCCCAGGGCCAGGCGCCCGACCCGACGTTCGACCGGACCAAATACGATGCGATCGGCGAAAGCGACCGCATGACCTTGAAATTCAGGAAGCCTGAGTGAACCGCGCCGCCGCCTTCGCCGCCAACGCCCCGCTGATGGGCGTGCCCGGAGCCTCCTCGCCCCCCGGCGGGCAGGGGGACTGGTTCCGTGGCGCCGGCGGCCTGCGCCTGCGTTCGGCCCTTTGGACGCCGTCGACCCTGGTGGCGGCCAAGCCGCGCGGCACGGTGGTGCTGTCGCCCGGCCGCACCGAACCCATCGAGAAATATTTCGAGCTGATCGGCAATTTCCTGGCGCGCGGCTGGTGCGTTCTGGCCCACGACTGGCGCGGCCAGGGTCTGTCGGCCCGCCTGCTGCCGGACCGGCTGAGGGGCCACGCCCGCGCGGTCGAGGAATTCCTGGACGACTACGCCCGCCTGCTGGACGCCTATGAAACCCGTGCGCCCAAGCCCTGGATCATGGTCGGTCATTCCATGGGCGGCTGTCTGAACCTTCTAAGCCTCGAAGCCGGCGAAAGCCGTTTCGCCGGCGCCGTCCTGTCCAGCCCGATGCTGAAGATCCGCACCGGCAAGCGGTCGATGTGGTCGGTCAAGCTGGCCGTGCGCTGGAACCTGCGGCACGGCAAGGCCGGCGACTATGTGCTGGACGACCCGGACGATCCGTTCGACCACACCTTCGAGAAGGACGCCCTGACCTCGGACGAGACGCGCTATGAGCTGTGGCGCCAGCAGATGTACGCCTGTCCGCATCTGGCGGTCGGCGGCCCGACCTGGGGCTGGCTGGCCTTCGCCATCGATGCGGGCGAGCGGGTTCTGAAGCCCAAGGCGCTGAAGTCCGTGCGCATTCCGGTGTGCATCGTCCAGTCGGCCGACGATGACCGCGTGTGGAAACAGACCGCCCGCTGGGCCGCCAAGCGGCTGGGCCGCGGCCGTTATGTCGAGGTGGCGGGCGCCAAGCACGAGATCATCATGGAGACCGACGACATGCGCGCGGTCTTCCTCAACGAGTTCGACGCCATGGCCGACTATGTGTCGCCGGTGCAGGATCTGTCGCCGGTGACTGCGTCGGCTTCGGAACCGACGGCCATGGCCGACCCGGACCCCCGACCTCAGGCGGCTCAGGCCGAAACGGCGGCCTCTTAAATCGCCGCGCGTCTCAGCGTCACCAGCGCCTGGTCGATCAGGGCCGCGTCGCCCACGGCCAGGATGCGGCCGTCGCCGCCGGGCGCCTGGCCGCGCCAGTTGACCACGCGCCCGCCCGCCGCCTCGATCACCGGGACCAGGGCCGACCAGTCCCAGGGCTTCAGCGCCGTCTCGGCCACCAGATCGATGCGCCCCGCCGCCACCATGGCGTAGGCATAGGCGTCGCAGCCCAGTCGGGCCAGGCGCGCGGCCGCCCGCACCTGGGTCCAGGCCCCGTGTTCGGCGCCATTGAAGATGTCGGGGTCGGTGGTGGCGATCACCGCGTCGTTCAGGCGCGGACAGGGCCGGCATTTCAACGGCGTCGCCGCGCCGCCGCGGATCAGGCGTGCGCCCGACGGCCCGCCGATGAAGACTTCGTCCAGATAGGGCTGGGCGATCACGCCGATCTTCGGCGTTCCGCCGTGCCGCAAGGCGACCAGCGTGGTCCACAGCGGCAGGCCGGCGACGAAGGCGCGCGTCCCGTCGATGGGGTCCAGCACCCATACGTGTTCGGCGTCGGGCCGGTCCTCGCCATATTCCTCGCCCACCACGCCGTGATGCGGATAGCGGTCGGCGATCAGACGACGGATCGCCGCCTCGGCCTGACGGTCCGCGACGGTCACCGGGTCGAAGCCGCCCGGTCCGCCCTTGTCCTCGACCCCGCAATCGGTGCGGAACAGCGGCAGGGCGACCTCGGCGGCGGCGCGGGCCAGGTCCAGGGCGAAGGCTTCAAGCTCGGTCATCGCCGACGGGCATACCCACGCCCCGCCAACGAGTCACGAACCAAGCGGCGATCAGGCGTTGGCCGGGGCGTCGCCTTCGGCGTGCAGCGACTTGGCCAGATCCAGCAAGCGGCGGCGCGGCCGCTCGCCCAGCTGGTAATAGGCCTGGATCAGGTCGAGGGTTTCTTTGCGGGAAAACATCTCGCCGGCGCCGTTGGCCGTCTCCTGACGTTCCATCGCCTCGGCCAGGCCGTCGTAGAAATAGTTGACCGGCGTCTCCAGCGCCTCGGCCAGCTGCCACAGGCGCGCCGCCGAAATGCGGTTGGCGCCGCATTCGTATTTCTGGATCTGCTGGAAACGGATGCCCACCTGCAGGGCCAACTGCTGTTGGGTCAGGCCCAGCAGGCGGCGGCGGCGACGCAGGCGGCGGCCCAGGTGAAGGTCGATGTCGGTGGCCATGGCCCCATACCCCTTGTTGCTTCGGGCTGTCCCGAAACGGAACGGCTCGCCTGGATCGCTTCAAGGGACATGCCGCACTCCCGCGTCAGGGGAGTGACGCAGCCGTGAACGCAACCGCCCCGCCTTCTGCGCATTAATGCGGCGAGGCAGCTTGGCCTTAAGGAAGAAGGGACTTCGTCATGGGTGGAATGGGCATTCTGGCCTGGATCGTCATCGGCATCGTGGCCGGTTGGCTGGCCGAACAGATCATGGGCCGCAACCACGGCCTGATCACCAACCTCATCGTCGGCATCGTCGGCGCGCTGATCGGCGGCTTTCTGGCCAATGCTCTGGGCTTCGCCTGGGGCGGCTGGATCGGGTCGACCATCGTGGCGACCATCGGCGCCATCGTGCTGCTGTTCCTGCTGGGCCTGATCAAGCGTCGCTGATCGGCCCGGCCTGACAACAGACGAACACAGAAAGGGGCGGCCCGTCGGGACCGCCCCATTTTCATGGCCGGTTCGGCGTTTCAGTCGCCGCTGGGTGCGGCGCTGGGCGCGGGTGCGGCCGGTCGGGGGGCTTCCTCGATCGGGGTCGCGGCCTGGAAGTCGCGCTGGGTCCAGTCGACCGCCACGCCCACACCGTCCTGGCGGATTCCGTTCAGCGGCACGGCCCGCAGGCGACGGTCGGCGCCGCGCACCAGCAGTTCCTGGGCGCCGGCGGCATTGACCTGAACATCCTGAAGGTGACCCAGGATGGTCCCGTCCTTGCCCTTCACCGGCGCGCCCGGTTCCAGGTTGATCGGCGGCGGCGGCGCCTCGGCGTCCTGCATCACGGCGGGCAGGGGCGCGGCCAGGGCGGCGGGAGCGGCGACCAGGGCGGCCAGGGCCAGGCTGGCGGCGGCGACGAGAGTGCGTGTCATGGCGAAACTCTTGGACAAGGCGTCAGAAACGCCCCCAGCGGGCGTCCTGCGAACCATAACGCGCCGTGCGCGGGCCGCCAGTCCCCAAAGAGGATGAAAGCGGGACGACGAAAAAACGGGCGACCTTTCGGCCGCCCGTCTTGTCATCGGGTCCAGGGATCGGATCGGGCGATCAGGCCTGAGGCGTGGCCGGTTCCGGCTCGACCGGATCGGTCGGCTCAGCGGTCGGATCCGCAGTGGCCGGATCGGTCGGCAGGGTCGGCGTCGTGGCGGCCGGGGCCGGCATGGCCGGGATCGACGGGTCCGCCGGGACGGTGTCGGTGGTCGGAGCCGGCGTGGGGGCGGCGTCGTCGTCACCCTCGCTCTGGACCACCGGCGCGGCCTGATACTGTTCCGGCGTCAGGGCCACGATCAGGGTCTCGCCATCCTGGCGCAGACCGCCCAGCGGCACCGCGCGCAGCTGGCCGTCGTCGCCGCGGACTTCCAGCTCCTGCTGGCCGACGTCATTGGTGCGCACGCCTTCCAGCGCGCCCAGACGGGCGCCGTTTTCGCTCTTCACGTCAGAGCCGGGCTGGATCGTCATGCTGCCCTGCGCCGGGGCCGGGGTGGTGGCGGGGGCCGGCTCCTGGGCCGGGATGTCCTGGGCCAGGGCGGGGGCGGCGAACAGAACGGCGCCAGCCACGCCGGCCAGAAGGGTGGTCTTGCGGATCATGGGAGGAACTCCGGTTGCACGGGCCGCTGGCCCGCTGGGGAGACCTGAAAACACGCTCCGCAACGGATTGTTTCACCCGCCGCCAAATGACCTTGGCCCCGCCATGTTTGCAGCCGCTTCCCGGCCGAAGCGCGGCGGATTAGTCTGACGCATGGCGGAACGGGACCAGCGCAACCTTCTGCGGCGTCTCGGCGCGCTGGCGTTCGAGCTGACGCCCCAGGTGTTCGCCGTCGCCGCCTTTCTGGGCGGGGTGGTGCTGCTGGCGTCGGCGGCGACGCCGGCGTTCACACAACGGCTGGTTTTTCTGGATCGCCTGCTGCACCCGCTGCTGATCGATCTGTCGCACTTCGCCGCCAGCGTGGCGGGGTTCCTGCTGCTGATGCTGTCGGCCGGGCTGTGGCGAAGGCGGCGCGGCGCCTATTGGGCGGTGCTGATCGTGCTGGTCGGCGGGGCGGTGTTCTCGCTGATGAAGGGGCTGGATTGGGAAGAGGCCGTTCAGCTGGGGCTTGTCGCCCTGTTGCTGGCGCCGTGCCGCAAGGCCTTCAATCGCCATTCCCGACTGACCGAGCCGTTGCGGCCTGCGTGGCTGCTGCTGCTGGCGGCGGTGGTCGCGGCGGTGATGTGGCTGGGTTTCTTCGCCTATCGCGACGTGGCCTATCAGGACGCCTTGTGGTGGACCCTGCTGACGGATCGCCAGGTTTCAGGCTTCCTGCGCGCCGGGGCGGCGCTGGCGCTGCTGACCCTGCTGGCCGCCGGCCGGTCGCTGCTGGGGGCGCCCGGTGCGGCGGGGCATCGGCCGGCCGACAGGGCGCAGGTCGATCAGGCGATCCGTATCCTGCAACAGGCCGACGTCGCGGCGCCCGAGGCCTGGCTGGCCGCCCTGAGCGACAAGGCGCTGATGTTCAGTCCGTCGGGCCGCAGCGTCCTGGCCTATCGGGTGCGGGGGCGGCGCTGGATCGCCATGGGCGAACCGGCGGGCCTGGCTTCGGAACGGCGCGAGTTGCTGTGGGCCTTCGCCGAAGCCGCCGACGGCTATGGGGCGGCGCCGGTCTTCTATTCGGTGGGCGAGGGGCTGCTGGCCGACCTGGCCACCCTGGGCCTGGCCGTGCGCAAGGTGGGCGAGACGGCCGTGATCGACACGGCCGTCTTCAGCCTGGAGGGCAAGGCGCGCCAGAACCTGCGCACCGCCGTCAACCGGGCCGAACGCGAGGGGGCCGTGTTCGACATGCTGCCGCCCGGCGCGGCCTCGGCCGTGGCGGCCGAACTGAAGGCGGTGTCAGACGCCTGGCTGGCCCACCACAAGGGGACGGAGAAGGCCTTTTCCCTGGGCCGGTTCGATCCGGCCTGGCTGGATCTGACGCCGGTGGCGGTGGTGCGGGTCCAGGGGCGCATCGTCGCCTTCGCCAATCTGATGCCCGGCGCGCGGCCGCGGGACGGACTGGCCGTCGATCTGATGCGCCATGCGCCCGACGCCCCGCCGGGGGTGATGGACTATCTGTTCGTGCGTACGATCCAGTGGGCGCACGACCAGGGCTGGGGGGCGCTGGACCTGGGGCTGGCGCCGTTGGCGGGGCTGGACGACCGGCGGCTGGCGCCGGTGTTCGCGCGGGTCGGCGCCCTGGTCTTCGACGAAGGCGGGGCGGTGTATGGCTTCTCGGGCCTGCGCGCCTACAAGGCCAAATACGGGCCGGACTGGCGGCCGCGCTTCATCGCCGCCCCGCCGTCGACGCCCCTGGCCCTGGCCCTGCTGGACGTGGCCCTGCTGACCAGCGGCGGCTGGCGCGGCATGCTGGGGCGCGGCGGCTGAGGCGCCTCAGTCTTCCTTGACGCGCTTCTTGCGGAAGGACGGGTTCAGCACCTGTTTGCGCAGGCGGATCGACTTGGGCGTGACCTCGACCAGTTCGTCGCTCTCGATATAGGCGATGGCCTGTTCCAGGCTCATGATGCGCGGCGGGGTCAGGCGCACGGCCTCGTCCTTGCCCGAGGCGCGGACGTTGGTCAGCTGCTTGCCCTTGATCGGGTTGACGTCCAGGTCGTCGGAGCGGCTGTTCTCGCCGATGATCATGCCCTGATAGGTCTTCTCGCCGGCGCCCACGAACATGACGCCGCGCTCTTCCAGGTTCCACAGGGCGTAGGCCGCCGTGTCGCCGTCCGAGTTGGAGACCAGCACCCCCTTCAGACGGCCCTCGATGGCGCCCTTGTAGGGTTCATAGTGGCTGAATACGCGGTTCAGCACGCCCGAGCCGCGCGTGTCGGTCAGGAACTCGCCCTGATAGCCGATCAGCGACCGCGACGGGCACGACAGGGCGATGCGGGTCTTGCCCGCGCCCGAGGGGCCCATGTCCTTCAGCTCGGCCTTGCGGGCCGACAGCTTTTCGATGACCACGCCGGTGTGTTCGTCGTCCACGTCGATGACGACTTCCTCGATCGGCTCCATCCGCTCGCCGTTCTCGCCGGTCTGATAGACCACGCGCGGGCGGCTGATGCTGACCTCGAAGCCTTCGCGGCGCATGTTCTCGATCAGAACGCCCAGCTGCAGTTCGCCACGGCCGGCCACGTCGAAGGCGTCGGCGCCCGGCGTCTCGGTGATGCGGATGGCGACGTTGGCTTCCGCCTCCTTCAGCAGGCGGTCGCGGATGACGCGCGACTGAACCTTGTCGCCCTCGCGGCCCGCCAGGGGGCTGTCGTTGACCGAGACGGTCATGGAGATGGTCGGCGGATCGATCGGCTGGGCGTCCAGCGGCTCGGTCAGCTCCAGCGCGCACAGGGTGTCGGCCACGGTCGCCTTGGACATGCCGGCGATGGCCACGATGTCGCCGGCCTCGGCGCCTTCGTCCACCGGCTGACGCTTCAGGCCGCGGAAGGCCAGCACCTTGGTGATCCGGCCCTGTTCGATGACCTTGCCCTCGCGGTCCAGCGCCTTGATCGGCGTGCCGGGGAGGGCCTTGCCGCTCTCGATCCGGCCGGTCAGCAGGCGGCCCAGGAAGGGGTCGCTCTCGATCAGCACGTTCAGCATCTGGAACGGCTTGTCGGCGTTCGCCTGCTGCTTGGGCGCCGGCACATGGCTGACGATCAGGTCGAACAGCGGCGCCAGGGTGTCGGACGGCTGGTTCAGGTCCATGGTCGCCCAGCCGCTGCGGCCCGAGGCGTAGATGTGCGGGAAGTCCAGCTGTTCGTCCGTCGCGCCGATGGCCGAGAACAGGTCGATGGTCTCCAGGTGCACCCGGTCCGGGTCGGCGTGGGCGCGGTCGACCTTGTTGATGCACAGGATGGGACGCAGGCCCATCTTCAGCGCCTTGGTCAGCACGAATTTGGTCTGGGGCATGACGCCTTCCTCGGCGTCGACCAGCAGGACGCAGCCGTCCACCATGCCCAGGATCCGCTCCACCTCACCGCCGAAGTCGGCGTGGCCGGGCGTGTCGATGATGTTGATGCGGGTGTCCTTCCACACCACCGAAGTGGCCTTGGCCAGGATGGTGATGCCGCGCTCGCGCTCCTGGTCGTTGGAGTCCATGGCGCGTTCGGTAGTCGCCTCATTGGCGCGGAACACGCCCGACTGGGCCAGCAATTGGTCCACCAGGGTGGTCTTGCCATGGTCGACGTGGGCGATGATGGCGACGTTGCGAAGGTTCATTTCGGACTCGGGCGGACTGTGTTCGGTCGCGGCTGGGCCGCGCCGCTGCACATCAGGGCGGTTTCAGGGAAGGCGCCGCCTCTTACAGGCCCTTGTCGCAAAACGCCAGCGCGGGCGTTCCAGACCATTTTCGGTTCAGTCGGAATCGACTGAACTCAGGTGTTCACTCTAAAGCCGCGCCAGGCCGACGGCGATCAGGATCGCAGCCGTCGCCAGGGCCAGGATCGACAGGCTGGCCGCCGCCGCCACGCGCGGCCCGGCGCGGAACAGGGCGCGCGGATCGACCCCCAGGCCCAGCGCCGCCATGGCCGTGACCGTCAGCACCGTGACCACCGGCCCGATGCGGGCGGCGGCGTCGGCGCTGATCCATCCCACCGACCGCGCGGCCATCAGCACCAGGAAGGCGACGATGAACCAGGGGACCAGCTTGCCCAGGGTCAGTTTGGGGCGCGGCCAGACGGCGGCCTTGTCGCCCAGACGCGGGGCGATCAGCCCCAGCACCACACACACCGGCCCCAGCATCAGCACCCGCATCAGCTTGACCAGCGCCCCGACCTGAACCGCCACCGGCCCCATGGGCGCGGCGGCGGCCAGCACCTGCGGCACCGCATAGACCGTCAGCCCCGCCACCACGCCATAGGTTTCCGGCTTCAGATCCAGCGCCGCCCCCGCCAGCGGCAGCAGCAGCACCACCGCCACCCCCAGCACGGCGGTGAAGCCGATGGCGGCGGCCACGTCCTTGGCCTCGGCCTTGATGACGGGGGCCACCGCCACGATGGCCGAGTTGCCGCATACGGCGTTGCCCGCCGCGATCAGCAGCGACAGGCGCGGCGACAGGCCCACGGCCCGTCCGATGAAATAGCCGGCCGCCAGGGCGCCGAACACCAGAACCACCACCGCCAGCAGAATGGGCAGGCCCGCCGCCGCCAGGGCCTGGGCGCTGACCGTGGCGCCCAGCAGGGCCACCCCCGCCTCCAGCATCGGTCCGGCGCAGAAGGCGATCCCGGCGCGCCAGCGTGGGCCGGGCGTCCAGACGCCGCGCGCCGCCACCCCCAGCAGGATGGCCAGCACCAGCGGCTCGATCCAGGCGCGGCCGAACAGATGCGCCTCGACCTGGCCCAGCGCCCAGGCCGCGCCCGCGACCGCCAGGCTCAAGGCCAGGCCCGGCGCCAGGTCGATCAGGGTGCGCGACAGGCGCCGCGCGTGCGGCTCATCCCCGGTCATGGGGCGGCTCCGGCCGGATCAGACCTTGGCCGCGCGGCCCCGCACCCAGGCGTAGAGCAGACCGGTCAGCACCACGAACACGACCAGGCCCAGGCTCATGGCCGGCCAGCCGTCGCCCAGGTTGAAGATGGCGAAGGGCGCCTCGTTCTCGGTGGCGCCGATGACGCCGGCGTTGAACACGCCGAACAGGCTTTCGCCCACGATCAGGCCCGAGGCCATCAGCACGCCCATGCGGCGCCCGACGTCGGCGAAGCGGGTCTTGGCCAGGCCCTTTTCGTAGATCCAGCCGCAGACGGCGCCGACCACCAGCATCATGGTCACGGCGGCCGGCAGATAGAAGCCGATGCCGACCGCCAGGGGCGGCAGCTTGACCCGGTCCTTGGTCACGCCGCGCAGCACGGCGTCCAGGATGATGACCGCCACGCCGATCACGGCGCCGACCCCGATCAGGTCCCAGCGCAGGTCGCCGCTGATGACGCCGCGCGCCAGGGCCGAGATCAGCGTCGCCTGGGGCGCCGCCAGCGGCTCGGAGGCGATGCCGACGGGGCCGCCCTCGAAGCCGAAAGCCTTGTTCAGGGCGTTCAGCACGAAGGGAATGACGATGGCGCCGGCGACCACGCCGACCAGCAGCGCCGCCTGCTGACGCCACGGCGTCGCGGCGACCAGTTGCCCGGTCTTCAGATCCTGCAGGTTGTCGTTGGCGATCACCGCCACGGCGAAGACGATGGCGGTGACGATCAGGGCATAGGCGACGAAGGCCGGATCGGCCGGCGCGCCGGTCAGGGCCATCACCCCCAGCATCAGCAGCGAGGCGATGACGATGGCCAGGATGCCCACCCCCGAAACGGGGCTGTTGGACGAGCCGATCAGACCGGCCATGTAGCCGCAGATGGCCGCCACGCAGAAGCCGATCAGCACCACATAGACCACGCCGCCGGCGACCAGCAGGGCGGTTGAACCGGCCAGAACCGGCGACGCCTGGGCCACGGCGGTCATCAGGCCGGCGATGCCGACCAGGGCGATCAGAGACAGGATGCCGACAGTCGAGATGGGGATGTCCTGTTCGGTGCGATCCAGCACCTCGCCGCCCTTGCGCCGCGCCTGGGCGGTCAGGGCCGAGGTCAGGCCGCCGACCAGCGGCCCCGCCAGCTTCAGCAGGGTCCAGACGGCGGCCACGCCGATCACGCCGGCGCCCATGAAGCGCACCTCATTGCGCCATACGCCGGCGGCCAGTTCCTCGGCCGAGACGCCGGCGGCCATGGTGGCGGCCACCGAATCCAGACCCATGCCGGCGGTCCAGGCGACATAGTCGGGCGAGGTCATGATCGGCACGGCGATCAGCCAGGCGACCAGCAGGCCGAACAGCTGGGCCAGGCCCACGGTCAGGCCGATCAGGTGCCCGGCGCCCAGCAGGGCGAACTGCATGCCCAGGCCCATGCCCGTGGCGCCGCCGCCCAGGACGGCCGGCAGCTTGATGAACTGGGCCGCCTCGCCGGCGAACACCCGCGCCGCCGCCAGCCAGGAATAGACGGTCGAAACCACGGCGGCGCCGACCACGACCCACAGGCCGGCCTTGTTCTCGCGCACCGCCGCCTCGTCCTGATCGGCCCCGCGCGAGCCGACTTTCAGAACCTCGGCCGCCGCCACCCCTTCGGGATAGGGCAGGCCGCCATTGACCACCAGCGCCCGGCGCAGCGGAATGGAGAAGGTCACGCCCAGCACCCCGCCCAGCAGGCAGATGCCGATCGATTCCCAGATCGGAAACTCGCGCCACCAGCCGACCATGACCAGGCCCGGCAGCACGAAGATGATGGCGCTCATGGCCCCGCCGACCGAGGCGACGGTCTGGACCGTCATATTCTCCCAGATGGTCGAGGTGCGGAACGCCCGCAGCAGCGCCATGGAGATGACCGCCGCCGGAATGGCCGAGGCGAAGGTCAGGCCGACCCGCAGGCCCAGATAGGTGTTGGCCGCGGTGAACACCACCGCCAGCAGGCACCCCAGGACCAGGGCGCGCGGCGTGAATTCGATACGCTTGCCCGTCGTCGGGGCGGGCGTGGCGGCGTCGGTCATGGCGAAGGTTCCTCTCCCAGGCGGGGGAGGTAAGCCGAGAAACCGCCTTTGGGCAATCGTCCGTTCGTCAGTCGGCGGCGTTTTGCGCCAGATAGCGGTCCGCCAGTTCGGGCAGGGTCTTGAAGGCGATGGCGTCGGCCATGTCGGCGCGAGCCGTGGCGTCATCCTCGGCGCAGACCATGAAGCCGATCAGGCCGACCCCCGCCACGCGCGGATCGCCGCCCTTGGTGGCGATGGAGAAGTCCTCGACCTTGTCGCCCTTGATGTCGATGCGCAGCACGCCGTCGACGATCTGGTCCGGGGCCAGCGGCAGGCTGACCCACTGGGTCTTTTTACGCCGGATGACGCCGCTTTCGACCGGCTTGCCGGCGATGGAGACGGTGCAGGTCAGCGCCTTGTCGTGAATGCCCTGCAGCCCCAGGTACAGCCGCGCCGGCCCCAGGTTCGCGGGCAGGCCGATGGCCAGGGTTCCGCCCTGGCCCTTGGTCCACACGCCCCAGTCGTCGGGCTGCCACCAGCCGTCGCCGATGCGGAAGATTTCGGTCGCCGTCATGCCGGGGGCGATGCGGGTCTCGGTCACGCGCCGCATCCAGTAGTAGCGGCCCGGCTCGGCCATGGTCGGGGCCAGGGGCGCGGCCTCCTGCAGCCCCGCCTCGGCGTCCTGGGCGGCCCAGTCGCGCACCGTCTCGGCGATCTCCAGCCCCAGCGCCCGCCACGGACGCGGACGGAAGGCGGCGGCCCTGGCCTCGGCCTGGGCGCGCCAGGCGTCGTCGAACATCAGCCGCTCCAGCTCGTGCTCGAACGCCTTCTGGTCGCCCAGGGGGAAGAAGACCGCATGATCGCCCCCCGCCTCGGGCAGGGACGAGGAATCCGACAGCAGCGCCGCCTTGCCGTAGCAGAGGGATTCCGTGACCGGCAGGCCCCAGCCCTCGTACATGCTGGGGTACAGGGTGAAGCGGCTGGCGCGATACAGATTGGCCAGGTCCGGGTCCGACACGCCCGAGATCATCCGCACCTTCTGCCGCAGCACCGGATCGGCTCCGGCGCGGGTGAAGACCGCGTCGTTCAGCCAGCCGCGATTGCCCACGCACACCAGGGTCGGCATGGCGTCGACGCCATGCTTCTGCGCCAGGGCCGTCCAGGCGGCGAAAGCGGCCAGGTGGTTCTTGCGCGACTCGATGGTCGAGACGAACAGGACGAAATCGTTTTCGGTCAGCCCATAGCGTGCCAGGCTTTCGGCCATGGGCGCCGGGGCGGCCGGCTTGCGGAAGTCGGCGTCCAGCCGCACCACATGCACGTCGTCGGCCGGAACCTCGGCCCCCAGGATGGCGGCCACCTTCAGGAAGTCGCGCTTGGACGCCTCGGAATTGGTCAGATAGCGGTCGGCGTGGGCGAAGACGCCCGAGGCCCAGCTGATGAAATCCTGGGTCAGACGCTGGACGCAGTGTTCGGGCGCCATGATCGGGATCAGGTCGTGCACGAAGGGCACGTAACGCACCCCATAGGCGGCCTTGGCTCGCCGCACGTGCAGGAAATAGTTCTGCAGCCACCACGAGGTGCCCAGGTTGATCAGCCAGGCCCCGCGCGGGAAGGCCAGGATCGGCGACATGGCCAACAGGGTCTTCAGGTCGTCCAGCGCCGCCATCCACACCGGATCGTTGCGTTCGCCGCTGACCAGCGACAGGTCGGCCATGGACAGGAAGACGTCCTGCGGAACTTCGACCCAGGCGTCGCGCCCGCTGGTGAAGGCGCAGACCCGAACCTCCAGCCCGGCCGCCGGTTCGGTCAGCAGGGCGGTGATGACCTCGATCTGCACCCGCTGGATGCCCGTGGGCAGGCGGGCGTTGTCGAAATAGCTGATCAGGTCCGAGACGTCGAAGACCACATGGGTCAGGCCGCGCGCCGTCTCGGCCTCCAGGGCCTCCAGCGCCTCGGCCGCCTTCACCCCGGCGGTCAGAGCCTTGACCAAGGCCTTGGCCTCGGGCCGGCCCGCCGCGCGCGACCGCGACAGCAGACTGTCCAGACGCGCCGTCAGGGCGCCCAGGCTGTCGGCCCGGGACGGTGTCTGAACCGGGCGCCGCAGTTGCGGCAGAACGCGGGCCAGCCGCTCCTGATCGATCTCTATGCCCCGGCCCGCCAGGGTCTTCAGCTCCGCGACCGCGCTCGCCACCGAAGGGTCCAGTTCGACCGCCCTCAGGAAGGCGTCGGCCGCCGCTTCGGGACGCCGCATGCGACGCATCAGATAGCCGATCTGCAGATGGGTGTCGGCCTCGTCCGGCTCCAGCTCGACTGCGCGGCGATAGGCGGCCTCGGCCTCTTCCATCCGGCCGGCCTCCTTGATCATGTGGCCGTACTGGACCCAGATGGCGGCCCATTCGGGCTTGATCTCAAGCGCGGCCTTGTAGTGGCGCGCGGCCTCGACCCAGGCCTGGGCGTCGCGGGCGCGGTCGCCCGCCGCCACCCGCAGCCGGGCCGGCTGGGCGCGACCTCGTCTGAGCTTGAGCATTTTCATAAGGATGGGGCCCCTCGGGTTCTTGTCCGTCGCCATAACAGACAACGCCGCCTTCTCAAGCGTTCGCCGCGGGAATTCACGGTCGATTTCGGTTGCCGCGCCACGGTGATGGGGGTGCAACGGCGTCTGCGTATTATCGCCATGCTTGCCGGAAAGCGGACGACCGGTCATCCTCCCGTCAGACCCTCTTCGAGAACGGAAAATTCCCCCATGTTTGACGCGGAAATCCTGGGCCGTCGCGCCTTTGGTCAGGAGAACTTCCAGGCGGCGCGCAATCCCGACGCCTTGCTGGACAAGCGTTTCTTCGGCGATGTCGGCGAATATGCGCCGTGCGGCTGCTGCGGCGGTTTCCATGGCCCCGTGGTCGAGGACGGCCCGACGGCGGAATATTTCCTGAACGCCGATGATCGCGGCGGCGGCGCCCGCCAGCCGAACGGCAAGATTTCGTTCGACCCGACCGAGGCGGGCGGGCACATCACACGCTCCAACCTGTTCTGGGGCGCCGCCCTGGGCCAGCCGGCCAACATCAGCTTCGCCTTCCGGTCGACGACCCCGACCACCATGCCCGACGACACCCAGGGCTTCAGCCGTTTCACCGAAGCGCAGATCACCGCCACCCTGAGCGCGCTGGCCTCATGGGCCGATGTGGCCAACATCACCTTTACCCGCGTCAATGACGGTGATGGCTATTCCAACAACGCCACCATGCTGTTCGGAAACTACTCGTCGGGTTCGGACGGCGCGGCGGCCTTCGCCTATCTGCCGGGCAACGGCGCCATCGGCTCGGCCAGCGGCGACGTGTGGGTCAACAGCTCCCTGGCTTACAACGCCAATCCGCAGTGGCTTCAGTACGGCTATCAGGTGCTGACGCACGAGATCGGCCACGCCCTGGGCCTGCGTCACCCCGGCGCCTATAACGCGGGGCCGGGCCAGACCATCACCTATGCCGCCAATGCGGAATATTATGAAGACAGCCGTCAGTACACGGTGATGAGCTATTTCAGCGCCACCAACACCGGCGGCAATCACAACGGCATGTATTCGGCGGTGCCGCTGCTGGACGACATTGTGGCCATCCAGCGCCTGTACGGCGCCAATATGTCGGTGCGCACGGGCGACACCACCTATGGCTTCAACTCCAACGCCGGCCAGTCGTGGTACAGCGCGACGGGCATCGGTTCGGTCTTGATCTTCGCGGTCTGGGATGCGGGCGGCGTCGATACCTTCGACTTCTCGGGCTATACCCAGAACCAGGTCATCGATCTGCGCCAGGGCGCCTTCTCGAACGTGGGCGGCCTGATCGGCAATGTGGCCGTGGCCATGAATGTGGTGATCGAGAACGCCATCGGCGGCTCGGGCAACGACACCATCCGCGGCAACGGCTCCGACAACGTTCTGACCGGCGGTGCGGGCAATGACACCATCGACGGTGGTCTGGGGACCGACACGGCGGTCTTCAGCGGGCCGCGCTCGGCCTACACCATCACCTGGAACGGCTCGAACGCCACGGTGGTCGGGCCGGACGGGACCGACACCCTGACCAGTATCGAGTTCCTGCGGTTCTCGGACCAGACGGTCGCCGCGCCTTCGGCCCCGCCGACCAGCGGCGTGAACCTGACCGGTGATGCGGGCGCCAACGTCATGGACGGCACCCAGTTCGCGGACAGCCTCAGCGGCCTGGGCGGCGACGACACTCTGAACGGCCTGGGCGGCAATGACACCCTGGACGGCGGCTCGGGCAACGACACGCTGAATGGCGGCGACGGCGACGATCTGCTGATCGGCGGGGCGGGCAACGACACCCTGAACGGCGGGGCGGGCAACGACACGGCGGATTACACCAACGCCCCCTCGGGCGTGACGGTCAATCTGTCGACCGGTCGGGCCACGGGCGGACATGGCGAAGATACGCTGAGCGGGATCGAGAACGTCAACGGCTCGTCGGGGAACGACGTCCTGACCGGCGACAGTGCGGCCAATGTGCTTCGCGGCAACGGCGGCATCGACGTCCTGCGCGGCGGCGGCGGCAACGACATCCTGTTCGCCGGGGCCGGCGGCGTCACCGGCGGAGCGCCCGACATCGTCAAGGCGCGGGCGACGGTCAACGCCACCATGAACAGCGCCGTGTCGCTGGATGGCGGCTTCGACCTGCTGAGTGATCCCGACATCGCCAACTCGACCACCATTCCGCACGCCACGGTGCGGGCGACGACGCATGGCGGGATGGAATATTACGCCTTCACCGTCACGGCGGGCGTCGCCGTCACCTTCGACATCGACAACGCCAGCTTCGATTCCACCCTGCGCCTGTTCAACGCCCAAGGCGTGGAAATGAGCATCAATGATGACGGTTCGGTCAGCGATGGCGGATCGCAGACAGATTCCCACATGACCTTCACCTTTGCAGTGGCGGGCACCTACTACATCCAGGTCGCCGAATGGGCGGCCAATACGGGTGGAACCTTCACCAGCAAGCCGCCGGCGGCGGGCGGAACCTACAGCCTGCACGTCTCCATTCCCGGCCATTCGGTCGTGCCGACCCGCACCGTCGGGTCGACCCTGTACGGCGAAGACGGCAACGACATCCTGAATGGCGGGGACAGCGACGATATTCTTGTCGGCGGTCGGGGATCGGACGTGATCAGCGGCGGCGGCGGTTATGACCGTACCATGTACGACGGTCTGGTTCGCGGCTATGCGACGGCGGCCGGGGGGATCAACGGCTTCACCGTTCGCGGCGGCTTCGAGGGCGGCACCGACACCATCTCGGGCGTCGAGAGCATCGAGTTCCTGGACGGCCGTTTCTCGTTCGAGACCGACAGTCTGTATGCCGTGGTCTATCGCATGTACGACGCGGCCTTCGACCGGGGGCCGGACGTGTTCGGCATGCGCACCTGGACCGACGAACTGGCGCGCGGCACGCCGCTGAGCCGCCTGTCGGACGTGTTCGAGGCCTCGCCGGAGTTCCAGCGTCGCTATGGCGCCCTGACCAACACCGACTTCCTCAAGGAGATGTACCGCTTCTCGCTGGATCGCGAAGCGGACACCGAAGGCCTGGCCCACTGGGTGCGCAACATGGACAACGGCATGACGCGCGCCGAGGTTCTGTACCACTTCTCCGAATCCCAGGAGCACAAGGACGTCATGACGGCCAAGATCCTGGCCCAGGGCATGTGGATCCAGGACGAGGCCACTTTCCTGATCGCGCGCATGTATGACGCGGCGCTGGACCGCAACCCGGACCTGGCGGGGCTCAGGACCTGGCGCGCGGAAATGGCCAATGGTCTGACCGAGCTGCAGTTGGCCCAGGCCTTCATGACGTCGCAGGAGTTCCAGACCCGCTTCGGCGCCCTGAATAACCAGCAGTATGTCGAAATGCTGTACCAGACGGCCCTGGGTCGTGTCGGCGACGCCCAGGGTGTCGCCGACTGGACCGCCCGTCTGAACAGCGGAACCAGCCGCGCCGAGATGCTGCTGATCTTCGCCACTTCGGACGAGAACAAGCTCAGCTATTTCCAGACCTGGCAGCAGACCGTCCGCAATTTCGAAAACGGCCTGTATCCCGCCTCGTCGCCTGACGAGGATGGGGCCGCCCAGGTTCTGCCGGCGCTGGTCGATAAGGGACAGGACGACGACGCCTTCGCGCCTCAGGTCCTGCCGGGGCTGGAAGACGGCGCCGACGGCAAGGCGCCGATCGCCGAGGTGTCGCGCTTCAGCGGTCTGGTCGAGGACGACCACATCCTGTCGGCCGAAACGGCGCCGGTCGCCGAAATCCTGCCAGTCGCCGAAACCGAAAAGCCCTTCGTGGCCGAGGTCTCGCCGTTCAGCGGTCAGCCGGATGACTTCATCCTGAGCGTCAAGGACGAACTGACGCCCGACGGTCTTCCCGACCTGTACCAGGACGACGCCTTCGAGCCGCAGGTTCTGCCCGGCGCCGACGACATGGGCTGGCTGACGCGTGAGGCGGATGTCCGCTTCGACGCCATCGACCGGCCGCAGGACCTGGATCATTTCGACCAGCGCCATCACAACACCGCGCCCGACGACATCTTCGCCTGACGTCGGAAGACGAGAATGGGAACCCGGAGCGGCGACGCTCCGGGTTCTGTCTTTTGGGGCGATGCGTTGCGGTGGCGACCGCCCGCCGCTAGACCGCATGGGCGATAGGGCGGGGAGGGGCGCTTGGACGACGACCGGCGCGACGAGATCGTCAATCTGTATCGGTTGGCGCTGGGCCGTGCGCCCGAACCGGGCGCCGACCTGTCCGCCCTGGCGGACATGGACCGGGCGGCGATGGCGGCCGTCTTCTTTCAATCGGGCGAATTCCGCGACCGTGTGGCCGACGCCTATCTGCGGGGCGGTGAACCGCGCGAGGCCGATTTCGACTATCCGCCATCCCAGTCCTTGCGCGACTGGGTGGCGGCGACCTTCCCCCTGACGGATCGCGCTCCGGCGGTGATCGCCGCGCGCTCGTGGGCGCAGCTGTATCGCGCCCTGTTCGCCGATGACGCGGCGGTCTTTGGCCTGGAGCAGCGGCCGTTCGAGGAGCGCGCCTGGGCGGCCCTGTTGTCCCAGGCGGCGGCCGATGACGTGCGCCGGGTCCTGGGCGCCGTGGACAGCGTCGCGCCGGATCGCGTCGCCGGCTGGGCGCTGGACCTGGCCGACCCGCAACGGCCGATGGCGCTGGAGCTGTGGATCGACGGGGTCTTCGCCGGAGCCGGCGCGACGGGCGTCTTCCGCCGCGACATTCAGGAGCGGTTCGGCGCCCAGACGGCGGGGTTCGAGCTGATCGTTCCCGCCGGCGCCGTGTCCGGCGGCCCCGAACAGCGGCTGGAGGTGCGCGAGGCCGGCCATCCGGCGCCGATCGGGACCGGGGTTCTAAGCGGGCCGAACCCGCACGAGGTTCTGGCCTATGAGGCGGTGCGCCGCGAACTGGCACAGGTGCGCCAGACCCTGGGCCGTCTGGAGGCCATGCTGCCGGCGGTCGAAGGCGCCCTGACCCGGCGCGCCGGCGACTGGCCCGACTATTTCGACGCCTGGTATCGCCCGGCGCACGACGCCATCCGCGCCGCCCTGGCGCCCGCCGCTGGGCCGGGCCGTGTCCGCATCCGCATCGACGCCGCCGACTGTCCGGGCGGATGGTTGGAGGAGGCGCTGGACAGCGCCCTGGAGCAGAGCGTGCCCCCCGCCGGGGTCTTCGTCGTCGGCCTGGATGATCAGGGGCGGCGACTGCTGGACGACCTGATCGCCCGGCGTGGATGGGCGGCCCCTACGATCACCGTCGGCGAACCGCCGGCGGGCCAGGGGCCGGTGCTGGCCTTTGCGGCCTCGGGCCTTCTGGCGCCCGATGCGGTGGAGGCGGTGCAGGCCCTGTTCGACGCGCGGCCCCACACCGTGGTGGCCTATGTCGACGAAGATCAACTGGCGGCCGAGACGGACGGGCCGGACGACTGGCGCCGTCGCGCGCACGCGGCGCCGGTCCTGAAGCCCGGCTTCGACCTGGATTATCTGCGTCAGTCGCCGTGGGTCGGCGACTGCCTGGCCTTCGCCGATGCGGTGGGCGAAGGGTTCGCCGACGGTCCGCGCGCCGTGCTGGCGGCGGCCGAGGCGGGCGGCCAGATCGCGTCCATCCCCCGCGTCTTGTTCAGCCGCAGGGCCGAGGCGCCGGTCGCGCCGGACGCCGACGCCTGGGCCGAGACGCTGCGCGCGCATCTGGTGCGCATGGGCGAGACGGCGCAGGTGACGCCGCAGACCGACATCCTGGGCGCCCGCGTTCCCGGCGCCGTGCGGGTGCGCCACGCCGTGCCCGAGGGCGCGCGCGCGACCGTCATCATCCCGACCCGCGACCGGCTGGACCTGTTGCGCCCGTGTCTGGACAGCCTTCAGGCCCACCGCGACGCCAACCGCTGCGTCATGACCGTGCGGGTGGTCGATCACGACAGCCGCGACGCCCAGGTCCGCGCCCTGCTGGACGACCGTCGCGCCGCCGGGCAGATCGAGATCACCCCCTATGACGGCGCCTTCAACTGGGCCCTGATGAACAATCTGGCGGCCCAGGCGTCGGACGGCGAGGTTCTGGTCTTCCTGAACGACGACACCGTGGTCATCAGCCCCGACTGGCTGGACGCCCTGGTCGCCCAGGCCCTGCGGTCCGACGTCGGCGCCGTGGGGGCGCGGCTGGTCTATCAGGACGGAACCCTGCAGCACGCGGGCATGGTGGCGCGGCCCCGGCCCGACGCCTTCCTGATCCACGAAGGCGTCGGTCGGCCCGGCGCCGATGCGGGCTGGATGGGGCGGCACGCCCTGGCGCACCGATCCGTCTCGGTCACCGGCGCCTGCATGGCCGTGTCGGCCCAGGTGTTCCAGCGGCTGGGTGGGTTCGACGCCACGCGCCTGCCGGTGGAAGGCAATGACGCCGACTTCTGCCTGCGAGCCCAGGACCAGGGGCTGGCGGTGATCTATGAACCCGGCGCGACCCTGTATCATCTGGAATCCAAGTCGCGGGGGCTCAGTCAGGACGGCGAACGCCTGCGCGCCTCGGCCCAGGCCACCGCTCGCCTGTGGCGCCGCTGGGGCCAGGGCTATGCCGATGACCCGGGCTTCAACCCTCATTTCGCGCGCGACGGGCGGCCGTTCGACCGGCTGAAGCCGCCGCCGCCCGTGGGCCGTTGAGCGCGCCCGCCGCCGTGCTGGTGGTCGGGGCGGGGGGGCGGCTGGGCCGCGCCCTGGCCCGCGCGGACTGGCCCGCCGCCCTGTCGCCGATTCTGGCCACCCGCGCCGATCTGGACGCCCTGGACCCGGCCGCCGTGGACGCCGCACTGGATCGCCATCGCCCGGCGGTGGTGCTGAACGCCGCCGCCTGGACCGATGTGGACGGGGCCGAGCGCGAGCCCGAGGCCGCGCGGCGACTGAACCGCGACCTGCCCGCCATCCTGGCCGCCGCCTGCGCGCGGTCGGGCGCGCGGCTGCTGCATGTCTCGACCGACTATGTCTTCGACGGCGCCGCCGACCGGCCCTATGTCGAGACCGATGCGCCGAACCCCCTGGGCGTCTATGGCCGCAGCAAATGGGAGGGCGAACAGGCCATCCTGGCCGCCGCGCCCGACGCCGTGATCGTGCGCACCGCCTGGCTGGTCGGGCCGGACCGGCCGGGCTTCGTGACCGCCATCCTGGATCAGGCCGATGCGGGCGCCGACATCCGCGTGGTCGAGGATCTGTACGGCTCGCCGACCACGACCCCGTCCCTGGCCGCCGCCCTGATCGCCGTGGCCGCGCGGCTGGCGACCGACCCGGCCGCGCCGGGCGGAACCTATCATTTCGCCGGGCAGGGGCGGGCGTCGTGGCGCGATCTGGCCCAGGCGATTCTGGACGCACGCCAGGCGGCGGGCGGTCCCGTCGCACCGATCGTTGCGGGCCGTCCCGCGGACACAGGGCCGGACCGGGCGCCGCGCCCGCGCGCCTCGCCGCTGGCGTCCCAGGCGATGGCGCGCGACTATGGCGTCACGGCCCCGCCCTGGCGGCAGGCCGTGGCCGATCTGGTCGGTGGCAGGGTGCGCGAAGGGGGCGGACGATGAAGGGCATCATCCTGGCGGGCGGCACGGGCACGCGCCTGCACCCCATGACGCGCGTCGTGTCCAAGCAGTTGATGCCCGTCTACGACAAGCCGATGATCTATTATCCGCTGGGCGCCCTGATGCTGGCGGGGGTGCGCGAGATCCTGATCATCACCACGCCGCACGACCGGCCAGCGTTCCAGGCCCTGCTGGGCGACGGCGCGCGCTGGGGGCTGAACCTGTCCTATGCCGAACAGCCCCGGCCCGAAGGTCTGGCTCAGGCCTATGTCATCGGCGCCGACTTCGTGGCCGGCGGCCCCTCGGCGCTGATCCTGGGCGACAACATCTTCTACGGGCGCGGCCTGGGCCAGATGTTCGGCCGCGCGCTGGCCCGGCCCGACGGGGCCACCGTCTTCGCCTATCATGTCACCGATCCCCAGCGGTATGGCGTGGTCAGCTTCGGCCCGGACGGCCGCGCGGTCGATCTGGAGGAGAAGCCCGCCGCCCCGCGCTCCAACTGGGCGGTGACGGGACTCTATATATATGACTCCCAGGCGCCGGACCTGGCGGCCGGGCTGAAGCCCTCGGCGCGGGGCGAGCTGGAGATCACCGACCTGAACCGCGCCTATCTGGAGCGGGGCCAGCTGTCGGTCGAACGCCTGGGGCGCGGCTTCGCCTGGCTGGACACCGGCACGCCCGACAGCCTGCTGGAAGCGGCCCAGTTCGTGCGGACGCTGGAACAGCGCCAGGGCTTCAAGATCGGCTGCCCCGAAGAGATCGCCTGGCGCCAGGGCTTCATCGACGCCCCGGCCCTGGAGCGGCTGGCCGCCGACATGGGCAATGACTACGGCGCCTATCTGCGCCGGGTGCTGGCCGAAGAGGCCTAAGCCCGCGTCAATACGATCATCTGCTGGTCACGCGGATGGGCCCAGTCCCCGATCCAGTCGAAGGTCCAGCCCGCCGGCGTCGCCTGGGCCAGCTGGTCGCGCGTGAAATGGTACGGGTCGCGGTTGGGATAGGACACCACCCCCGCCGGATGGCGCGTCTCCGGCCCCTGGCCCTCGAACACGGTGGCGAAGATCCGCCCGCCCGCCCGGAAATGCGGCGTCATCCGTTCCACGCACCGCTGATAGCCGTCGATCTTCAGATGGGTGAACAGCGAGATGGCCAGCCCCAGGTCGAAGGTCACGCCGAACGGAACCTCGAAATCCTTGGTGACGTGCAGATGATCGCGCGGCAGGCGGTCGGCCATGCCGGCGGCGGCGATCTCCTCGCGCCACCCGGCCTCGATCAGGGATTCGGAAATATCGATTCCATAATAGCCGCCGGCATCCAGCCAGGCCGCCAGCGGCGCACCGCCGCGCAGGGCGCCGCAACCGATGTCCAGCACACGGTCGGTCCGCTGCATCCCCTGGGCGATCAGGAAATCCCGCTGCAGCGGGCCGATCACGTCCCACAGCCCCCCGACCACCGCCCGGTGGCCGTGTTCGGCCAGGCGCACCCGCGTCAGGGCCTCGTCCATATAGGGATTGGACATGATTCCTCGGCTGGTCGGGTTTCAGGTGTGGCGCCGTCGCCACGAGTCGGGGCTTCTCTTACATCGCCGTAATCCTGCAACGCCAGCATTCAGCGAAGACCGCCCTAGAAAATGCAAAAGCGGGAACTCGCCTTTCGCGCGACTATCCGATAACGGCGTTCAGGGGCGTGCAGCGACCCCGCCGGACAGATGAAATCGATCCAGGACGACGCTTTGCTGAGCAATTCCATACCGATGCTCTGGGGCGCCCCAGTCGCGGCGGTCCCATGTCGCGCCTTCGCCGTTTCGCGCGGCAGGGGGCGTGGCGGCGGCCGTCGACTGAACGCATGGGGATTTTGCACCTCGACGCATTCGCGGGCGTCTAAGCACCCGTCACAACTGGCGTTTCCACAGTGTTTCGTCGACCGCATCTGCGCAAATCCCCTTGACCGGGCGAAAGTCGTCGGGATAGAAAGCGCTTGCCGTGGGCGCAGCCCGGCCTGAATTTTCAGGCTTGAACTGTGGCCGAAAGGCGTTTCAACGTTGGCTACGTCCACACAACAGGTTTCTTTGGGGGACCATATCCAAATGACTAAGAACATCCTTCTCGCCGCGACCGCCGTTTCGGTCATGGCTTTTGCGGGCGCCGCCAGCGCTCACACCATCACCTTCCGCGCCGCTGGCACCCTGCCGGCGCACATCATCGACACCGACGCCACTGTCAGCGGCCCGGGCGGCAGCTATCCGCTGGCTCAAGAAGCCAAGACGCCGTCGAACACCAACGTGTTCGCCCTGGCCGACACCCTGTCGTCGGGCTTCCTGCCCTCGGGCAACGTCGTGCTGACGATCGAACTGATCGGCAACGCTGAGTTCGCGACCGCTCCGACGGCCGCCAACGTGCTGCCGGGCGCCGGCTGCACCACCTTCACCGCCGCTCCGTCGACCACCCCGACGGCCAAGACGGCTGTGTTCATCGTGTCGAACTCGGCCGCCAACTGCGCCAGCTTCAACATGGATCTGCCGATCCGCGTCACCGGCGCCGGCGACGTCAGCGTCCGCACCAACCTGGTGACCGACGGCGCTCTGACCCCGATCGACAACGGTTTCTCGGGCACCAAGGTCATCATCAGCCGTCCGGACGCCTTCGCCTGGACCGTCGATGCCTCGATCGTCGCTCCGCGCACCCTGGGCACCGGCGCCTACGGCAACACCGTCGCCACCCTGGACGTGACCCCGGTCTACACCACCTTCAAGACCGCCGCGGGCTTCCACACCGCTGCTCCGGAAACCGGCACTGTCGGCGTCCTGGGTACGGCCGCTCTGATCGTCGATGAAACCGCCAAGTACGGCCTGCTGCGCACCAACGCCGTGGTCGCCGCCACCGACGTCCTGGACGTCGATGCTGTCGTCACCGGCAACTTCTCGACCCTGAACACCGCCTTCGGTGGTGTGGCCAGCGCCTACAACACCGGCCGCACGACCTCGACCCACGCCAACATCCAGGCGGGCGTCGTGGAAGTGAAGGGTGGTCTGACCCTGACCGCCGCCAACGAGTTCACCGTCACCAAGACGGGTACGGCTGCGATCCCGGCCTCGGCCTACGAAATCGCTGTCGCCTACGAACTGGATGCGACGAAGTACAACCAGGAAACCGCGGCCAACCGCGCCCTGGAGCCGATCGAGCGTGATGGCACCAACATCATCTTCCCGTGGATGAACTCGACCGCCATCCAGAACGCCAACGGTTCGACCAACCTGATCCGTCTGGGCAACGTCAGCGCTTCGACCACGGGCGCCGTCTATGGCCAAGTTCTGAACAACCAGCCGACCCTGCAAGGTGGCAGCTACGTCGCCCTGACGGCGCCGAAGCAACTGTTCCCGAGCATCGCCGCCAACGGCGAGCGCGTGATCAACACCGCCCTGCTGACCACCGAACTGGGTGACTTCGGCCGCGGCGACGTGCAGATCTCGATCGAAGCCCGTCCGGAGCAGATCACGGCCCGTCGTTACGCCACCCTGGCCAACGGCTCGGTCACCGAGTTCGAAAGCGGCACCGTCGCCAACGACCAATCGGTCGGCACCGGCGCCGGCATCGTCTACGTGCCGTAAGAAAAACGATACGGTCTTCGGATCGTCTCGGAAGGGGAGGGCTTCGGCCCTCCCCTTTTTCTTTGCCTGTCGTCTGGACCCGACTGCAGGTCGCCTGTCGGCATGCTCCAAACGCGCCCATGGTTGCGGCCTCGCCCGTTCTGGCGCAGGGAAGGGGACAGAACCCTTCACCTTCACGGAGTTGGCCCATGGCCGAGATCAAGGATCAGACTGTCGCCGGCCGCGTCGATCTGGATGGCAACACCTACGTCAATGTGGTGTTCGAGAACGCCGCCCTGCACTATTCGGGCGGCCAGGCTCCGAATTTCCAGAACGTCACCTTCACGCCCAGCTGCAGCGTCACCTTCGCCGAACAGGCCGGCAACACCCTGGCCTTTCTGCGCTCCATGGCCCATGATTCCAGCGGTATGCGTTTCATCGTCGATGGCCTGATGCCCGAGGTCGCGGCCAAACGCTGAGGCCGCGTCCGAACCGGACCTGATCCATGACCGCGCCGTCCCCCGATCCGATCGCCATCCGCTTTCCCGCCGCCGACCGTCGGCGGCTGGGCGAACTGTTGCTGGATCGTGGACTGGTCACGGCGGCCGACGTTCAGAACGCCCTGTCTCTTCAGGCGCAGAACGGCGGCCTGATCGGGCTGAATCTGGTGCGCCTGGGCGCCCTGTCCGAGACGGACTTGCTTCAGGTGCTGTCCGAACAGCTGGGTCTGGCGGTGCTGACGCCCGAGGACGCGCCCGCGCCCGACCGCATCGCCGCTTTCCTGGCCCAGATCGGCTCGCCCGTGTCCTGGTGGGCGGAGCGCGAGGCCGTGGCCTGGCGGGCGGGCGATGCGGCGGACGCCCCGATCCTGTGCGCGGCGGTCCAGCCGCTGGACACCCTGCTGGCCGAACGAATCGGCCAGGCCACGCCCGATCCCGTCACCTTCCTGCTGGCGCCCCGGTCGGTGATCGAGGGCCTGACCGGCGACCTGCTGCATCAGGGGCGCGGCGGCCTGGATATCGATATCCTGGGCGGCGGCGCCGATGCGGCGCGCCTGCGCGAACTGGCCCAAGAAGCGCCGACCATCGACTTCGTCAACGCCGTCTTCGCCGAGGCCCTGTCGCGCCGCGCTTCGGACGTGCACGTCGAACCGTTCGAGGACCGCTTCGTCGTGCGTATGCGCATCGACGGCGTGCTCAGCACCGCCCGCACCGCCCCGCGCAGCAGCTATGACGCCGTCTGTTCGCGCATCAAGCTGTTGTCCGGCATGGATATCGGCGAGCGCCGCCTGCCGCAGGACGGCCGCCAGTCGATCCGCGTCTCGGGCCAGGAGGTGGATCTTCGTGTCTCGACCCTGCCGGCGTCGTGGGGCGAATCCATCGTCCTGCGCCTGCTGGGCAAGACCAGCCGCCTGCCCGAACTGTCCGAACTGGGGGTGTCCCCGGCCCAGGAACAGAGCCTGCTGGAACTGTCGGAACAGCCGAACGGCGTGCTGCTGGTCACCGGCCCGACCGGCTCGGGCAAGACCACGACCATCTATCGCCTGCTGACCCATCTGAACGACGGCCAGCGCAAGATCATCACGGTCGAAGACCCGGTCGAACTGGACCTGCCCGGCGTGGTCCAGGTGCGGGTGCGGTCCGAAATCGGCCTGACCTTCGCCGCCGGTCTGCGCTCGATCCTGCGCCAGGACCCGGATGTCATCATGGTCGGCGAAATCCGCGACCCCGAGACGGCGCGCATCGCCGTCCAGGCGGCCCTGACCGGCCACCTGGTCATTTCGACGGTCCACACCAACTCGGCCCTGGCGGCCATTCCGCGCCTGCTGGACCTGGGGATCGAGGACTATCTGCTGGCCGACGTGATCCGCGGCGTCCAGGGCCAGCGGCTGGTGCGGCGCCTGTGCGTCGATTGTAAACGGCCCTCCACGCCCGAAGAGGCCGCCCTGCATGAGGCCGATCTGCCCAAGGCTGTGCGCAAACAGGTCAAGGGCCAGCCGGCGAACTGGCACGAGCCGGTCGGCTGTCCCAAATGCGGCCAGTCGGGCTTCCGCGGCCGGGTCGGCGTCTATGAGATCGCGCCCATGTCCGCCGCCCTGACCGCCGGCCTGCGCCAGGGCGCGGACGAGGACCGCCTGACCGATATTGCGCGCGAGGACGGTTTTCTGAGCTTCGGCGACGACGCCTTCCTCAAGGCCCGGCGCGGCGAGACGGCCCTGACCGAGGTTCACCGCATCGTCGGCGGAGGCGAGGCTTGAGTCCCGTCCCGGCTGCGGCGCCGATCGCCGTCGTGGGCATGCACCGGTCGGGCACCTCGTGCCTGGCGGGCTGTCTTCAGGATCTGGGCCTGACCCTGGGCCAGGTGAACACCGCCGCCCCGCACAACAAGAAGGGCAACCGCGAAAACCCGCGCCTGTGGCCGGTGCATGACGCCGTCCTGGCCCGCGTCGGCGCCGCCTGGGACGCGCCGCCCGCCGAGCCCGTGGCCTGGACCCGTGACGAGATCGCGGCCCTGCGCGCCGTTCTGGCCGACTATGACGGCCTGCCGCATCCTTGGGGGTTCAAGGATCCGCGCGCCACCCTGCTGCTGGACGGCTGGTTCGAGGTGCTGCCGGATCTGCGGCTGGTGGGCTCGTTCCGGCATCCGCTGGCGGTGGCCGGGTCGCTGGCGGCGCGCAACGGCTTCGAGACCGACCGCTCAGTGGCCATCTGGGCCGGATACAACGCCGCCATGCTGGCCTGGCGCGACAGGGCGCCCTTCGCCGTCATCGACTATGACGCCCCGGATTATGAGGCGCGCGTGCGGGCCGCCGCCGCCGACCTGGGGCTGGACGCCACCGCGCCAATGCCGTTCCGCGAGGCCGAACTGACGCACCAGAAGGCCGCGGGACCGGTGCCGACCCAGGCCACGGCCATGTGGGCGCGCCTGCTGGAGGCGGCGGCGTGACCCGGCCGCGCCTGTCCATCGTGGTGGTGGCCTTCGACATGGCGCGTGAACTGCCGCGCACCATACGGTCGTTGCTGCCGCCCTATCAGACCGGGATTGCGCCGGGTGAGGTCGAGATCATCGTGGCCGACAACGGCTCGACCGATCCGGTGCGCGCCGAATGGTTCGACGCCGATGCGCCGGTGACCATCCTGCGGGTCGATGACGGCGGCGCCTCGCCCTGCATCGCCATCAACCGCGCGGCCGCCATGGCCAAGGGCGAACGGATCGCCGTGGCCGTGGACGGCGCCCGCATGGCCTCGCCCGGCCTGGTGCAGGGTGCGCTTCAGGCCATGGCCGTCCACCCCGACGCCTTCGTCGCCACACTGGGCTTCCACCTGGGGCCGAAGGTGCAGCAGGTGTCGGTCGCCGAAGGCTATACTCGCGCGGTCGAGGACGGACTTCTGGCCGGCATCGGCTGGCCCGCCGACGGCTATCGCCTGTTCGAGATCTGCGCCCTGGGCGAAAGCTATGCTGAGGGCGCCTTCCGTTCGCCGCCGGAAACCACCTTCTTCGTCATGGACCGGGCGCGGTTCCTGGAGCGGGGCGGGTTCAACGAGGGGTTCCGCGCCCTGGGCGGCGGTTTCGCCAACTATGACGCCTTTGAACGTCTCAGCGCCGATGGGCCGCTGGTCATGCTGGTGGGCGAGGGCACGTTTCACCAGCTGCACTACGGCGCCACGACCCAGGAAGGCGGCATCCGCCGTCGCCTGCCGGGCGAGGAAGAGGCGCTGGCCGACGCCTATCACCGTGATTACCGCGCCGCGACCGGCCGCGACTATGTCAGGACGGACCGCACCCCGATCCTGTATGGTCGGGTGACGCATCCCCGCGTCAGGCCGCTGTTCTTCCCGCCCGCCGCATGACCGATCTGCCGTTCCAGTACGAGGCCGTGGGCCGTGACGGCCTGACGATGAAGGGCCAGGTCGCCGCGCCGGACGAGGCGGCGGCCGTGCGCCGCCTGTCGGCCGATGGTCTGACAGTGCTGAAGATCGCCCCGGCGGCGGTGAAGGCCCAGGGTAGCGACCGCGACCTGAAACCGGCCGAACGGGTGCTGGTGCTGCGTCAGCTGGCCCTGATGATCGAGGCCGGGGTGTCGCTGCTGGAAGCGATGGAGACGGTGGCCCAGGGCATTCAGGCCAACAAGGGCAAGGCCCAGTTCCAGGCCGCCATCGCCGCCCTGCGTCGCGGCGATTCCTTCGGCGCGGCGATGGAGGGCCATGTCCGGGGCTTCCCCGACTATGTCTACGCCATGGCCCGGGTGGGCGAGGCGTCGGGCAAGATCGCCGACGTCCTGCGTCAGGCGGCCGAACAGATGGCCTATGAAGACCGGCTGCGGCGCGACTTCACCAACGCCATGACCTACCCGGCCTTCCTGCTGTTCGCGGGCTTCGGCGCGGTGGGCTTCATCTTCACCCAGGTGGTGCCGCGTTTCGGGGCCATGATCGGCGAGAACCGAGAGAATGTGCCGGCCGTGTCGCGGTGGGTTCTGGCGGCGGGCGAGTTCGCCAACGCCAATCTGCCGATCGTGGGCCTGGCCCTGGCCGCCCTGGTCGTGCTGGGCGTGGTGATCGCCACCAATCCCCAGGTGCGCGCCCGCGCCTATGGCGTCGCCCACGGCGCGCCGGTGATCGGCCCGGTGATCCAGGCGCGAGAGATCACCGCCTGGGCGCGCCTGTCGGCCTTCGCCCTGAACAGCGGCGTGCCCATTCTGTCGGCCATGGCCCTGTCGCGGGCGGCGGTGCCGATCGGATCGTTCCGGCGCGGGCTGGACATGCTGGACAGCGACCTGAGGGCGGGCGTCACCCTAGACGCCTCGCTGGCGTCGCATACGCGGCTGGAGGCGATGGATCTCAGTCTGCTGCGCGCCGGTCAGAAGTCGGGCGCGGTGGGGGCTATGTTCGGCTTCATCGCCGACAATTACGAAGATCGCCTGCGCGACCGGATGAAGCGGCTGACCTCGTTATTGGAGCCGCTGGCCATCGCCTTCATCTCGCTGATCGTCGGCTTCGTGGCCCTGTCGCTGGTCCTGGCCCTGTCCAGCGTCTACGAGGGCGCCGTGTGATGCGGCGCCGTCGCGCGGGCTTCAGCCTGATCGAGGCCCTGGTCGCCCTGGCCATCGCCTCGGTGACGCTGCTGGCCATCTTCGAGCTGCAGCTTCAGATGGCCCGGGGCCAGCAGCGCGCCGCCCGCGCCATCGCCCAGTCGGCCCAGCAGGAGAACGCCCTGGCCCTGACGCGCGCCGTCAATCCGATGGCCGAGCCTGAGGGCGTCATCGCCCTGCCGGGCGGCGACACGGTGCGCTGGATCGCCGAACCGCATGGCGACGAGGTCGCCAATACCGGCTTTCCCATGGGGCAGGGGGCGTTCCGGGTCCAGCTTTACACCATGACGGTCAGCGTCCAGCCCGCCGCCGGGCCGCCGCCCGCGCCGCTGGTGTTCGACCGGATGGGCTGGCGCCGCATGAGCAGCGACATCCCCGGCCTGGGTTTCTGACCGGGGTTTCTGACGCTCAGGGCCGGCCTGGCGGGGTGGCCATGACCACGGTGGGCGCCGGCGTCTCGGGTTCGACCGGCAGGGTCGGCGGCGCGGCGGCCGGATCGACCAACTGCGGCTCCACCTCGTTCTCGCGCGGCGTGCGACGCGGGATCAGCGGCGGCCGTTCCGAGGCGCGCTGGGCGCTGGGCAGATCGACGCCGACGCCGCGGATCGCCGGCCCCGCGCCCCACGGCGACAGGGTGTAGGACCAGCCCGCCCCGGTGCGGAAGGCCGCGTTCATGTCGGCCGCATAGCGGTCGGCGCGGTCGGCCATGTCTTCGTCGTTGCGCACGATGTGCGGCGTGATCAGCACCAGAATCTCGGTGCGCACGCCCGACACCGTATTGGCCTGGAAGGCCGAACCGATGATGGGCACGTCCTTCAGGAAGGGCACGCCGGAATTGTTCTTGGTGTAGTCGTTGCTGATCAGCCCGCCCAGCACGCCGGTCCAGCCGTTGGTGATGGCGATCTGGGTCGTCAGGCTGCGGTTCAGGATGGTCGGGCTGCCGATGCTGGTGCCCGCGGGCGGGGCGCCGGCGGACGAGATTTCCTGGCTGATCTCGATATCGACCCGGTCGCCATAGACGACGGGCGTCACCTCCATGATGACGCCGGTCTGGCGGTACTGGACGCTTTGCAGCACATCGGTGCCTTCGTCGCCCGACGAAAAATTGGTCGCCCGCTGCGAGGTGATGATCGGCACGTCGGTGCCGACCTGGAACCGGGCCGTGCCGCCGCTGCGGGTGACCAGCTGCGGCCGCTGCAGGATGTTGACGCGGTTGTTCGAGGCCGAGGCGTTGATGGCCGCGCGAATGTCCGGGCCGGTGAAGTTGAAGGTGGCCCCGCCGGCGCCGATCTCGACCCCCTCGGTGCCGCCGGTCCAGGTGCCGTCGCCGCGCACCTCGCGGCCCCACAGATTGATGCCCAGGGCCGTGTCGTCGGTCAGGGTGACTTCGGCGATCATCACCTCGATCACCACCTGGGGCGCCGGCACGTCCAGGGTGGTCAGAAGCGTGCGCAACTGGGCGTAGTCGCTGGCCGTGCCGGTGAACAGGATGCGGTTGCCGACCGTGTCGGTCAGGATGCGTCCGCCCAGGAAGGCGCCGTCGCCTCCGGCCTGACCGGCGCCCCCGCCCGCGCGGGCCGCGGCGTTACGCGCCGCCTCGGCCGCCTGCGCGGGCGGCGCTCCGGGCACGCCGACGGGCGGTTGCGGGGAAGACGACCCGCCGGACTGGCCCATGGCCAGCCGGCCCAGAGAGGCGGCGTCGGTGTTGCGCACCTGGAAGACGAAGGTCGAGGCCTTGTCGCCCAGGCTGGCGGGGCGATCCAGCATCGACACCCAGTAGTTGGCCCGTTCGGCCAGCTCGGGATCCTTGGCGAAGATCAGGATCTGGTTGGCGGCCGGATAGGACAGGATCACCAGCGACCGGCCCGAGGCGGCCATGCGCGAGACCACAAAACCTTCGACCGTCAGCGCCTGTTCCACCGCCTGGGCCAGGGCGTCGGCGGCCATGAAGGCCGGCTCGACCCGCAGGACGTTCGATCCGGCGAAGCGCGGCTGGTCCAGTTCGCGCAGCACCCGCACCACCTGGGCCACTTCGCGGCCGGGACCGGAGATGATCATGGTGTTGGTCAGGGGGTCCGGCGTGATCCGCACCTGGCCCGCGCCGGGGAACAGATCGGTCAGCAGGGTCTGCATCGCCGTGACTTCGATGGTCTGGACGTTGAAGACCTGGACCACCCGGCCGCTGGCGGGGGTGGGCGCGCGGCCGCGCACCACCTGGGCGGCGCCCGGCGCGGCGGCCGAGGCGGGCTCGCCCACCGTGACCATGCCGTTGTCGATGAAGACGTCGATGCCGTACTGCTTCAACGCCATCTGGGTCATGCGGAACAGCACCCTCTTCGACACTGTGCCGCCGGTGCCGCCGGCGATGGTCTCGGTGCGCTGGGCCACGTCGGGCGTCATGGTGTAGGGCGCGCCGATCACGGCGAAGGCCGTGGCCACGAATTGCGGGATCGACTGGGGCGCCAGCGCGGCGTCCACCTGTTCGTCGGGCAGCAGGGCGGCGATCTGGGCCTCGGTGGCGGGCTGGCGCGTCACCTGGGGCGCAGTCGCGCCGCCGGGCAGGGTCAGCATCTCGGTCGGGCGGCGGTCGCCGCCGATCTGACCGTCGATGATCGGCGCGTCTGACCCGGAAGCGCGGGTGCGGGCCACGGCCTCGGCGTCGGGCCGGGTCGTGGTGGCCGACATGTACGGAAAGGCGGCGCAGCCGGCCGCCAGCATCAGCGGCGTCAGGGCCGCGCACCGGCGCAGGCCGCGAAGCGCGGTCGTCGTCAGGCGGCGGGGTGTCGTCTGGATCATGCGGCTCTCCCGAGAATCAGCCGTACAGGCGGACTACGCGGACCTCCCGGCCCTTGCGCAGTGTGACGGCGGTCTCTGAAATTTCACTTATGCGCCAACCGTCCCCAAAGGCGTCTCCCACAGCCATGCGGTTGATTTGCGGCATGGAAGAGGCGGACTGGCGGACCAGGGCGCGCAAGGTTCCGGTGGCGGCGTCCTGTTCGACGCCGGCCAGCAGGCTTTTGAACACCACCGCCACGTCTGGCGGCGGCGGGGGCGGGGGTGGCGGCGGGGGAGGCGGAGGCGGAGGCGGCGGAGGCGGAGGCGGGGGGTCGGACCGCAGGGTGCGAAGGAAGCGCACGGCCGCGGCCGAGGTCTCGCCCGGACGCAGCATTTCGGCGCGGGCGCCGGTTCCGCCCCGGCGCACGGCCGGCGGGTCTTCGGGCAGGCCCGGGAACGCCATGCCCAGCAGGAAGGCGATCACCGGCACGGCCAGCAGGAAGGGCAACAGACGGCTCACGACGCTCCCCCTTCGGTCGATGGGGGCGCCAGCCGCACCGGGGCGGCCACGCCGATGCGCACCCGGCCCTGCGGCCGGCCGGCCATCATCTCGGCCAGGATTTCGGGTGGGATGCCGGGATTGGCCGGCGGCGGCGGCGTGGTCTCATACTGGAAGCTGGTGACGCGGAACCCCTCTGGCCAGGCGGCCAGGGCGTCCAGGAAGGCGAAGGTCGGGGTCCAGCGCAGGTCGGCCTGAACCTCGCCGCGCACCCACTGGGTCGCGCCGATGGTCTCCAGCTCGGTCTCGGTGGTGATCTGGCTGTTGGCCAGCTCGGCCCGCGCCACGGCCTCGACCAGCCGCCGCTCCAGCAGAACCTGGGCGGTCGGCACATTGGTCGCCTCGATGCCCCAGCTGCGCATGTCTTCGTAGATCGCCCGGTCGATGGGGTCGGCCGTGGCCCGCCGCGCCGCATCCAGCGCCAGCCGCGCCGCCGCCCGTTCGGTCACCGCGTCGATATAGCGGTCGGACGCCTGGGCGCGGCGTTCCATGGCCAGAATGGGCGCATAGACCAGCACCCCCAGCGCCAGCGCCGCCAGCAGCAGTCGCTCGCGCGGGGTCGTCCGCTGGAAACGGGCGGTCAGGGCGCGCGTGCGCGTCGACCATGCCGATCTCAGTTCCGCCAGAACCGCTTTCAAATCGTCTCCACCCGCCGCACGCCCCCGCGCCCGCGTTTCGTTTTTTCTTCGACCGCCAACCGGCCGTGAGCTATAGCAGCCGTCAGCCGTCCGTAACAGATTTACCAAGGCAGACCTTGACGTTCCGTCTCCAAAACCGCCGCAAGCCTTCCTCCGGGCCCGCCGCGCGCCGTTCGCTGCGCCAGGGCTTCAGCCTGTTGGAAATTCTGGTCGTCCTGGCCATCATCGCCCTGATCGCGGCCGTGGTCGGCCCGCGCCTGTTCGCCCAGCTGGATCGGTCCAAGACCACGGCGGCCCGCATCCAGGCCAAGGCCATCAAGGGCGCGCTGGAGACGATGCGCATCGACATCGGCCGCCTGCCGTCCCAGCAGGAAGGGCTGAACCTGCTGATCCAGGCCGACGCGACCACCGTTCCCGGCTGGCAGGGGCCCTATATGGACGCCCTGCCGTCCGACCCCTGGGGGCGCCCCTATGTCTATATGCCCCCGGCGGACGCCGGTGCGGCCGGCGGCCTGACCGGCGGCGGTGCGGCCTCGGTCGTCAGCTACGGCGCCGACGGCCAGGAGGGCGGCGAAGGCGTCAACGCCGATGTCAGCTCGGAACAGCAGCGCTGATCCACGCCGCGGGCGCGCCGGCTTCTCCCTGATGGAGGTGCTGGTGGTCCTGGCCATCTTCGCGATGGCCGCGGCCATCGTCATGCCCTCGACCGGCCGGATGATGGACCAGGCCACGTCCCACGCCGTCTTCTTCGATTTCCAGCGCCAGGTGTCCGACCTGCGGCGCGAGGCCAACCGCACGGGCCAGGCCCTGCGTCTGGTCGATCCGGCCGCGGGCGGACAGACGGCGGCCGACGCCGACGTGCGCACCGTCACCCTGCGCGAACCGTGGCGCTATACTCTGGCGCCGGCGCTGGACATCGCGCCGGGCGGGGCTTGTTCGCCCACGACAGCCAATCTGCTGAACGGCGACCGGGTGGTCATGACGCTGATCTCCAGCGACGCCGACTGTCGCTTCATGCGTCAGGCGACAACGGTGGCGCCGCCTCGCGAACCTGCATCTCGATGATCAGGCGCTGACCGGCCGCGTCGGTGCGCGGCTCCACCTGATGGAAATAGCCCGAGCCCTCGAACTCGGCCACCAGATCGCCGGCCACCTTCACCGCCTCATAGGGCAGGGTCAGGGTCAGGGTCTCCGCCTGGGCGTCCAGCGCGATCGGGGTCAGGTCGTGGATGGCCAATATGCCGATGGCCGCGCCGGCGGCGCTCAGCGGGCTGGTGCGGTTTTCGATCTCGCGGAACGAGGCCAGGCGGCGCCGTTCGCCTTCCAGCGCCTGGGTGTCGGCCTGGCGGGGCGTGGCGGCCTGGATTTCGGCGATCTCGCCCTCGATCTCGGCGGCCTTGTTGTCGGTCTGGATCGACTGGCCCAGAATCAAGGCGAACAGGCTGGCCGACGCCAGGGCCAGGCCGCCCAGGCCCAGACCGATCGCCTGCTCGCGCGTGATCTCGGCGCGGGCCAGGGAAAAGGCCTCGCCCCCCCGATCCACCGGCAGGCTCTCGGCCGGCGGCGGCGTGGCCGGCGCCTCGACCCGCGCGTCGCGCTGGGTGCGGGCGAAGGCGGTCCAGGCGGCGTCGTCATAGCGCGCGGCCCGCCAGGCCGAGGCGCGCAGGCCCCCGTCGCGCCAATGCTGGGCCTCATAACCGCGCGCCAGCTTGACGATGCGCCAGTCCCGCCCGACCGGCTGGGCCAGGGTTTCGGGCCGCAGCGAGACCTGGCCGCGCCCGGCGATCATCGGCGCGACGCGCGCCAGATCCCACCACCAGACGCCGAAATCCTCGCCCGACTTCACCAGGGCCGCGCCGCCCGCGACATAGGGCGAGGCCGTGCGCGCATGCAGCCGCGCCGCCTGGCGCCGGCGCCCGCGCGGCAGATTGGCCGTCTCGAACAGGCCGAAGGCGCATAGTTCGCGCGCAAGCAGAACCACCGGACGGCGGAACAGCCGCCCCAGGGGCGCGCCGGCGTAAACGGCCTCCAGCCCGCCATCGGCGCTCAGCCGGTCAATACGGGGTGTAAGGAAATCGAGTCGCATTCGTGGTGTCCGCCGCGGCCCGTCGGGGCGCTTCCATCAGTTCGGTCTGCGTGATCCACAGCGGTTGCACAACCCCGCCGGGGGTCAGGACGATCATGCCCCGGTAGGTCCAGGCCGAGCGTCCGTCGCGAATCTCATAGATCACCCGCCCGCCCGGATAGGTGTACAGGCGCATCGGGTCGGATACGAAGGTGGACCCGACGGTCTGAAGAAATTCCTCCAGGCTGGCGAAGGGAGTGACCTCGCGCCGCCGGATCGCGCTCTCGGCCTGGCCCGCGCTGATGTCGAACACGGCCTGAAGCGCGATCGCAGGGGCGGTGTTGACGTTGTAGGTGATCATCTCCGGCTCGACGATGAAGGCGTGCCGCACGTCGTTCCATTTGCGCGGATCGACCCCGTCGCGCACGCCCAGCAGAGACAGCCATTCCGACGGCCGCAGCATGTGCCGGTCGGGCGGCCCGCCCGCCGCGCCATAGTCGCGCCGCTCGGCCCCGTTCAGGGTGCGCAGGTCGTCGGGATCGACATAGTCGACATATCGGGCGTAGGCGGCCTGGGCCGTGGACAGGGGCAGTCCCGCCAGCGTCGCCAGCCGCTGGTGCACATCCGGCGTGGTGCGGGCCAGGTTCACCAGACCGGCGGCGTCCTGAAGCCGGACGACCATCGGCCCGTCCTGGTCCATCAGATAGGGCCGCCCGTCCAGCCGGATTTCGCTGACCGGCACGCCGGACTCCACCGGTGTCGCCAGGTTCAACCCGAAGGTGTCGTCCATGTTGCGCGGCGCCCCGGCCAGGATGACGCTGGCGCGGAACGGCTCGGTCGCCATCATATAGGCCAAGGAAGCCTCGGCGGTCATGGCGCGCTGCAGGAAACGCACCCGCTCGCGCGCGGACCGCGCCTCGGCCTGCAGGCTGGCCAGGGCGGTGATGGCGACCAGGAAGACCAGCGTCACCATCCCCGTCACCGCCAGAACGGCGGGCAGGGCGAACCCGGGGCGGGACGGCTCAAAGCGCGCCATCGGCGCCCACTCGATACCAGATTTCGGCCCGGCCCGACGACGCCATTTCGACGATGTCCACGCCCGGCCCGGCCAGGCGCACCCACAGGTTCAGCGGCGGCACGGGGCCATCGCCGCGCGGCGCCGGCGTATTGGCGTAGGCGGGCGTCCACACCTGGCCGTCGGTGGAATAGGAAAAGCCGGTCTGCCCCTGCGTCAGGGTCATCAGCCGCGTGACGGGGCGGTTCCCGGCGCGACAGGTCAGCACCCGCTCGCCGTCCTGGTCGGCGATCTCCAGCACCAGGCGGCCGCTCCAGCCCTGGGGCGCGCACTGGGTGGCCCGCTCCATCACCACCTCGACCTCCATCCGCTGGGCCTGGCCGTCCATGGGGCGGTCGATCTGGGGCAGGAAGGCCGATGTGGGGCGCAGGGCGATGCTGCGCACCGTGGCGCGGATGTCGCCCAGGGCCACATCGCGATCCGCCGCCGCCATGGCTCCGCGCCCCAGCCGAAATCCGGCGTCGCCCGCCCGCATGCCGATCGAGAAGATGACGGTCAGCGCCAGTCCCCCCACAGCCAGCACGACCAGGGCTTCGATCAGCGAGAATCCGGCGCGGGGCGGACGGGTCATGCGCCGGTTGTAGCCCCGCCCGCGCGGCGGAACAAAGGCCCCGTGTCGACCGCCCGGCGGCTCCGCTTGGCGATGAGGGCGGGGACTGGTATTTCAGGAGCCTGATCGGGAGTGCGCCACGCCTTGCAGGCTTCGCATCGAACCATAGTTGTGGCGGGCGCGGCCTGCCTGCTGGGCGTCGCCGGCCTGGCCGGGGCGGCCCAGTCCGAGCGCGTGCGCCCGGCCGCGCGCCCTGTGGTCCGGGACGTCCTGCCCGCCGTCGCGCCCGAAACCGACGCGGACCGGCGCGCCCGGCTGAATGCCCGGTTGCAACAGATGCTGACCGATGGGAACGGCGCCCGCCTAACCGATCCGGCGCGCCATCCGGTCCGCGCGGCCGCCCGCACGACGAAGCGAGACCCCGCACGCGAACCGGCCCGCGCCCGGCTGCGCGCCGCGACGACGACGGATGCGCCGGTCCTGTCGCGCGAAGAGCCCGTCGGAACCATCGCTCCGCCCGCGCCCAATCCATTCGCCCGGGCCAGCGCCAACCGCAACGGCCGCTATGTCGCGCCGCGCCTGGACCTGACCACGGCGCCGCGCATTCCCGAGAACGACATCGAATGCCTGACTCAGGCCATCTATTACGAGGCCCGCAACGAGAGCGAGGCGGGCCAGGCGGCGGTGGCCGAGGTGGTCATCAACCGCTCGCGTCATGGCGCCTATCCGCGCTCGATCTGCGCCGTGGTCTATCAGCGCAACAGCCGCACCTGCCAGTTCACCTTCACCTGCGACGGCTCGATCGGGCGCGGCCAGGTGAACATGACCGCCTGGCGCCGCGCCGAACGCATCGCGCGCGAAGTGCAGGAGGGCCGCAGCAGCGCCCAGCTGCCCAAGTCCTCGGTCAACTATCACGCCAACTATGTCCGCCCGTCCTGGGGCCAGCGGCTGCAACAGGTGCGCCAGATCGGGGCGCACATCTTCTATGGCGCGCCGCTGAACGGGACCAACCCCGGCGCGGGCGAAGCGGCCCCGGCGCGTCAGCCGGGCGGCATCATCTTCGTGCGCAACGAGGCGCTGGACCGCGCCTATGCCCTGCTGACCGGCCAGACGACGGCCGAGCAACCGGCGGCGGCCCCGGCCGAGACCGGCGCCTGAGCCTTCACGGGGTGGATCGCGGGACATGAGCTGGGGCGTCACCCTGATCCGCGCGCGCCGTTTCGCCGACGCCCGCGGCTGGTTCGAGGAAAGCTGGTCGGCCGACCGGCTGGCGGCCCTGGGGCTGGACCACGGCTTTGTTCAGGACAATCTGTCCCTGTCGCATGCGCCCGGCACGGTGCGCGGCCTGCATTTCCAGCGGTCGCCCCACGCCCAGGCCAAGCTGGTGCGCTGCATCACCGGCGCCGTCTTCGACGTGGTGGTGGACCTGCGGGCCGGATCGCCGACCTTCGGCCGCGCCCTGACCGTGACCCTGGACGCCGAGGCGGGGGACCAGCTGTATGTCCCGGTCGGCTTCGCCCACGGCTTCATGACCCAGAAGCCCGAGACGCGGGTGGCCTATCGCGTTTCGGCCCCCTATGCGCCCGTCGCCGAGGGCGGCCTGGCCTGGGATGATCCGGCGCTGGGTGTCGACTGGCCCGACGCGGGGCCGCCGGTGCTGTCCGATCGCGATAAGACCTGGCCCCGGCTGGCCGATGCGGATGCGCCCTTCGCCTATGATGGCGTCCCCATGGCCTTGAGGGTGGTGGAATGAGCGGCCCGGTCCTGGTCACCGGCGCGGCCGGGTTTATCGGCTCGGCCCTGACGCGGGCGCTGCTGGACGCGGGCCGGGGCGTCGTCGCCTATGACAAGCTGACCTATGCCGGCCATCGGTCGTCCCTGGCCGACTGTGAAGGGCGGCCCGGCTATGTCTTCATCCAGGGGGACATCGCCGACGCCGAGGCCGTGGCGCGGACCTTTCAGACGCATCGTCCGGCGGCGATCATGAATCTGGCGGCGGAAAGTCATGTGGACCGGTCCATCGACGGCCCGGCCGCCTTCATCGACACCAATGTGGTGGGGACGCTGGTCCTGCTTCAGGCCGCGCGCACCCATGTGCAGACGCTGGATGCGGCGGCGGCCGACGCCTTCCGCTTCCTGCATGTATCGACCGACGAGGTGTTCGGCGCCCTGGGGGATCAGGGGCGGTTCGACGAGGCCACGGCCTATGATCCGCGCTCGCCCTATGCGGCGTCCAAGGCGGCGTCGGACCATCTGGTGCGGGCCTGGGGGCACACCTATGGGCTGCCGGTGCTGGTCACCAACTGCTCCAACAACTACGGCCCGCGCCAGCACCCGGAGAAGCTGATCCCTCTGACGGTGCTGCGGGCGCTGTTGGGCCAGCCGCTGCCCATCTATGGCGACGGTCGGCAGGTGCGCGACTGGCTGCATGTCGACGATCACGCCCAGGCCCTGATCCGGGTGCTGGAGACGGGCCAGGTCGGCCGTACCTACGCCGTGGGCGGCGAGGCCGAACGCACCAATCTGCAGGTGGTCCAGGGCGTCTGCGCCGCCCTGGACGCCATGGCGCCGCGCGCGGACGGGCGGCCGCACGCCCAGGCCATGACGCATGTCGCCGACCGGCCGGGCCATGACCGCCGCTACGCCATCGACCCCGCGCGCATCCGTGACGAACTGGGCTGGTCGCCGCGCATGGGGTTCGAGGAGGGCCTGGCCCAAACCGTGCGCTGGTATCTGGACCATGAAGCCTGGTGGGAGCCGATCCTGGCGAACGGCCAGGCGACCCGGCGCCAGGGCCTGTCGGTTTAGAGGCTGTCCGCCCCGGCCGGCGCGGGCGGTTCGATCCGCTCGATCTGGCAGTCCAGCACCTCCATCCGCCCCTGGAACACCGCCTGGCTCAGGACGATACGCAATTGGGCCGCGCCGGGGCGGGTCCAGACGTGATCCAGCGTCAGGCTGTAGAAGCCCGCCTGGTCGATCATCTCGCGCACCGTGGCCACGTCTTCGCCACAGCCCCAGTCGAACCACAGCGGAACCTCGCCGCCTTCGGGATCGACCATGATCTTCAGCGTCGCGCGCCAGGCGCCGGGCGGCAGCCAGACATAGGGACCGAACATCAGCGTCCGCGCCCGGCCCGTCAGGTCCATCCGCGGCGTCCCGCCCAGCGGATCGTCCCGCAGCGGATAGTTGAAGCGGTCGGCCGACCAGGCCGCGCGCGCGCCCATCAACGGCGGCAGGCGCTGGTACATGGCCAGGACCGGCGCGGTCGGGCCGGCGTTGTCCTCGGGGATGCCGGTGATGGTCTGGCTGACCAGACCCAGGCGCGGCAGGCCCAGCGCCATGGCCGGCATGCCCAGCACCGGCGCGCCGCGCTCCACCAGGGTGGCGGCCATGGCCAGCCGCTTGCTGGCGGCCATCCAGGCGTGGGCGGCGGGCGGAAACTCCTGATAGGCGTCGCCATAGGCGGTCAGCCCCGCCTCGGGCGCATCGCCCAGCACCACCCATTCGGACGGCGTCAGGCCGTCCAGCTGATCCGGCTCCAGGTGGTCGACCAGGACCACATCGGCCGGTTCGCCGCCCCACACGCCGACGCTCAGGCCCTTGGCCTGGGCCGCCGCCGTGATCGCCTGACGCCACGGCCCCTCGCGCAGGGACGGCGCGAACAGGATATGCAGCGGCCGTTCGCTCATGCGGCGCGCAGCCAGGTGTAGACGTCGACCGCCTCGTGGATGTCATCGAACAGCTTGGCCTTGCCGCTTTCGATGATCAGGGCGCGCTCGCAATAGCTGGCGATCAGATGGGTGTCGTGCGAGGCCATGATGAAGGCCCGGCCCGCGCGGGCGCCGAACAGCTCCTGCTGGCATTTCTGCTGGAAGCGGGCGTCGCCCACCGCCACCAGTTCGTCGATCAGATAGCAGTCGAACTCGATAGCCAGCGACAGGCCGAAGGCCAGCCGCGCGCGCATGCCCGACGAATAGTGCTTCACCGGCAATTTCAGCGCCGGTCCCAGTTCGGCGAAGTCATCGACCCGCGCCAGGACATTGTCGAAATTCTTGCGGTACAGCCGCGCCAGGAACCGCACATTGTCCAGGCCCGACAGACTGCCCTGAAACCCGCCGCCGAAGCCGATGGGCCACGACGCCGTCATGCGCCAGTCGACCGTGCCCTGGGTCGCCGGCAGAACGCCGCCCAGCATCTTGATCAGGGTCGACTTGCCCTGGCCGTTGCGGCCCAGCACCGCCAGCCGTCCGCTCTTCGCCAGATCGAAGCTCAGGCCCGAGAACAGGGGGCGGCTGACCCCGTGAAAGGTCAGGCCCAGATTCTCGACGCGCAGCCCCGGGGTGTCGTCGGCCGCCGGCTCCATCAATGCTGCCTGTGCTCGCGCATGCCGGCCCACATCAGCCAGCCGACGCCATAGATCAGCAGGCAGGTGGCGAAGATCGTCAGGATCGCCAGCCAGCGCTTCGGCTCCAGCGGTTGTTCGGCCAGGGTCGGCTGGACGATCCGCTCCAGATACAGCTTCTGGCGGCGGGCCTCCTGCTCGGCGCTGGTCAGGGCGGCGGTGGCGGCAGCCAGCTGCTTGTCGGCGAACTCGCGGTTCAGGACCAGATCCTCATAGGTGCTGATCATCGGCGCCAGCGACCCTTGGGCGCCGGCCATATTGGCGCGCTCGATGTTGATCTGGCGCTGGAAGGCGTTGATGCGCGCGTCCAGCAGCGGCAACTGCGGGCTGTTGGGCGCCTCGGACGCCAACTGCGCCCGCTCGGCCCGCAGGCGGGCGACCGTGGTCATCAGCTCGCTGATCATCTGGAGGCCCTCGTTAGCCTGGCGCGCGGGGTCGATGATGCGTTCGCGGTTGCGGAAGGCGGTCAGCTGCTGCTGGGCCTGGGACAGGCGGGCCTGGGCCTCGTCGCGGGCGCGGCTGGCCTCGCGCACCGTGTCGGCGGCCGACCGGTCGTTCATGCCGTTGATCAGCCGCTCGCCCCCGGCCAGCAGGGTGTCGGCCATCGCCTTGGCGTCGGCGGGGCGATAGGCCTCGACCCGCAGGGTGGAGATGCCGGTGGTGGCGTCATAGCCCACGGTGACGAAGCGGCGCAGGGCCTTCTGCGTCCCCTCGATCGTGCGCTTTTCGCCCATGCGCGGATAGCGCGACAGGATGTCGGCGCCTTGGGGCCCCAGCACCGTGTTCAGATCGAACCGGCCGCGCAGGTCGGTGACCGCGTTGCGCGAGCGAATATATTCATGCACGGCGAAGGCGTCGGTCTGGCTGACCGGTAGGCCGAACCCCTGCAGCGCCAGCCCCACGCCGGACGGCTGGCTGCTGTTCTGGGCGCGCACGATGAACCGGGCCTCGGACACATAGCGCGGGCTGGCGATCAGCAGGAAATAGACCATGGCGATCAGGGTCGGCAGGGCGACCACGATCAGGAAGGCCAGCGGCAGGCGCGAGGCCCAGCCCTGGCGCGGCCGGTCGAACGTCAGCGCCTTCGGAATCGGCCCCAGGTATTTCAGCTTTGAATCGGTCATTTCGGTTCCGTCGTCAGCGCGGGGGCCGGCGCGAAGGGATGAGAGCGAACAGGCTTATTCCACATTGATGCGGTCCCGCGCGCCATAAATCAGGGCCATGCCGACAATGTTGAATATCGCGGCCCAGACCAGAGCGTAAGGGGGGTCGTAATAGGTGGCGGTGAACTCGCCGAACACCCCGGCGCGGATCATCTCGATGGCGTGGGGGAAGGGCACCAGCAGGAAGGTCTCGCGATAGGCCGGTGGCAGCCAGCTGACCATGAAGAAGGCGCCCGAGATCGGGATCAGCAGATAGGACAGCAGCCCCACCACCCGTTCCATGAACTCGAACCGCATGGCCAGGCCGGCCATGATCAGGGCGAACCCCATCCCCATCCACGCCAGGATGAACCAGCCGGAATACAGCAGCAGCGGATCGTGCGGCAGGCCGACCTGGCCCAGGGCGATCAGCGCCGCATAGACGACCATGAAGGCCACCGTGGTGCCCGCCACCTCCAGCAGATTGCGCGCCAGATACAGGTGCAGGATGGCGATCTGCTTGTGGTGCAACAGGCCGACATTGGCCTGAAGCGCGCCCTGGCTCAGCCCGATCTGGTGGCGCAGCAGCAGCAGGGCCATGTAGCCGGTCATCACGAACGGCGCGATGCGCACCCCGTGCTCATAGGCGGGCTTGGAGAAGCTCCACAGGATGATGACGCCGAAACAGAAGATCAGCGGCTCGCCCACCAGCCAGGCGAAGCCCAGACCCTCGCGCCCGAAGCGCGTGGTCAGCTCGCGCATCATCAGGGCGCCGATCACCCGCAGCTGGCGGGCGAAATAGGAGGCGCTGGATCGGATGGCGTTCATAGGGTTGGACCGGCGCCCCAGCACGGCGTGAAGACAAACCGGCCCGGCCCGTCAGGGGGCCGCGACGGACCCCGGCAGCCAGGACCGGCCGTCGGCGCGACCATAGCCGCCCGCCGCACAGTTGCAAGCGGCCTGACGGCGGCTGGGTCAGTCGAACAGGGCGCGGAAATCCGCCTGGGCCGTCTCGAAGTCCGGCGGCCGCCCGATGTCCAGCCAGTATTCGTGGATGGGAAAGGCCCCGACCGTGCGCCCCTCGGCCGCCAGGGCGCCCAGAAGATCGGGCATGTCATAGACCCCCTCGGCCGGTATCCGCCCCAGCACGCCGGGGTCCAGGCAATAGATCCCGGCATTGGCCTGCCAGCGGAAGGTGGGCTTTTCGCGCAAGGAGACCAGGCGCGGCCCGTCCGTCTCGGCCACTCCGTGCGGTGACTGGAACGAATGCTCGCGCACGCACAGGCTGGCCTGGGCCTGAAGGTCGGTATGGAAGTCGATCAGATCGCCAAACCCGACGCGGGTCAGCACGTCGCCATTCATCACCAGCATCGGCCCATCGACCGGCTCGTCCAGCAGCGACAGCGCCCCGGCCGTGCCGCGCGGATGATCCTCGCGCAGGTAACGGATCTCGGCGCCCATGGCCGATCCGTCGCCGAAATGGTCCTCGATCATCTCGGCCAGATAGTTGACGGCCAGGCGGAACCGCCCGAACCCCTGGGCCTGCAACCGTTCGATGATGGTCTGCAGCAGCGGCCGCCCGGCCACCTTCAGCATCGGCTTGGGACAGGTCTGGGTCAGGGGGGCCAGCCGCGCCCCGCGCCCGCCGGCCATGATGACCACCAGATTGTCGCGCGCCTGGGCCGGGGCGATGGCGTCGGGATACAGCCCCGTCACCCGCCCCTTGGCGTCCACGACCGGCGCCAGGGTCACGCCCCGTTCCTGCAGCCGCCGCAGCGCCGTGCGGTCGGACGCCCCGGTCTTCAGCGACACCGGATCGGGGTTCATCACCTCGCGGACCGGCGCCTCCATGGCCAGGCGCCGCATCAGGCCGCGGCGGATGTCGCCATCGGTCACCGCGCCCAGCAGCCGCCGATCCGCATCGACCACCAGTAGGATCTTGCGCCGCGCCGCATCCATCCGCCCGATGGCCTCCAGCAACGGCGTTTCGGGTCCGACCAGATTGCCGGCGATGTCGCCCGGCCGGGTCACACGGCGTATTCCCGGGGGCGGTACAGGTGCGGGTTCTCGCGGATGAAGTCGACCACCTGGGCCAGCCCCGCCTCGACCGAGACGCGCGGGGTCCAGCCCAGCAGATCGCGCGCCCTCGACGCGTCGGCGATCAGCCGCTCCACCTCGCTGGCGGCCGGGCGCATGCGCTGGGGGTCATGCTCGACCGTGACGTCGATCCCCGCCGCCTCGCCGATCATGCGCGGCAGGTCGCCGACCGCGATCTCGCGGCCGCCGCCGAAATGCAGGGTCATTCCCTCGATCCCCGGCGCCGTCGCCGCCCGCACGAAGGCGTCGGCCGTGTCGTCCACGAAGACGAAGTCCCGCGTCGGCCGCGGGTCGCCCATCCGCACCACCTGACCGGCCAGGGCCTGCACCGCCAGGGCCGGGATCACCGCCCGCGCGCTCTGGCGGGGGCCGAAGGTGTTGAAGGGACGCAGGGTCACCACGGGCGTGCCGAACGACCGGTGATAGCTTTCGGCCAGCTTGTCCGCCGCGATCTTGGACGCCGAATAGGGCGACTGGCCCACCAGGGGGTGATCCTCGGTCATCGGAACGGTCTGGGCGCTGCCGTAAACCTCGCTGGTCGAGGTGTGGACCAGGCGGTCGATCCCCTGTTCGCGCGCGCATTGCAGCACGTTCAGCGTGCCCAGGATGTTGGTCCGCACATAGCTTTCGGGCGCCAGATAGGAATAGGGGATGGCGATCAGCGCCCCCAGGTGCAGCACGATCTGGCGCCCCTTCATGGCGTCGGCCACGCTGTCGCGGTCGGCCAGGTCGCCGCGCGCCACCTCGATCTCGGCCCGGATCGGCGACCGGTCCAGCCAGCCCGCCTCGCCGTCGGAGGTGTAGCGCACCAGGGCCCGCACATCGGCCCCGGCCTCAATCAGGCGTTCGCAGACCCGGCTGCCGATGAAGCCGCCGGCGCCGGTGACCAGCACCTTGCGCCCCCTCAGCTCCGCGCCGTTCCTTGCCATCTGCGGGCCGTCCCCTGATTCTCTGAACCGAATCGAGTCTATCAGCCGCCGCGCGCGGGGATAAGGAAGACGGCATGATCGACGGCGCGCGCGTTCTGGCCCTGATCCCGGCGCGGGCCGGGTCGCAGCGGCTGCCGGGCAAGAACCTGCGCCCCTTCAACGGGCGTCCGCTGATCGACTGGACGCTGGACGCCGCCCTGGGCGCGCCTGCGATCGACGCTGTGGCCGTGACCACCGACGATCCGGCCGTCGCCGCCCTGGCCGCCGCGCGCGGGGCGACGGTGATCGACCGACCGGCCGATCTGGCGGGCGCGGACGCCAGCGTGTTTGACGCCATCGCCCATGCCCTGGAAGTTCTGGCCCTGGGGATTGTGGGCGGCCACTGGGACTATCTGGTCCTGCTTCAGCCCACCTCGCCGCTACGGACGGCGGCGGATGTCCAGGGGGCGGTCGCCCTGTGCCACGCCCGGTCGGCGCCCGCCGTGGTCGGGGTCTCGCCGCCGCCAAAGCCCGCCGCCTTCCATCGCCGCGTGACGGACGGCGTCATCGGCCCGGCCGGCGATCTGGACGATCTGAGGGTCATCAACGGCGCCATCTATGTCGGGCGGCCGGATCGTCTGTTGGCGGATCGCCGGTTCGATGTCCCCGGCGCCCTGGCCTGGATCATGCCGGCCGAACGCGGCTGGGACATCGACACGGCGGCCGAGTTCGCGGCGGCCGAGGCCGTGATGCGCGGCTGATCCGCGCGCGGTTCTTTCAGACTCGATCCACGAACGGCTTGCGCGCCAGTCCGGCGAAATCCGTCGTCTCCAGCACCTGCACGATCCGCTGGGCGGCGTGGCCGTCTCCGAACGGGGGCGGGGCCTTGGCCGCCGGGGCGCGGAAAGCGGGGTCCAGAGCCTGTCTCAGCGCCGCCGCTATGGTCGGGGCGTCCAGGGGGGCATCAATCACGCCGAGCGGCCGCAGCCGTCCGGCCTGGCGCTGGCCCACATTGACGGCGGGAGCGCCCGCGATCGGCGCCTCGATCACCCCGCTGGACGAATTTCCCGCCACCGCATCACAGGCCGTCAGCGCCCCCAGATACAGCCGCGCGCCCAGCGAGGCGCGCGCCACGGCCCAGCCGGCGTTCGCCGCCGCCCAAACCTCGATCCGTTCACGGATAGCCTGCGATCCCGCATCGGTGTTGGGCAGGGTGATCAGCACCTTGCGCCCCGCGCGCCCCGCCTCCAGGCCGTTCAGAAAGGCGTCGATCTGTTCGGCGGGCGTCATCGCCCCCAAGGTTTCGGGGTGGAAGGTGGCCAGGATAAAGCCCGGCGACAGGTCCAGGCCCGTCTCGGCCTCCACCTCGGTCCGTGTCCACCGTCCGAAGGTGCGCAGATTGTCCGCCGCCGTCGATCCGACGGTGAACACCCGCTCAGGCGCCTCGCCCATCTGGATCAGCCGGGCGCGATACGGCTTGGCGGCGGTGAAATGCAGGGCCGCCAGCTTGCTGACCGCATGCCTTATGGAATCATCGACCGCGCCGTGGGTCAGATGCCCGCCTTCCAGGTGCAGGATCGGCAGGGCCAGGGGGACCGCCGCCGCCGCCGCCGCCAGCAGTTCGGTCCGGTCGCCCAGCATCAGCACGGCGTCCAGTTCCAGTTCGGCGTATGCCCGCGCACAGCCGTCCAGGGTCGCGGCCATGTCGGCGGCGATCTGAACCGGCGCATCCCCGGCCAGGGGAACGGGAACCCGGGCCGCCACGGCCACCCCCTCGGCCTCGATCTCGCGCACCGTCAGGCCGTGCCGGTCCGACAGGTGCGCGCCCGAAACGATCACGCGGGGCGTCAATGTCGCCGAGGCCTCCAGCGCCGCGATCACCGGGCGCAGCAGGCCGAACTCGGCCCGGGTGGCGGTGAAGACGCCGATCCGCCTCATGGCTGGATCACCTCGTCCGCCGCGAAGTCGTGCGCCGCCGCCTGGCCCAGCAGCGACCAGTACAGCCCCGGCGCCAGCCCTTCGCCCGCCCGCCGCGCCGTCAGATTGTCGGGCGTGAAGGCCTCTCCGGCCTGGATCGGCCGGGCGGCCACCAGAACCCGGCGCGCCACGGCCATATTGGCGATCTCGGCCGGCTGGGGCGTCTTGTGCGCCGAACCCAGGGCCTGGGTCACCCGCCGCACGCCGCGCACCAGTTCGGCCATCTCGTCCGGCTCCAGAGACGCCGCGTGATCCGGCCCCTGCATCGCGCGCGACAGGGTCAGGTGTTTCTCGATCACCACCGCCCCGCGCGCCACGGCGGCCAGGGCGACATCCAGGCCCAGGGTGTGATCGGAGTAACCCGGCCGGACCCCAAGGGCCGCATAGGCGTCCAGCACCCGCAGGTTCGCCTGATCGTGCGGCGCCGGATATTGCGTCGTGCACTGCATGACCACGGTTTCGTCCAGCACCGCCTTCGCCTCGGGCGCCGTCAGGGCCGCCTCGAACGCCGCCAGCGACGGCGTCTCCTGCGCACCCGCCAGCCGGGCGAAGACCACGACCCCCAGCGCCCGGCGCACCTCCTCCAGCGTCGCCATGCCCGTGGACAGCAGAATCGGCCGCCCCAGGCGGGCCAGATCCAGCAGGAAGGGCAGGTTGGTCAGCTCGCCCGACCCCACCTTGATCCGCTTCATCCCCAGATCGTCGACCAGAAGCCGGGCGGAGCCGATGTCGAACGGCGTTGACAAAAAGGTGATCGCGGCGTCCTCGGCCGCGCGCGCCGCGCGCTTCAGCGCCGGCGACGGCAGGACCAGGGCCTCCAGCATGGTCTTCTGGGCCGATCCGGCGCCCGCACGGGCCTGGTACGCCGCGGTCGGGGCCGACGTCGTGACCAGATCGTCGGGGTCAAAGGTCTGGAATTTAACGCAATCCGCGCCAGCGTGGGCCGCCGCCCGGATCAGCGCCAGCGCCAGATCCTCGCGGCCGTTGTGGTTGACGCCGGCCTCGGCGATGACTTCACAGGCTTCGGGCAAACCGGCCGGGGGGGCGTTCATGTCCGAACCCTATCTGTCCCGCCCATCCGGCTCAACGCCCCGTTGAGGACACGATTTGGCCGCCGAAGCCGCCGTGACGGGCTTTTATCGTGTAGCTTCAACGCCACGCTTCCAACTTATCGGCCCATTGTGGCCAAGTTTGCTGCTCGACCTGCCGTGGCAACGCTGTTATTGACCTCTGCAGGCGGCGAAACCGCCGCATAGAATAATTATGGCTGCGGAGGGCTCATACCCATGCGAGTTAAAAGTTTGATCCTGGCTTCCAGCGCGGCGGCGGCTCTGGCCCTGTCGGCTGGCGCCGCTTCGGCTGAGCCGGACGGCTGGTACGGCGCTATCGATGCCGGTTATCAGTTCGCCGACGACGTCGAGCTGGAGTCTGCGACCACGGGTGTGGCGTGGAACTGGGAAGTCAACGACGGCTGGGCGGCTTTTGCTCGCCTGGGCTACCGTTTCAACCCCAACTGGCGCGTTGAACTGGAAGGCGGCTTCCGTTCGGGCGACATCGGCCGCGTGCGTCGCGACAGCAACGTGACCCCGTCGGGCCTGTGCCGCATCCAACCGGCGACCGGCCCCTGCCACTCGCCGGACGGCGCTCTGGACTCGGCCACCCTGATGGCCAACGTCATCTATGACTTCGGCGACGACTCCTGGGCCCTGCGTCCGTTCGTCGGCCTGGGCATGGGCGTGAACCGCGTCAACGGCGACGCCGTCGGCACCCTGCGCGGCGCCCGCACCACCGGCTTCGCCATCGATGACCACTCGACCAAGTTCGCCGCTCAGGCGATCGCGGGTCTGGCCTGGGCCATCGGCGACCGCACCAACATCGACCTGACCTATCGCTACATGATGAGCGACGTCGAGCTGGACACCTCCACCTCGGGCGGTCAGGGCACCGTTGAAGGCGAATACACGGGCCACACCGTGACCCTGGGCCTGCGCTATGCGTTCGGCGCCGACGCTCCGCCGCCGCCGCCGCCGCCGCCGCCGCCGCCGCCTCCCCCGCCGCCGCCGCCGCCTCCGCCGCCCCCGCCGCCGCCGCCTCCGCCGGTGCAGCAGGCGCGTCAGTTCGTGGTGTATTTCGACTGGGATCGCTCTGACCTGACGGCTGAAGCCCGCTCGGTCATCACCCAGGCCGCCAACTACGCCAAGAACGGCCGTCCGACCCGCGTGCTGGTCGTCGGCCACGCCGACACCTCGGGTTCGGCCGCCTACAACATCGGCCTGTCCAACCGCCGCGCCCGCACCGTTGCGGACGCTCTGGTCGCTCAGGGCGTCAACGGCGGCGTGATCTCGCTGGACGGCAAGGGTGAAACCCAGCTGGCCCGCGCCACCGCCGACGGCGTGCGCGAGCCGCTGAACCGTCGCGCCACCATCGACATCAACTTCTAAGATCCACGAGAGGGAGCCGGTCCGCCGGCTCCCGATCTGGACCTTCGAAGCGTCGATGACGACTTCTGAAACCGCCGCTCCTCACGGGGCGGCGGTTTTTCTTTGCTGTGTTCCTGTCGCGTGTGGGCGCGTGCACGCCGCTCAACAATCACCGCTCATCCCCGCGAAAGCGGGGACCCAGTCCTGCTCTCGAGATACCGGCGTTTCAGGGCTGACGATGGCGGATCACCGGCAGCGCCGCATCGCTCAAAGACCTGGATCCCCGCTTTCGCGGGGATGAGCGGAAATGCGGGAACAGACCCCCAACACTCAATGGCGACACAGCCCATTTTCTTTGCGCGATGGTCCGCAGAGAAAGAGACGGACAGCGGTTCGGCCCAGGGTCCGCCGACCCGTGGTGCATCGGGCCTGATGGTCTCTCGACGGAAAACCCCTGGCGGCCTCAGGCGTCCAGGCGGCCCGCCGCGCGCAGCATGGCGATGACCTGATCGGCGGCCGCCTCGGGCGTCGTCGCGGCGGCGTCCAGCCGGGCCTCGGGCGTTTCTGGCGCCTCATAGGGGCTGTCGATGCCGGTGAAATTCTTAAGCTCGCCCGCCCGCGCCTTGGCGTACAGGCCCTTGACGTCGCGCGCCTCCACGACGCCCAGCGGCGCATCGACGAAGACTTCGAAGAACTCGCCCTCGCCCATCATCTCGCGCGCCATCCGCCGTTCGGCCGCGAAAGGCGAGATCAGCGACACCAGCACGATCAGGCCCGCGTCGGCCATCATCCGCGCCACCTCGGCGGCCCGGCGCACATTCTCGACCCGGTCGGCGGCGGTGAAGCCCAGGTCGCGGTTCAGCCCGTGGCGCAGATTGTCGCCGTCGATCAGCACGGCATGGCGCCCCTCGGCGGTCAGCCGCGCCTCGACCAGATTGGCGATGGTCGATTTGCCCGCGCCCGACAGGCCGGTCATCCACACCACGGCCGGCTTCTGACCCTTGGCGGCGGCACGGTGGGCGCGGTCCACCAGCACCGGCTGGCGATGGATGTTGTGCGCGCGGCGCAGGGCGAACCGGATCATGCCGGCGCCCACGGTGGCCTTGCTCTCGCGGTCGATGACGATGAAGCCGCCCAGTTCGCGGCTCTGCTCATAGGGGGCGAAGGCGACGTCACGCGACAGGGCGATGTGGCAGACGCCGATCTCGTTCAGCCCCAGGGTGCGCGCGGCCAGTGGCTCCAGACTGTTGACGTCGATGCGGTGGCGGATGTCGCTGACCTGGCCCCCGCATGAGGCGGTTCCGATCTGGATGTCATAGACCCGGCCCGGCAGCATCGGCGCCTCGGCCATCCAGACCAGGGTCGCCTCGAACTGGTCGGCGCTTTCCAGCGGGCGGGCGGCGGCGGCCAGAACATCGCCGCGCGCCACATCGACGTCGGCGTCCAGGATCACGGCGACCGAGGCGCGATCGGTCGCCGTCCGGACCGTCTGGCCCGAAACGGTCAGCGCCCGCACCGACGCCTGACGACCCGACGGCTCGACCCGCAATCGGTCCCCCACGGACACGGCGCCCTGAGCGATCCGGCCCAGATAGGCGCGGCCGCCTTCCGTCCGCTGGACCAGCTGCACCGGCAGGCGGAAGGCCGCATCGGCGCCTTCGCGCGGCGGCGACAGGGATTCCAGCGTCTGCAACAGGGGCGCGCCGTCGAACCAGGGCGTGCGCGGGCTGGGCGTGGCGACATTGTCGCCGTCGCGCCCGCTGATGGGGATCGGCAGGACGGCGGTCAGGCCGATCCGTTCCGCGAAACTCGAAAACTCGGCCACGATGGCGTCGAAGGCGGCGCGGTCCCAGCCGACGCTGTCCATCTTGGTTACGGCCAGGACGGCGGTGCGAATGCCCAGAAGGGCGCACAGGAAGGCGTGACGGCGCGTCTGGACCAGCACCCCCTTGGCGGCGTCCACCAGCACCACGGCCGCATCGGCGCCGGATGCGGCGGTGACCATGTTGCGGGTGTACTGCTCATGCCCCGGCGTGTCGGCGACGATGAATTTGCGCCGTCCGGTGGCGAAATAGCGATAGGCCACGTCGATGGTGATGCCCTGTTCGCGTTCCGCCAGCAGGCCGTCGACCAGAAGCGAATAGTCCGGCCCATGCGGCCCGACCGCCAGCGCCGCCAGCTGGTCGTCGGGCACGGCCCCGGCCTCGAACAGCAGCCGGCCGATCAGGGTGGACTTGCCGTCATCCACCGAGCCGCAGGTGATGAAGCGCAGGGTGTCGGGCGCGGCGCTGGCCATCAGAAATAACCCTCCGCCTTCTTCTTCTCCATCGACCCGGCCTGGTCGCTGTCGATCAGCCGCCCCTGGCGTTCCGAACTGCGCGAGGCGCGCATTTCGGCGATCACGGCCTCCAGCGTCGTCGCCTCGCTGTCGATGGCGCCCGACAAGGGATAGCAGCCCAGGGTGCGGAAGCGGACGGACCGGATTTCCGGCGTTTCGCCGGGCGCCAGTCGCATGCGGTCGTCATCGACCATGATCCACACCCCGTCGCGTCGCAGGACCGGGCGCGGGGCGGCGAAATACAACGGCACGACGGGAATATTCTCGGCGGCGATGTAGTCCCACACGTCCAGCTCGGTCCAGTCGGACAGGGGGAAGACCCGCATGCTCTCGCCAGGCTGGATGCGGGCGTTGAACAGGCTCCACAGCTCGGGCCGCTGGCGGCGCGGATCCCAGCGGTGGCCGGGGCCGCGGAAGCTGAACACCCGCTCCTTGGCGCGGCTGGCCTCTTCATCGCGACGGGCGCCGCCGATCGCCGCATCGAAACCGTGCAGGTCCAGCGCCTGTTTCAACCCTTGCGTCTTCCAGATGTCGGTGTGAACCGCCGAGCCGTGGTCGAACGGGTTGATCCCGCGCGCCAGCCCCTCAGGGTTGGAATAGACCTTCAGCTCCATGCCGCTTTCGGCCGCCATCCGGTCGCGCAGGGCGTACATGTCGCGGAATTTCCACGTCGTATCGACATGCAGCAACGGAAACGGCGGGGGCAGGGGCGCAAAGGCCTTTCGGGCCAGATGCAGCAGGACGGCCGAATCCTTGCCGATGGAATACAGCAGCACCGGGCGCGCGCACTGGGCCGCCACTTCCCGCAGGATGTGGATGCTGTCGGCCTCCAGCCGCGCCAGGCGGCCGAGGCGGGTGGCGGGATCGGCCCCCTGGCTCATTCCCCGTCCGTCGCAGACCCGGCCTCGCTTCACAAGAGGGCGGGCGGGGGTTATCTGACCGCCACCGCCTGCACGGGTTCGCCCAGGGAAACGCATATGCGCATCGCAATGATCGGCACGGGCTATGTCGGCCTGGTGTCGGGGGCCTGTTTCGCCGACTTCGGCCACACCGTCGTCTGCGTCGACAAGGACGCCGGCAAGATCGAACGGCTGAACCGCGGCGAAATGCCGATCTATGAGCCGGGGCTGGAAGATCTGGTGGCCGCCAATGTGCGCGACGGCCGCCTGTCGTTCGCGGTGGACGGGGCCGAAGCGATCCGCACGGCCGATGCGGTGTTCATCGCCGTGGGCACGCCCTCGCGCCGGGGCGACGGCCATGCGGACCTGAGCTTTGTTTATGCGGTGGCCGAGGAGGTCGCCGACCTGATGGACGGCTTCACCGTGGTGGTGACCAAATCCACCGTGCCGGTGGGAACGGGCGACGAGATCGAACGCATCATCCGCGAACGCCGCCCGGACGCCGACTTCGCCGTGGTGTCCAACCCCGAGTTCCTGCGCGAAGGCGCGGCCATCGGCGACTTCAAGCGGCCCGACCGCGTGGTGGTGGGGGTCGAGAACGACCGCGCGCGCGGCGTGATGGGCGAAATCTATCGGCCGCTGAACCTGAACGAGACGCCGATCCTGTTCACCGGCCGGCGCACCTCGGAACTGATCAAATACGCCGCCAACGCCTTCCTGGCGCTGAAGATCACCTTCATCAACGAAATGGCCGACCTGTGCGAAAAGGTCGGGGCCGATGTGCAGCAGGTGGCCAAGGGCATCGGGCTGGACAACCGGATCGGCTCCAAATTCCTGCATGCGGGGCCGGGCTATGGCGGATCGTGCTTCCCCAAGGACACCCTGGCCCTGGTGCGCACGGCGACCGACGCCGGCAGCCCGGTGCGGCTGGTCGAAACCACCGTGGCCGTCAACGATGCGCGCAAGAAGGCCATGGCCGGGCGCGTCCAGACGGCGCTGGACGGCGATCTGTCGGGCAAGACGATCGCCCTGCTGGGCCTGACGTTCAAACCCAACACCGACGACATGCGCGACGCCCCGTCGCTGGACGTGGCGCCGGCCCTGATCGCGGCGGGCGCGACGGTTCAGGCCTTCGACCCTGAAGGCATGCACGAGGCGTCCAAGATGCTGGACGGGGTGGTGTTCAAGGACGGTCCCTATGAGGCGGTCCAGGGGGCCGATGCGGTGGTCATCCTGACCGAATGGGACCAGTTCCGGGCGCTGGACCTGGATCGGGTCAAGGCGCTGCTGCGCCAGCCGGTGATGGTGGATCTGAGGAATGTCTACAAGCCCGACGACCTGCGGGCGCGCGGCTTCCGCTACAGCTCGATCGGCCGGAAATAGGGGCGGTTTGCGCTCAGCCGCCGGTGCGGATCAGCATCGGCGCTGGTTGCGCGCCCTCGGCCGGATCGACCCGGCCCAGCAGCGCATCGCCAACCGTGATGACCAGGGCAGCGACCAGCACAGCCGACACGACGGCCGTGGCCGCCATCTTCAGACCCTGCGTCAGTTCGTGATCGCCCAAGCTGTCCCCCCGGAATCCGCTGGGCGTTAAGGATCATGTTCGCGCGTTGGGCGCAAGTCACGCAACAGTGTGTCCTGAAACGCGAAACGGGCGGCCATGGCGGCCGCCCGTCCCGATCTTCGCATCGTCGGCGATCAGCCCGTGAAGGGGCGGATCAGGATCTCGACGCGGCGGTTCTGGGCGCGGCCGGCCGGGGTGCCGTTGTCGGCCACCGGGGCGCGGCTGCTGACGCCCTGGACGAACAGACGCTCGCGCATCACGCCGCGCTGGATCAGATAGCTGGCGACCGAGGACGCGCGGCGTTCCGACAGGGGCTGGTTGATGGCGTCGCCGCCCGAAGAGTCGGTGTGGCCGATCACATCGACCACCGACCGGTCGTATTCCTGCAGCACCCGCGCCACGTCATCCAGGGTGGCCAGGAAGCGCGGCTCGATCGACGACTGGTTGGTGGCGAAGGTGACGTCGGCCGGCATGCGCAGCACCAGGGTGTCGCCCTGACGCGCCACGCCCACGCCGGTGCCCGACAGTTCGGCCTCCAGGGCGCGCTGCTGGCGGTCCATGTAGTTGCCCACCGCGCCGCCGGCCAGGGCGCCGACGCCCGCGCCGATCAGGGCGTTCTTGCGGCCCTGTTCGCCGTCAGAGGTGTGGGTCAGATAGCCCAGGATGGCGCCGGCCGCAGCCCCGGCCAGGATGCCGGTGCCGGTGTTGTTGCGGCCCGGGGTCGAGCTGTAGGGGTCGGTGGTGGTGCAGGCCGCCGCGCCCACAAGGGCGGCGATCGAAACGCTGACGAGAGCCAGTTTGGCGCGCATGGGGAGGGTCTCCGTGGTGAATTCGGCGCTGAAACGCGGCCCTTACTGTGAAGGTTCCCGCCTGTACGGTTGCTGAACGACGAATGCGCTTTGCCATCAGGGCGCCACAGGGCGTATGGACACAGCCGATAATCCATACTGGCCCGCCCGCGAGTTCACGCATGACCGCCGTAAAATCCGCCATCGACCCGGTGTCGATGCAACTGCATGACCAGGATTTCCAGGCCTTCGCCGACGCCCTGGGCGCCTCGTTCAAACGCTATGGCTTCGCCGTGGTGGCCGATCACGGGCTGGACCAGGCGACGCTGGACAACGCCCTGGCGGCCGCCAAGGCCTTCTTCGCCCTGCCGGAAGACGCCAAGCGCCAGTATCACATGCCCGGCACGGGCGGCGCGCGCGGCCTGACGCCGTTCGGGGTCGAGGCGGCCAAGGGCGCCGCCACGGTGGACCTGAAGGAGTTCTGGCACGTCGGGCGCGAACTGCCCGAAGGCCACCCCTATCGCCAGTATATGCGCGACAATGTCTGGCCGACCGAAATCCCCGGCTTCCAGTCGCATCTGTACGGCATGTTCACGGCCCTGGACGACCTGGGCCGCAAGATCCTGAAGGCCATCGCCCGCTATCTGGAGCTGGGCGACGACTATTTCGAGGACAAGGTCCAGCTGGGCAATTCGGTGCTGCGCATGCTGCACTATCCGCCGGTGCCGGCCGATGCGCCGGGCGTGCGCGCCGGTGCGCACGAAGACATCAACGTCATCACCCTGCTGCTGGGCGCCGAAGAGGCCGGGCTGCAACTGAAGGACGCCGATGGCCAGTGGCTGGACATCGCGCCGCCGCCGGGCGCCCTGGTCATCAATATCGGCGACATGCTGCAGCGGCTGACCAACCACGTCCTGCCGTCCACCACGCACCGGGTGGTCAATCCGGCGCCCGAACGGCGCGGCTTCGCCCGCTATTCGACGCCCTTCTTCCTGCACTTCAACCCGGATTTCGTGATCGAGAGCCTGCCGTCCACTGTGACGCCGGACAATCCCGACCGCTATGCCGGCAAGGCGATCATGGCCGAGGATTTCCTGACCGAACGGCTGCGCGAAATCCGCCTGATCTGACGGGTCAGTCGCGGGCGTCGGCGAAGGCGTTGATGATCCGCGCCGATGACGGCCGGCCGGCGGGCCCCCGGCCGGGATCGACCACGATCCGCAGGTCGCCGCGCGAATAGGTGGCCGAGACGCGTTCGCCCTCGACGATGGTGATGCTGCGCAGCCGGCTCAGATAGCCTCGGGCCGAGGCGGACCGCGCCATGCGCACCACTGCGTCGGTGGTCACGATCAGGGCGTCGACCGACAGGGCCTCGGACTCTTCGCCCGACAGATTGATCTCGACCAGCCGGCCCAGGGCGGCCGACACCAGGGCGCTGCGTCGCGCCATCAGGTTGAACAGCTGCACCGGCCCCAGCGTCGGCGGCGTCAGGCTTTCGCCCGGTCCCGACAGGGTGACCGGCGACCCGGCCGGTGTGCGGCGGGTGTATAGGGTCATGCCCCCGTCGGCCGTCACCCGCAGCACCGTCTCGCCCGCGTCGTTGCGATACAGGATGTCGCCGCGCGGGGCGGGCGAGGGGCGCAGCACCCAGGTCTCGACGCTGCGATCGAACCGCAGCAGGGGCGTGGATTCGCTGCGGTCCAGCACGAAGCCCTGGCCGGATTCGGCGACATAGCGGCCCGTGGCCGGCAGGTTGCGGCTGAACAGACGGTCGCGCAGGGACTGGCTCTGTTCAGCCTGGGCGTTCGAGCGGTTCTGGGCCGCGGCCGGCAGGGCGACGGCCACGCCCGCGACGGCGAACGCCATCGCGGCGGCAAGGGGCGAAACCGCCCGGCAGGCCGTGAACCTCAGCTTCATGCCGTCATAGAATCCATGCGGCGGCGGCGGATTTGCGGCGGGGTCGGATCAGCCGACCAGATACTGACCGCCGTTCAGCGATAGGGTGCAGCCTGTGACATATCCGGCACGTTCGCCCGACAGCCACGACACCATGTCGGCGATTTCCTCGCCTTTTCCGAGCCTTCCGACCGGGATCTGGGCGATGATGCCGTCCAGCACCTTCTGGTCCATGGCGCCGACCATTTCGGTGTCGATATAGCCCGGCGCGATGCAGTTGACGGTCACGCCCTTGCGCGCGTTCTCCAGGGCCAGGGCCTTGGTGAAGCCGATCATCCCGGCCTTGGCGGCGGAATAGTTGGTCTGGCCGATCTGGCCCTTTTGCCCGTTGATCGACGAGATGTTGACGATGCGGCCGAAGCTGCGGTCGCGCATGCCGCCGATCACCTGGCGCGTCATGTTGAAGACGCTGTCCATATTGACGCGGATCACGTCGGACCACTGATCGTGGCTCATCTTGTGGAAGAAGCCGTCGCGGGTGATGCCGGCGTTGTTCACCAGCACGTCGATGGGGCCCAGTTCGGCCTCCACCTCGGCCACGGCGCGCTGGCAGTCCTCGAAACTGCCGACATTGCCCTTGACCACCATGACGCCCAGTTCGCGGGCCGTGGCTTCGGCCGCCTCGGTGTTGCCGGAGTATCCGGCGGCGACGGACAGGCCGTCTTCCTTCAACCGCTGAACGATCGCCTTGCCGATGCCGCGGGTGCCACCCGTGACCAGAGCCACTCGAGCCATTTGCGTTTCCTTTTGTCCCTAGTGCGACGGTCTCTGACGGACCGTCTTCACCAACAGGCTTAACCCGCCGAAGGTTCAGCGCAAAGTCAAAGCCGCGCCATGTCGATGACGAAGCGATAGCGCACGTCCGACCGCTCCATGCGTGCATAGGCGTCGTTGATCTGGTCCGGGGCGATCAGCTCGATGTCGCAAGCGATGCCGTTGGCGGCGCAGAAATCCAGCATCTCCTGCGTCTCGCGGATGCCGCCGATCAGGCTGCCGGCCACGCTGCGGCGGCGCCACAACAGGGGCACGGCGAAGACCGGCAGGGCCTCGGTCGTCAGGCCCAGCATGACCATGGTCCCGTCCCGCGCCAGCAGGTTCAGATGACCCGCGATCTCGTGCGTGGCCGAGACGGTGTTGATGATCAGGTCAAAGCCCTCGGCCGCCGCCTTCATGGCCGTGGTGTCCGAGTTGATCAGGAAATGGCGGGCGCCCATCCGTTCGGCGTCGGCCTTCTTGCGGTCCGAGGTGGACAGAACCGTTACCTCGGCGCCCAGAGCGGCGGCCAGCTTGACCGCCATATGGCCCAGGCCGCCCAGGCCGACCACGGCGACGCGCGACCCCGGCCCCACCTTCCAGTGGCGCAGCGGCGACCAGGTGGTGATGCCCGCGCACAGCAGGGGTGCGGCGGCGTCCAGCGGCAGGGCGTCGGGTATGCGCAGCACGAAATCCTGGTCCACCACGATGGCGCTGGAATAGCCGCCCTGGGTGATGGCCTGGCCCACCGGCCCGCCCTTGGGATCGGCCGAGCCATAGGTCTGGGTCATGCCGGTCGCGCAATACTGCTCCTCGCCCTCCTGACAGGGGCGGCACTGGCGGCAGCTGTCGACCATGCAGCCGACGCCGACGCGGTCGCCGATCTGGAAGCGGCTGACGTTTTCGCCCACCGCCGTCACCACGCCGGCGATCTCATGACCCGGCACGATGGGATAGCGCGTCCGGCCCGAGTCGTTCTGGACCACATGCAGGTCCGAATGACAGACGCCGCAGTAACGGATCTCGATCGCCACATCGTCCGGCCCCGGATCGCGCCGGTCGAAGCCATAGGGCGTCAGCGGCTTGTCCGAAGCGGTGGCGGCGAAGGCGCGGGTGTTGATGGGCATGGCGGTCTCTCTGGTCGGGCCGTTCCGTTTCCTTCAACATGGCGGCGAAAAGCGAAGGAGACGCGCATGTCGGCGGAACGCGGGGCGGCGATCATTCTGGGGCCGGGCGAAGGCCGTGACTATGCGATGGGCCGGATGCGCGCCGTGTTCAAGGCCGACGAGGGCGAAACCGGCGCCGCCTATTCGATTTCCGAATGGTGGCTGGAGCCGCACACCGATGGCCCGGGCGCCCACAGCCATGCCGACAACGACGACGTCTTCTATGTCATCGAAGGGGTAATGAGCTTTCTGGTCGGCGACGACTGGATCGACGTTCCGGCCGGCGGTTTCGTGCGGGCCGCGCCGGGCGTGCGGCACGACTTCGCCAACCGCACCGACCGGCGCGCGGGCCTGTTGAACCTGTACATCCCCGGCGGGTTCGAGCGCGACATGCCCGCCATCGTCGACTGGTTCGCCAACAACCCCGGTTAGGTTTTCAGGCGGGCGATCAGGGCCTGGGCGGCGGCCGGGTTTCGCACCTTGGCCCCCGCGATGAAATAGGCGAACACCTCGCCGCGTTTCGCCCAGGCGCGGGTCTGGGCCGCCACGGCGTCCAGCTCGGCGCCGGTCATGCCGGTGGCTTCGTCCTCGCGACTGGACATCAGCCGGGCGTATGTGAAATCGGCCGTCGGCTGATCGATGCGCGGCCATTCGGGCGCCTCGTCGTCCACGGCATAGACGATGGCCGCGCCATATTTCGCCGCCAGATCATAGAACTGGGGCGTATCGAAACTGTCGTGCCGCACCTCCAGCGCATGGCGCAGCCGCAGGCCGTCCTTTTCCGCCGGCAACAGTTTCAGAAAGCCCTCGAAATCCTCAGGATCGAACTTCTTGGTGGCCATGAACTGCCAGTTGATCGGCCCCAGCTTGGGCCCCAGGGCCGTCAGCCCCTGATCCAGGAACCGCGCGAAACTGTCGCCGCCTTCGCTCAGCACCTTGCGGTTGGTGCAATAGCGGCTGGCCTTGACGGCGAAGACGAAATCCTCGGGCGTCTCGTCGCGCCACTTCATCCAGCTGTCGGGCTTGAAGGTGGAATAATAGGTGCCGTTGATCTCGATGCTGGTCAGGGCGCGGCTGGCGAACTCCAGTTCCCGTTTCTGGGCCAGACCCTCGGGATAGAAGGCGCCGCGCCACGGCTCATACGTCCAGCCGCCGACGCCGATGTGGATGGGGTGGGTCATGAAGGCCTCATAGACGGCGGCGCGGTGTCGGGCTGGCGATCGGCGGTCCTCTATATATCAGGTCACGCCCGCTTCGGCGGCCAGGGGATGAAGGCGCTGGTGCGGTTCACATAGTCGGCATAGCCTGGCCTCGATTTGTGGATCGCCTTTTCGGTCACGCCGATGCCGGACCAGCGCGTCAGGGTCCAGGTCAGGAACAGCGGCCCGGCGATGGACCACAGGCCCGGCCCCGTCTCGGCCGCGATCAGATAAAGCCCCCACCAGACACAGGCGTCGCCGAAATAGTTGGGGTGGCGGGTGTAGCGCCACAGGCCGGTATCCAGCACCTTGCCCCTGTTGGCCGGATCGCGTTTGAACGCCGCCAGCTGGGCGTCGCCGAGGCTTTCAAACACGATGCCCACGACCGCCAGCCCCGCCCCGGCCCAGGCCAGCCAGCCCAGCGCCGGCTGGGCCGCCACCTGACCCAGTTGCACCGGCAGGCTGGTCAGCCAGGCCAGAACCGCCTGGGGCAGGAAGACGAAGACCAGGGCCGTGCACGGAAAGGACCAGCCCCGTTTCTGCTCGATCCGTTCGACCAGGACGACATAGCGTCCGTCCGCCCCTTGCGCCCGCCAGCGCCGCAACAGATGCCACCCCAGCCGCAGCGCCCACACCGCGACCAGCGTCAGCAACAGGGCCTTGCGCGCCATGTCGCCGTCCGTCCGCGGCCAGGTCGCCAGCGCCAGCAGCAGCATGGCCATGGGCCAGACCGCATCGATGAAGCTGACGTCCTTCAGCCGCACTGCCAGGGTCCACAGCGCCGTCATCACCCCGACGATCAGCAGCAGGTTCAGGCCCAGCAGGCCAGCGATGTCTGTGATGCTCATGCCGCAGATACGCGCCAGACCCCGTCCGGGATGCAGGGCCGGATCATCTTATCCGCTTCAGTAGGCGAAGTCCGCATAGGCGCGCTTCACATCGCCGTTCCACGGGCCGTGATACAGCTCCAGCAGCCGTTCGGCCGGGGTGACGCCGCTGTCGGCGATGTCTTCCAGTTCCGACAGATAGCCGCGCTCGTCCACCATGCCGCCGCTGAAACGGGCGCGGTTCTTAAGCCCCAGGCGGGCGATGGCGACCATGTCGCGGGCCACGTCCTGAACGCTGCGCCCCGCCACCTCCGCCTTCAGGCCCAGATGGGTGACGTCGCGGCGCAGGCGCTCGTGGTCGGCGATGTCCCAGTCCTTGCAAAGATCCCAGGCGGCGGCCAGCGACGGCGCGTCATAGAAGATGCCGGCCCACAGGGCGGGCAGGGCGCAGATGCGGCTCCACGGCCCGCCATCGGCGCCGCGCATCTCAAGGTACGACTTCAGCCGCACCTCGGGGAACAGGGTGGTCAGGTGGTCGGCCCAGTCCTTGTTCAGCGCCGTCTCGCCAGGGCGGGCCTCAAGACGGCCGGCCATGAAGTCGCGGAACGACTGGCCCGCCGCATTGATGTAGCGGCCGTCGCGCTTGACGAAATACATCGGCGTATCCAGCGCATAGTCGACATAGCGTTCGAAGCCGAAGCCGTCCTGGAAGACGAAATCCAGCATGCCCGTGCGGTCCGGGTCGGTGTCGGTCCAGACATTGGCGCGGGCCGAAAGGAAGCCGTTGGGCCGCCCCTCGGTGAACGGACTGTTGGCGAACAGGGCGGTGGCGATCGGCTGCAGGGCCAGGCTGGTGCGGAATTTCAGCACCATGTCGGCTTCGGAGTCGAAGTCGAGATTGGCCTGGATGGTGCAGGTGCGCAGCATCATGTCCAGGCCCAGCGACCCGACCTTGGGCATATAGGCGCGCATGATGTCATAGCGGCCCTTGGGCATGACGGGGATGTCGTCGCGCCGCCACATGGGATCGAACCCCAGGCCCAGGAAGCCCAGGCCGATCTGGTCGGCCACCTGCTTGACCTCCATCAGGTGCTGGCCGGTTTCCGAACAGATGTCGTGAATGTCCTTCAGCGGCGCGCCCGACAGTTCGAACTGGCCGCCCGGCTCCAGGCTGATGGAGGCGCTGAACCCCTCGGCGTTCTTGCGCTCCAGGGCGATGACATGGCCGCCTTCCTCCACCTCGGCCCAGCCGAAGCGGGTCAGGCCCGCCAGCATGGCCTTGATGCCGGTGTCGCCCTCATAGGCGGGGCGGCGCAGGGTGTGGCGATCAAAGCCGAACTTCTCGTGCTCGGCGCCGATGCGCCACTGGTCCTTGGGCTTGATCCCCCTGGACAGGGCCTCGACCAGATCGTTCCGGGAAAGCGGCGCCTCGGCCATATGTTCCTGCCCCTGTTGCGAACGCTAAATGGGTCAGGACGCGGCCCGGCTCAAGAGGCGCCTTGCGTCCAGTCGCCCAATGCCGACTGCCACAGGGTCAGGGCCGCCGCCGCCGCCGTGTCCGCCCGCAGGATGCGCGGCCCCAGCGACACCGGAACCGCCTGGGGCAGGTCCAGCAGCCGCGCGCGTTCCTCGGGCGCGAAACCGCCTTCGGGACCGATCAGGATGGACCAGGGTTGAGGCAATCCTCCCCCATCGGGGGAGGGGGACCGCGAAGCGGTGGAGGGGGCGGCAGCGCGCTCCGGCTCCGAGCCCCCTCCACCCTGCTGCGCAGGGTCCCCCTCCCCCGATGGGGGAGGATTGAAGGCCGCAAGCGTCGCGGCGGCGTCGGGGCCGCCCGTCTCGTCGCAGAACATCAGACGGCGTGACCCGTCCCAGCGGTCCAGCAAGGCGTCCAGCTTGACCGGATCATCCACCGGCGGCACGTCCAGCCGCCCGCACTGTTCGGCGCTTTCGATGGCGATGGCGTCCAGCCGGTCCAGGCGCAGATGCTCGGTCGTGGTGCGGCGGGTGCGGACCAGGCGGATGCGGGCCACGCCCAGCTCCGTCGCCTTCTCGACCGCGAACTCCAGCGGCGCCTTCTTGACCACGGCCATCAGCAGCTCGACCTCGGGCGCGGCGGTCTGAGGCCGAACCTGTTCGTCCGCGCGCAGGATGACGCCCTTCTTCAGCACCTCGGCCACGGTCGCGCGCCATTCGCCGTCCGCGCCGTTGAACACCAGCAGGGCGTCGCCCGCCTTCAACCGCATGACCTGGGTCAGATAGCGCGACTGATCCAAGCTCGGCGCGACGGCGCCGCCGGAAGACAGGGGCTGAGGGACGTGGAGACGGATCATCGGCTGTAGTGATAGCGGCACTGGGCGATCAGCAGGGCGTCGTCGGTGATGCGATAGACCAGGCGGTGTTCCTGGTCGATCCGGCGTGACCACCAGCCTGCGAATTCGCCTTTCAACGGTTCGGGTTTGCCCGTGCCGGCGAACGGGGTGCGGCGGCATTCCCGGATCAGGGTGTTCAGCTTCTTGAGCAGTTGGCGGTCATGCTGCTGCCAGTGAAGATAGTCCTCCCAGCCTTCGTCCTGGAAGGTGATCTTCAATCGATCAGCTCACGCGACTGTCCGCCCCCGGCGTCCAGTTCCGCCACCGCCTTGCGCAGCCGTTCGGCGTTCGCCGGGCTGCGCAGCAGATATTGGGTCTCCTGCCACGAGGCGAAGTCTTCCAACGACATCAGCACGGCGGCGGGCTTGCCGCCTTCGCGGGTGATGATGGTGTAGTCGTGATCCGCCGTCACCCGGTCGATGGCGGCGGCCAGATTCTTGCGAAGCTCGGTGACGGACATGGCGTTCATGCTGCAAATGTACGCATTTGCGTACGCTCGTTCAAGGGCTACAGCGTCCGCGCGATCAGCAGCTTCATGATCTCGTTGGTGCCGCCATAGATGCGCTGGACCCGCGCATCCTTGTACAGTTGGGCGATCGGATATTCGTTCATGTAGCCATAGCCGCCGAAAAGCTGCAGCATCTCGTCGATCGTCTCGCCCTGGATGTCGGTGACCCAGTATTTGGCCATGGAGGCGGTGGCGGCGTCCAGTTCGCCCTTCAGGTGGCGCTCGATGCAGTGGTCGACGAAAACCTTGGCCACCGTCAGTTTGGTCTTGACCTCGGCCAGTTTGAACTGGGTGTTCTGGAAGTCGATGACCCGCTTGCCGAACGCCTTACGCTCCTTGACGTAGGCGATGGTGGCCTCCAGCCCGCGCTCGGCGGCGGCGACGCCCTGAACCGCGATGTTCAGCCGTTCCTGAGGCAGTTGCTGCATCAGCTGATAGAAGCCCTGGCCCTCGGTCCCGCCGATGATGTTGTCACCGGGAACCTTGACCTCGTTGAAGAACAGTTCGGAGGTGTCGTTGGCCTCCATGCCGATCTTGTGCAGGTTGCGGCCGCGTTCGAAGCCTTCGGCGCCATCGGTCTCGACCACCACCAGCGACACCCCCTTGGCGCCCTCGGCCGGGTCGGTCTTGGCCACCACGATGATGAAATTGGCCAGTTGGCCGTTGGTGATGAAGGTCTTGGAGCCGTTGACCACATACTGGTTGCCCTGCTTCAGGGCGGTGGTGCGCACGCCCTGAAGGTCGGACCCGGCGCCCGGCTCGGTCATGGCGATGGCGCCGACCAGTTCGCCGGATTGCAGGCGCGGCAGCCAGCGCGCCTTCTGCTCGGCCGTGCCGTAGTGCCAGATGTAGGGCATGACGATGGCGTTGTGCAGGCTGATGCCGAAATGGTCCGCACCCTTCCAGCCCAGCTGGCGCATCAGCATCACCTCATGCCGATAGTCGCCGCCGAAGCCGCCGTCCTCTTCCGGCATGGAGATGCCCAGCAGCCCTGCATCGCCCGCGTCGTTCCACAGCTGGCGCGGCACCGAGGAGTCGGCGATCCACCGGGCGAACTTTTCGGGCGGGGCGTGCTCGTCGATCCATTTGCCGACGCTGTCGGAGAAGAGGGTGATCTCCTCTTCGCGCATGAAGTCGGGTTCGGGGACGTTGAGGACGTTCATGAGGAGGTTCCGAGGCGTTCGATGACATCCACCAGATCGTGAGCCTTGCTGATGGTTTCTGCACGGGTTCGGGTGTCAGTGGGTCCGATCAGATTGAGCGCTGAAGAAAGACGGAAACGCCATTCGTCTCGCGGCGTCTGACGCTGCTTGAGTTCGCTACGAAGCGCTTCCACGAGTGCGGCCTTCTCGTCATCTGAGCGACCGGTTTCAAGGTAGCGCCTGAAATGCTCCGCCAAGCGATCCTGTAGCGGATCATGCTTGTTGACGGAGCGTGTCCGAAGCCAGCCGACGATGCCGATTACGACTGCGGCGAGAACGCCGACCGCCCACAGCATCGGCCGGGTCAAATCCACCTCAGAACGCCTCGGCCGGCATGGCCATCAGCACGTCGGCGCCGGTCTTCAGCTTCTTCAGATGGGCGTCGGCGTCGGGCAGGATGCGCTCGACGAAATAACGGCCGGTCTGCAGCTTGGCGGCGTAGAAGGGGTCGGTCGAGCCGGCCGCGATCTGCTTTTGCGCCGCCGCCGCCATCTGGGCCCAGCAATAGGCCAGGGCGGTCAGGCCGAAGATATTCAGATAGTCGGTCGAGGCGGCGCCGGCGTTGTCCGGGTTGGCCATGCCGTTCTGCATCAGCCACATGGTGCCGTCCTGAAGCTTCTTCTTGGCGTCGGCCAGGCCGTCGATGAAGGGTTTGATCGTCTCGTCCGCCGCGCCGTTTTCGGCCACATAGGCGTCGATGTCGGCGAACCAGCTCATGATCGCGCGACCGCCGTTGGCGGGCAGTTTGCGGCCCACCAGGTCCAGCGCCTGGATGCCGTTGGTGCCCTCATAGATCATGGTGATCCGCGCATCGCGCAGATACTGCGACGCCGGGAAATGCTCGGTGTAGCCACTGCCGCCGTGCACCTGCATCGCCAGGCTGGCGGCGTGGAAGCCCTTGTCGGTCAGATAGGCTTTCAGCACCGGGGTCAGCAGACCCATATAGTCCTTGGCCTTTTGCGCCACGGCCTCGTCTTCCGACTTCTCCAGGTCGGCCTGAAGCGCGGTCCACAGGATGAAGGCCTGGCCGCCCTCGACGAAGGCCCGGGCCTCCAGCAGCATGCGACGCACGTCGGGATGGACGATGATCGGATCGGCCGGGCCGTCGGGGTTCTTCGGACCCGTCAGCGAACGCCCTTGCAGGCGGTCCTTGGCGAACTCGACCGCGGCCTGATAGGCGGCCGTGCCGATGGCCAGGCCTTGCAGACCCGTGCCCAGGCGCGCCTCGTTCATGACCACGAACATGTTGTTCATGCCCCGGCCTTCTTCGCCGATCAGCCAGCCGGTGGCGTCGTCATAGGCCATGACGCAGGTGGCGTTGCCGTGGATGCCCATCTTGTGCTCCAGGCCCGCGCATTCGACGCCGTTGCGCGCGCCCAGCGACCCGTCCTCATTGACCAGGAATTTGGGCACCAGGAACAGCGACAGACCCTTGATCCCGGCCGGGGCGCCTTCGACGCGGGCCAGGACGGTGTGGATGATGTTGTCGGCGAAGTCGTGCTCGCCCGCCGAGATCCAGATCTTCTGGCCGGTGATCCTGTAGCTGCCGTCGGCCTGCGGAACCGCCTTGGTGCGGACCATGCCCAGATCGGTGCCGCACTGCGGCTCGGTCAGGTTCATGGTGCCGGTCCATTCGCCGGTCGTCATCTTGGGCAGGTATTTCGCCTTCAGCTCATCCGAGGCGTTGGCGTGGATGCCGGCCCAGGCGCCCGCCGTCAGACCCGGATACATCGAAAAAGCCGCCGAGGCGCCGGCCGTGAACTGGCCCACCGCCGAGCCGATCACCGAGGGCATGCCCTGACCGCCGTATTCCGGGTCCATCATCAGCGAAGGCCAGCCGGCCTCGACCATCTGATGATAGGCTTCCTTCCAGCCCTTCGGACCGGTCACGACGTTGCCGTCGATGTGACAGCCTTCCTTGTCGCCCGGATTGTTGATCGGGGCGATGACCTCGTCGGCGAAGCGGCCGGCCTCTTCCAGAATCTGCTGGGCCAGTTCGGACGACACGTCCTGAAAGCCCGGCTGGTTGGTGAAACGGTCGATCTCCAGCACCTCGTTCAGGATGAACGTCAGGTCGCGGACAGGCGCCTTATAGGCCATGGTCAGGCTCTCGCTTTGAAGGGCTGGGAGTGGTCGGGGTTCAGGCGTTCGCGCAGCAGGCTGGCGTATTCGTCGGCGCCCGGCAGCAGGTCGGGGCGATGTTCGCCCAGTTTGGATTCCATCACCGCACAGGCTTCTTCGGCGGTGGTGATGGCCTCGTCCAGATCCTGGCGCTGCTGTTTCAGGGCCTCGATTTGGGCGCGATGACGGCGCAGGGCCACGGCCATCTGATGGGCGTTGTGGTCCTTGTGGTCATACAGATCCAGCATCTCCTGGATCTCCTGCAGGGTGAAGCCGATGCGGCGGCCCCGCAGGATTAGTTTCAGCCGCGCCCGGTCGCGCGCGTCATAGACCCGCGTCTGCCCCTTGCGCGCAGGCGTCAGCAGGCCCTTGTCCTCATAAAAACGCAGGGCGCGGGCGGTCGCGTCGAATTCGCGGCACAGCTGCCGGATCGAATAGGTGCGATGATCGTCGGCGGTCGACATGACCGCCTGCATAGCCCAAACTTGACGTGCACGTAAAGGGAAGGTTTCGGCGCGAGCCTCAGCCTTCGCCGCGTCGGCCCAGCATCACCGCGCCGGTCATGGCCGCCAGCACCAGATTGACCGCCGCCAGGCCCCAGTCGGCGCCCAGGATATGAACCCCGGCCATGGCGGTCTGAAGCGCCAGCAGGCCCGCGGCCGACGCCAGCAGAATCGGCCGCCCGACCCGCCACGACGCCAGCGGCGCCAGCAGGCCCAGGGCCAGCGCGATCTCGACCCCGCCCAGGCCGCGCACCAGACCCTCGGCCGCCATGCCGGGCCAGGTCATCAGCGCCGTCAGATTGGCCATCGGCTCGGTCAGCTTGGCGTAGCCGGCGGCGATGAAGAACATCGCCACCCAACCCTGCATCGTCCACAGGCCCAGGTTGCGATAGGTGGCGCACAGCCGAAGCTGGGCCGGGGTGTGGGTGCGGGTCGGGGCGGAAGAGATCATGGGTGTGAGGAGGCCTTAAGTCAGCGAGCGTTGACTTAAGGCCGCTGCGGTTTACGGCAAGGCCCGCAGCTTGGCTGTAACATCAGTTGATCGACAGCGTCGGAACCTGACGACGCCGCCGCTGGCGCCGGCTTCAGGCCAGGGCGTCGCGCACGGCCGCCAGCCGCTCCAGCTTGGCGCGCAGCGGCCGCCAGTCGTCATCGGCGGCGATGGCGGCCCATATGGCTTCCACCTCGTCGATCCGCATCTCCTCGGGTTCGGCGGCGGCGAAGACGGGGTGTTCCAGCCGCTCGGGCCGGTCCGGCTCATGTTCGAACAGGGCGAAGCGGAAGGCGTCGAAGGCCTCGCCCTGATACAGGTCGCGGCGCGGGCCGCGCAGCGCGCGCTCGGACGAGGCGAAGCCTCCGAACCAGTCGAAGAACAGAGGCTCCCACCGCATCGCCTCGCCGCCTTCGCGCAGCAGGGCCAGGCTGACATCCACCAGCCGCTGATCCGCCGCCTCGCCCAGGCTGCGCACGCCCAGCCGCATCAGGAAGGCCGCGCGCAGTTCGGCGATATAGGCCGCCCCGAAACCGTTCAGCGCCTGGGTCAGGGCGCCGGCGTCCGCAACCAGCTTCAGGCAACCGGCGAACTGGGTCAGGTTCCAGAACACCGCCTCGGGCTGGCGCGCGAAGGCGTAGAGGCCAAACTGGTCGAAATAGGCGGCGGTGAACCCCGGCTCGTAATGGGGCAGGAAACGCCAGGGGCCATAGTCGAAGCTCTCGCCCGTGACGTTCAGATTGTCGGTGTTCAGCACCCCGTGCACGAAGCCGGCGGCGATCCAGCGCGCCGTCAGCCGGGCCGAGGCGGCGACCACGGCGCCCAGCAGGCCGGGCGCATCGCCGGGCGCCACCTGGGGGTGATACAGGCTGCGGACGTGTTCGATCAGGGTCTCGATCTGGTCCGCCCGCTGAAAATAGGCCGCGCGCTGAAACGTGCCGAACCGCACATGGCTGTGCGACAGCCGCACCATGACGACGGATCGGGTCGGCGACGGCTCGTCGCCCCGCTCCAGATCCTCGCCCGTCTCGATCAGGCTCAGGATGCGGCAGGTGGGGACGTTCAGCGTCTCCAGCATCTCGGCCGCCAGGATTTCGCGCACCCCGCCCTTCAGCGTCAGCCGCCCGTCCGCCTTGCGCGACCACGGCGTCTGGCCGGAACCCTTCGTGCCCAGGTCCAGGAGGCGATCAGAGGAGTCGCGCATCTGCGCCGCCAGAAAGCCCCGCCCGTCACCCAGGTCGGGGTTGTAGGTGCGGAACTGATGCCCGTGATAGCGCATGGCGACCGCCCCCGGTTGGCCCGGCAGAGGCTCGAACCGCCCGAAATGGGCGATCCATTCGTCAGGCGTCAGCGTGTCCAGCCCCACCTGGGCGGCCGCCCGGTCGTTGCGGTATCGCAGGATGGTCTGGGGAAAATCGGCCGGCCGCACGGCGTCGCCATATTCGCCCCCCAGATCGAAGAAGCGCGGCTCGGGGCGATAGGCGGACGATACGGGCATGGGCGGCAGATGCGGCCTGATGCGCCTGTCCGCAAGCCGTTTTGACCGCCGATCGGTCCGGGTTTATCATCGACCGCAGAGATCGGGCCGCCTTGCGCGGTCAGGCCGGCGTCCTGGCGAACGGGGCGAATCCGGTCCCGACGCCCGTCGGTAACCGGGCGTCACGACAGTCCCAACTGATCTCTTTGGAGGCCGCCGTGGCGCGCAAACTGACGCTTGATTTCCTGAAGACCGAGGCCGGGTCCGGCGTGGTGCTGGGCCTTGCGGCCCTTCTGGCCCTGCTGGTCGCCAACTCGCCGTGGGCGGCCGACTATTTCGCCGGGCTGAAGGCCGAACTGCCGTTCCGGTTCGGCCCCCTGGCCCTGACCCTGACCACCGCCGAATGGATCAAGGAAGGCCTGATGGCGGTCTTCTTTCTGGTGGTGGGGCTGGAGATCAAATACGAAATCCTGCGCGGCGAACTCAGCGATCCGAAGCAGCTGGCCACACCCGTGCTGGCCGCCGTCGGCGGTATGGTCGCGCCCGCCCTGGCCTATATGGCCGTGGTCCTGCCCACGGGCGGGCCGCACCAGGGGTGGCCCATCCCCCTGGCCACCGACATCGCCTTCGCCCTGGCCGTCTTCGCCTTGGTCGGACGCGGCTTGCCGGCGTCGCTGCGGGTGTTTCTGCTGACACTGGCCATTGTCGACGACCTGGGGGCCATCGCCCTGATCGCCGTGCTGTTCAGCGAGGGGGTGGCCTGGCCGCCCCTGGCCGGCGTTGCGGCCCTGCTGGTCGCCGGCGCGCTGATGGCGTCGCGGCGAAAGGTTCCGGCGCCCTTCTGGGTCGCGGGCTTTGCGGCGGTGTGGTGGCTGACGGTGCAGGCGGGCCTGTCGACCTCCCTGACGGCCGTGGCCTTCGCCGCCATCGTGCCGGTTCGCGCCCGCACCGAGGACGGCCAGAGCCCGCTGAAAGAGGCGATGCACGACCTGCATCCTTACGTCGCCTATCTGGTCCTGCCGATCTTCGCCTTCGCCAAGGCGGGGGTGTCGTTCGCGGGCCTGTCGCTGGACCCGGCGCTGGTCCCGCTGGTCGTCGGCATTGCGGCGGGTCTGTTCGTGGGCAAGCAGGCGGGGGTGATGGTCCTGGTCTGGCTGGCCGCCGCCCTGAAGATCGGCCGTCGACCAACGGGGGCCAGCTGGATGCAGATCTATGGGGTCGCGGTCCTGTGCGGCGTCGGTTTCACCATGAGCCTGTTCATCGGCGCCCTGGCCCTGCCCGGCGATGTGGATTCGCCCCAGCAGGTGGCGGTCAAGCTGGGGGTGATCGCCGGTTCCGTGCTGTCGGCGCTGTGGGGCGCCCTGGTTCTGGGCGCTGCGTCGCGGGCGTCGCGCAAGAAAATCGCGCGAACGGCGAAGGATTGAGGCGCTCAGGGGTCGAATATTGACCTTGCGTCAGCGCATTTTGTCGCTTTCGTGTCACAGTCGGGGCGACGGCAAGGATAAATCGGCGCCCGGACCTTTGCCGCTGCTTGTCGGAGTCTCGGCCTCGCGTTACCCATGAAGGCTCAGAATCCTCGCTCCAAAGCAGGGCGGGGGATAGGGATCAGGAACGCCCCGGCCGTCATCGTCACGGCCGGGCCATCGAGAGGCCGGGAGCCGTCATGCGCCGCACCAATCTCCTTCGCACCACCGTGTCCGCCGCCGTCGTCGGCGCGGTCGTCTTCGGCTTCGCCGGGGTCGCCGCCGCCCAGGAAGGGCCGACGCAAACGGTCGACGACATCATCGTCACCGCCCAGAAGCGCGAACAGAACCTGCAGGACGTGCCGATCGTGGTCACGTCGCTGTCGTCCGAGACGCTGGACAACGCCGGCGTGCGCGACATCAAGGATCTGCAGATCCTGACCCCCGGCCTGATCGTCACCTCGACCACCAATGAATCGGTGACCACCGCCCGGATCCGCGGCGTCGGCACCGTGGCCGACAACCCGGGCATCGAAAGCTCGGTCGGCGTGGTCATCGACGGCGTCTATCGTTCGCGCAACGGCGTCGGCTTCGGCGATCTGGGCGAAATGAGCCGCATCGAAGTGCTGAAGGGCCCGCAAGGCACCCTGTTCGGCAAGAACACCTCGGCCGGCGTCATCAACGTCATCACCGAAGCGCCGTCGTTCACCCCGGGCTTCGAGGGCGAACTGGGCTGGGGCAACTACGGTTCGTGGGGCCTGGCCGGTTCGATCACCGGTCCGCTGACCGACACCCTGGCCATGCGCCTGTACGCCGCCCACCGCGAGCGTGAGGGCTTCTACAACGTCAACGTCGGCGCTGGTCCCCGCACCGAACGTGACGACCAGAACCAGAATTTCTCGACCGTCCGCGGTCAACTGCTATGGCTGCCCAACGACGCCACCTCGTTCCGCCTGATCGCCGACTATTCGCGGCGTGACGAATGGTGCTGCGTCGCCGTTCCGGTGGTGCTGGGCCCGACGGCCGCCATCATCGACGCCCTGACCGGCGGGACCGGCGTCGCCGGACCGCCCTATGGCCCGCAGCCCTTCAGCCGCGAAGCCCGCGCCAACCGCAGCACCAGCCAGAAGATCGAGGATCGCGGCATCTCGCTGGAGATCAACCACGACCTGGAAGCCTTCGGCGGCGCCACCCTGACCTCGATCACCGCCGCGCGTGAATGGTCCACCGTCAATGGCGGCGACGTCGACTTCACCGGCGCGGACCTGTTCTATCGCCTGCCGGACGGCAGCTTCGACTTCCAGCTGGAGCAGTTCAGCCAGGAAGTCCGCCTGGCCGGTTCGACCGACCGTCTGGATTGGCTGGTCGGCGCCATGTACAGCGCCGAAGACCTGTCGCGGAACGACGCCTTCCTCTTCGGGGCGGCCTGGAACGGCTATCTGTCGACCCTGGGTGCGTCCCAGGCCGGCTTCCCCGGCGCCGCCTCGACCTTCCTGCGCTGCCTGACCGCGCCGTTCCCGGCCAACGTCGGCTGCGCCACCACCGGCTTCGGCGCTCCGGCCGTGGCGGGTCCGCTCTATGCCGCCGGCGACGGTTACCTGGACCAGTATTCGCAGGACTCGAACTCGTTCGCCGTCTTCACCAACAACAGCTTCCGTCTGACCGAGCAGCTGGAGCTGACGGTCGGCCTGCGCTACACGCGTGAAGAGAAGACCCTGCTGACCATGCAGGACAACATCGGCAACAACGGCCTGCCCTGCGCGGCCGGTCGCGCCAACCCGGTCATGGCGCCCGGCCAGCCGCTGAACGCCCTGCTGGGCGGCGGTCTGTGCATCAACCAGACCAACCCCGACTTCGACGGCCGCACCTATACGCAGGAGTTCGAGGACGACGACATCTCGGGCCGCGTCTCGCTGCAGTATCGCTTCAACCCCAGCCTGATGGTCTATGGTTCGGCGGCGCGCGGCTTCAAGTCGGGCGGCTTCAACCTGGAGCGGTCGTCCGAACCGCGTGCGGCCAACAACTCCAGCCCGCGTCCGGTCGACGACACCTCGTTCGCCTCGGAAACGGTCGACAGCTACGAGCTGGGCTTCAAGAGCACCCTGCTGGATCGCACCCTGCTGCTGAACGTCACCGCCTATCAGCAGAATTTCCAGAACTTCCAGCTGAACACCTTCGCCGGCATCGCCTTCATCGTCGAAAGCATTCCTGAGCTGGACACCCGCGGCGTCGACATGGACTTCATGTGGTTCACGCCGGTTGAAGGTCTGTCGCTGCAAGGCGGCTTCACCTACACGGACAGCACCTACGGCGAGTTCACCGCCGCCGATCTGCAGGTTCCGTCGCGCTTCCCGGCGCTCAGCCTGCTGCCGGGCAACACGGTGTCGTTCGCCCCGGAGATCACCACCACCCTGGGCATCAATTTCGACCGGTCGATTGGCGAGGGCATGCGCGCGGGCTTCAGCCTGTCGGGCAAATACACTTCGGAATACAACACCGGTTCGGACCTGCTGCCGGCCAAGATGCAGGACGCCTTCACCCTGCTGAACGGTCGCATCTCGATCGGCAGCGAAGATGATCGCTGGACCGTCGAGCTGTGGGGCCAGAACCTGACGGACGAGGAATACTATCAGGTGGTGTTCAACGGCCCGCTGCAAGGCACGCCGTTCGGCTCGACCCTGCAGACCTCGGGCCCGTACGCCGGGACCTACTACAACCCGGCTGCGGACACGACGACCTACAACGCCTTCCTGGGTCAGCCGCGCACCTTCGGCGTGACCATGCGTCTGAAGTACTGATCACCCCCTCATACGGGGGCTGAAGAGACCGGCCGGGGTTCGCCCCGGCCGGTTTTCTTTGGCGCGATCCCATCGCCTGCGGGGCGTCCGGCGCCGCGCGTGCTCGCGCGACCTGGACGGCCTCTGTTCAGGGCGCCAGTCACAGGCTGCGATCACAGGATTCGGCGACGTCGCCCCATCGTCATCGGGCGGGCGGCGCCATACGGCGAACCTTCTCTGTCGCCTGAAGGGCGGCGGGTGCGGTCAGTCGTAGCTTCCTGCTCCGCCAACGGTTCGCCCCCTGAAGAAAAGAAAAGGCCCCGGCGCGAACCGGGGCCTTCTTCTGCGTGGGTTTCGACGCCAGTCGCCCCAACGGTGCGGGACGGGCGCCCTATTCGGCCGTTTGTTCTCCGGCGTCGTGGGCGTGGCGGAATTTGCGGTCCAGGATGCGTTCCAGCCGCACCTTCACCCCGTCGATCAGGCTGAACACCACCGGCACGAACAGCAGCGACAGGGCGGTCGAGGTGATCAGCCCCCCGATCACGGCGATGGCCATCGGGCTGCGGAACTCGGTGCCCGGCATGAAGGACATGGCGATCGGCAACATGCCCAGACCCATGGCCAGGGTGGTCATGATGATCGGCCGCGCCCGCTTGTGCGCGGCGTCCACCAGGGCGTCATGCCGGTTCATGCCGTTGCGCAGCGCCATGATGGCGTAGTCGACCAGCAGGATGGAGTTCTTGGCCGCGATGCCCGTCAGCATGATGATGCCGATGAAAGCCGGCATCGACAGCGACTTGCCGGTGATCAGCAGGGCGAAGAAGGCCCCGCCGAACGACACCGGCAGCGCCGCCAGAATGGTGATCGGGTGGAAGAAGCTGCCGAACAGCAGCACCAGCACCACGTACATTAACAGGATGCCCGTCACGATGGCGAAGGCGAAGCCCTGGCCCAGCTCGGCGTTGCTTTCGGCGTCGCCGGTCAGTTGCTGCTCCACGCCGTCGGGCAGGTCCTTCATGATCGGCAGGGCGTTGACCGCGGCGGTGGCGTCGCTGAGGGCCACGCCGGCCAGCTCGCCGGTGATGGTGGCCACGCGGCGCCGGTCCAGACGGTCGATCTGGTTCGGGCCGGCGCCGAAGCCGATGTCGGCCACCGCCGACAGGGGCACCAGGGCGCCCGAGGCGGTCGGCACCTTCAGCGTCTCCAGCACGCCCAGATCCTGGCGGGCGTCTTCACGCAGCATGACCCGGATCGGCACCTGGCGGTCGCCCAGGTTGAATTTGGGCAGCAGCTGATCGGCGTCGCCGATGGTGGCCACGCGCGCCACCTGGCTGATGTCGGCCGAGCTGACGCCCATCAGGGCCGCGACATCGGCCTTGGGCGTGATCAGGATCTCGGGCCGCACCAGGGATGAGGTGGACTGCACATTGTTCAGGCCCGGGATGGCGCGCATTTCGCGCTCCAGCTGGGCCGAGGCGTGTTGCAGGGCCTCCGGCTCGTCGCTGACCAGGGCGATGTTCAGCAGGCCCGAGCCGCCGCCCGAGGCGTCCCCGAACTGGATGCGGGCGCCCGGTTCACGCGACAGCTCGCGACCCACGTCGCGCTCGAACGCCTGCTGGCCCAGGCGGCGGTCGCCCTTGGGAACCAGATTGACGGTCAGATTGGCCGTGCGCACCTCGCCGGCGCTGGAGCCGCCGCCGGGGCCGAAGCTGACCGAGGCCGAACCGACCGAAGAATAGACCGACTTCACCTCGGGCCGCGCCAGAAGCACGCGGTTGATCCGCTGGACCGTCTCGTCCGTCTCCTGCAGCGTCGCGCCGGGCGGCAGCTGGACCTTCAGGCTGGAGCGGGAAATGTCCTCGGCCGGGATGAACTCGCCCGGCAGCATGGCGGCCAGGCCCAGCGAGCCGACGAAGAACAGCGTGCCGAAGCCCACCACCCAGATGCGGTGGTCGAACAGGCGGAAATACAGATGGCGCCGCACCCAGCCGCCGCGCCGTTCGGCCCGGTCACGCTTCAGATCGGCCGAAGCGGAATCGCCAAGGCACCAGTCCAGCCACCCCAGATAGGTCTTCATCCAGCGCGGATCGCCGTGCTCCTTGCCCTGGTCGCGCTTCAGCATATAGGCGCCCATCAGCGGCGTTAGGGTGCGCGCGACCAAGAGCGAGAACAGCACGCTGACGCAGGTGGCGATGGCGAAGCTGGAGAAGAACTGCCCCACGATGCCGGGCATGAAGCCGGTGGGGGCGAACACCGCCACCAGGGTCGCGGTGGTGGCCATGACCGCCAGACCGATCTCGTCGGCGGCCTCCATGGCGGCCGGATAGGGCGCCTTGCCGTCGCGGATGTGCCGGACGATGTTCTCGATCTCGACGATGGCGTCGTCGACCAGGATGCCGATGGTCAGCGACAGCGCCAGCAGGGTCACCACGTTCAGCGACTGACCTGTCAGGTCCATGATCCAGAAGGTAGGGATCAGCGACAGCGGCATGGCCACCGCCGCGATGAAGGTGGCCCGCCAGTCGCGCAGGAAGACGAACACCACCGCCACGGCCAGCAGGGCGCCCAGCAGAAGGGCTTCGACCGAGGCGTGGAAATTGTTGACCACGTCGACCGTGGTGTTGGCGACTTCCTCGATGGTCACGTCGTCGCGTTCGGCGTCCAGGGCCTGAACCGCCTTTTCGACGGCGTGATAGACATCGACTTCCGACGAGCCGATGGCGCGGGCCACGGCGAAACCGACCACTTCCTGGCCGTCATAGCGGGCGCGGCCGCGCGGCTCGGACCATTCGTCGGTCACCTCGCCCAGGTCGCCCAGGCGCACCGAGCGGGCGCCGACGGGGATCAGGGTCTCGCGCAGTTGATCGACCGACTGGGCCGAACCGACGGTGCGGATGGCCTGTTCCTCGCCGCCGATCTGACCGCGACCGCCGGGCAGGTTGATGTTCTGGGCCCGCAGCTGGTTCGACACGGCGGCGGCGGTGACGCCGAAGGATTCCAGCTTGGCGGGGTCCAGCTTGATGCGGACCTCGCGGCTGACGCCGCCGTCGCGGCTGACCTGGCCTACGCCCTTCACCGACAGCAGGCGTTTGGCGACCGTATTGTCGATGAACCAGCTCAGTTCCTCCGGGCTCATGCCCGGCGCGCTGACGACATAGTTGGCGAAGGGGATGGAGGTGAACTCGATCCGCTGGACGATGGGCTCCAGCACGTCGGCCGGCAGGTCCTGGCGGATGCGGCTGACGGCGTTGCGCACGTCGTTGGTGGCCTTCTCCAGGTCCACGCCCAGCTGGAACTCGACCAGGGTGGTCGAGGCGCCTTCGTTGACGGTGGAGGTGATGTGCCGCACCTGGCCCAGGCCGGCGACGGAATCCTCGACCAGACGGGTGACCTGGGTCTCCAGCTCGGTCGGGGCGGCCCCCGCCTGAATCACGGTGACCGCCACGATGGGCAGATCCACGTCGGGGAAGTTGTTGGTGCGCAGGTTGAAGTAGCTGCCGATCCCCGCGATCGTCAGCACGATGAACATCAGGACGACCGGGATCGGGTTCTTGATCGCCCAGCGTGAGATATTGTTGTGGTTCATGGCCGCGCCCTATTTGGCGGCCGGGGCGGGCGCCGTCGCCGGGGCGCCGGGGCGGCTGATGCTGACCAGATCGCCGTCGCCCAGGAAGCCCGCGCCGCGCACCACCACCTGCTGACCGGCCTCCAGGCCCTGAGTGACCGCGACATTGTCGCCGCTGCGGGCGCCGGTCTGAACCGGGGTGAAGCGCACCGCGCCGTTCTGGCCGATCACATAGGCGCCGGCCTTGCCTTCGCGGAAGACGATGGCGGCCGACGGCACGGTCAGGGCCGGCTGGTCGCCAACGGCGATGGTGGCCCTGGCGAACATGCCCGAGCGCAGGCCGCTGGACGGCGACAACGAGATGCGCGCCACGCCCAGGCGGGTCTGGGGATCGACCTCGGGCGTCACGATGCGGACGCTGCCGGTGGTGGTTCCGGCCTGGTCCGAGGCGACGGCGGCCGTCTGGCCGGCGCGCACCAGCGGCAGCTCGGCCTCGGGCACCTGGGCGTCCAGCTCCAGACGGCCCTCGCGGACCATGCGGAACAGTTCGGCGCCCGGCTGGACGATCTGGCCGCGTGTCACGCTGCGGCTGATGATGCGGCCTGAAACCGGCGCGCGCAGATTGGTCTGGTCCAGGCGCGTGGCCGTCTCGGCGCGGGCGGCGCGGGCCGACGCCAGCTGGGCCTCGGCCGAGCGCTGCTCGGCGATGGCCATGTCCAACGACGCCTGGGACAGGAAGCCGCGTTCCTTAAGCTCGCGGGCGCGGGCCAGGTCGGCGTCTTCGCGCGCGGCGTTGGCCTCGGCGGCGGTGACGCTGGCGTCCTGTTGGCGCAGCTGGGCGCGCAGCAGGGCGTCGTTCAGCTTGACCAGGATCTGGCCCTGCCGGACGTAGGCGCCTTCGTCGACATGGACCGCCACGGCCTGAAGCCCGCCGGTCTCGGCGGCCACCGGCACCTCTTCCCAGGCCGAGACGCTGCCCGAGGCGGTGACCGTGCGCGGCAGATTGACCAGGGCCACGGTCGCGGCCGTCACCGACTGGCGAGACGGCGCCGTGGCCTTTTCATCCTTCTTGTCGCCGCCGCCGCAGGCGGCCAGGGCCAACAGGCCCGCCATCATCAGGCCCGTGCGGGCCGTCCGGGTCGCAATCGCCACGTTCTGTCATCCCCTGGAGAACCGCCAGCGGGGAGGAGACCGCGACGGGGGCGGCCCCACGCGGGCGCCCGAAATATCACTGTCGCCCTTTAGCCTGTTCTTGGACCGTTCTCAAACGGTCCTGGGCGGTTGTGCGCGAGATAATGACGGGGTTGTCGCGTGCAAGTCGCAGGGCCGCCGCATTGGCGAATTCTTCGTGACATGCTAGGCGCCGCCCATGCCTACGCCTCCGATCGAACGTATCCGCAATTTCAGCGTCGTGGCCCATATCGACCACGGCAAGTCCACCCTGTCCGACCGGCTGATCCAGGTCACCGGCGGCCTGAGTGCGCGCGAAATGAGCGCCCAGGTCCTGGACAATATGGACATCGAGAAAGAGCGCGGCATCACCATCAAGGCCCAGACCGTGCGCCTGAACTATCGCGCGCGCGACGGACTGGATTACGTCCTGAACCTGATGGACACGCCGGGGCACGTGGACTTCGCCTATGAGGTGTCGCGGTCGCTGGCGGCGTGCGAAGGCTCGCTGCTGGTGGTGGATGCGTCCCAGGGCGTCGAGGCCCAGACCCTGGCCAATGTCTATCAGGCCATCGACAACAACCACGAGATCGTGCCGGTCCTGAACAAGATCGACCTGCCCGCCGCCGAGCCGGAACGGGTCAAGGCCCAGATCGAGGAGGTCATCGGCCTGGACGCCTCCGACGCCGTGGAATGCAGCGCCAAGTCCGGCATCGGCATCGAGGATGTGCTGGAGGCCATCGTCACCCGGCTGCCGGCGCCCAAGGGGGATGTGGATGCGCCGCTGAAGGCCATGCTGGTCGACGCCTGGTACGACCCGTATCTGGGCGTGGTGCTGCTGGTGCGAGTGTTCGACGGGACGCTGCGGGCCGGCCAGCGGGTCAAATTCATGCAGAACGGTTCGACCCACCTGGTCGACCGGGTCGGCGTCTTCCTGCCCAAGAACACCCCGGTCGAGAGCCTGGGGCCGGGCGAGGTCGGCTTCATCACCGCCCAGATCAAGGAGGTCGCCCACGCCGCCGTCGGCGACACCATCACCGACGAGAAGAAGCCGACCGCCGAGCCTCTGAAGGGCTTCAAGGAGGTCCAGTCGGTGGTCTTCTGCGGCCTGTTTCCGGTGGACGCGGCCGATTTCGAAGACCTGCGCGCCGCCATCGCCCGGCTGCGGCTGAACGACGCCAGCTTCACCTATGAGATGGAAAGCTCGGCCGCCCTGGGCTTCGGCTTCCGCTGCGGCTTCCTGGGGCTGCTGCACCTGGAGATCATCCAGGAGCGTCTCAGCCGCGAGTTCAATCTGGACCTGATCGCGACGGCGCCCTCAGTGGTCTATAAGCTGGAACTGCGCGACGGCAGCCACATCGACCTGCACAACCCGGCCGATCTGCCGGACGTGATGCAGATCATCGAGATCAGCGAACCCTGGATCAAGGCCACCATCCTGACGCCGGAGGAATATCTGGGCGGGGTCATCAAGCTGTGCCAGGACCGCCGGGGCGAGCAGAAGGAGCTGACCTGGGTCGGGACGCGCGCCATGGTCGTCTATGACCTGCCGCTGAACGAGGTGGTGTTCGACTTCTACGACCGGCTGAAGTCGATCTCGAAGGGCTACGCCAGCTTCGACTATGAACTGGCCGATTATCGCGCCGGCGATCTGGTCAAGATGAACATCCTGGTCAACGCCGAGCCGGTGGACGCCCTGTCGATGCTTGTGCACCGCAGCCGCGCCGAGACGCGCGGGCGCGGCATGGTCGAGAAGATGAAGGAGCTGATCCCGCCGCACCTGTTCCAGATCCCGATCCAGGCGGCGATCGGCGGCAAGATCATCGCCCGCGAGACGGTGCGCGCCCTGCGCAAGGACGTGACGTCCAAATGCTATGGCGGCGACGCCACCCGCAAGAAGAAGCTGCTGGAGAAGCAGAAGGAAGGCAAGAAGCGGATGCGGCAGTTCGGCAAGGTCGAAATCCCGCAGGAAGCCTTCATCGCCGCCCTCAAGATGGACGAGGACTGATCCGGCCTATCCGGCGGCGCCCCGCTACCCCGCCCCCGTCAGGTCGCGCCAGCGCCAGGCGGCCCGGCCCACGGCGATGCGCGGCCCGTCGGGCAGGGCGATGACGGCTAGGCCCCGCATCGGCTGGTCCTTGCAGGCGGCGGGCGCGAAGGCGACCTCGACCGCCACCGCCTGACGCAGGCCCGCCAGGCCCTTGCCCGCCTCGCCCCGGCTCTGAAGCCAGTCGCCGTCCCAGACCAGCAGGGCGCGGCCCTGGGCCGACAGGGCGTCATGGGCCATCCGCACGGCGGCCCGCACCTCGACATCGTCGGCCAGGGCGTCCTGAAGCCGTCGCACCATGTCGCAGCGGCCGCCGCCCGCGCCGGACCCCTGACCGCCCCCGCCCGTTCCACCACCCCCGCCCGGCGGACCGGCCACGGCCGCGCCTGCCGTCTGATCGGCGCCCAGCAGGCTGATGCCCGGCGGTTCGGGCGTGGGTTCGGCGGCGGGCAGGGGCGCTGACATCGGCGGCGTGCGCAGTGGGCGCAATCGCAACGGCGGCGGGCGGGTCGGTTGCGGCGTCGCCGTCTGTGCGGTCACCGGACCGGGCGCGGGGCCCGGATCGGTCGCCGCCGCGGGCGGGGCGGGCGGCGGCGTCGGGCGCGGCGGCTCCAGAGTGACCAGCACCGGATCGGGCAGGGCGGGCGGCGGTGCGAAATCGGCCCTCAGGCTCATCACCGGCCCCAGGATGGCGGCATGGGCCAGGATGCTGAGCGCCGCAGCCCCCCAGCGGCGGCCGGCCTGCCGGCTTTGCGTCTTGGAAACCCGGGCGATCGGAGACATGCGGCCTGGCGACGGCGCCCGCATCGGCGGGCCGGACCCGGCGATCCTGCCCATCGGTCCGCGTCAGCATCGTGGCCGCGACACGGTCAAGCTGCCGTCATCGCGCCTTCTGCGGGTCATGACATGGCCGCGAGCGGGCCGTGAGGTGCGCGGGCGCGACGCACGGGAGTGGCGCCCCGGCCCCGAAAAGAGACACGACCTTGACCCGATCCCTTCCCCGTTCGGTCCTGCTGACCGGTTCCGTCCTGATCCTGGGCCTGGCGGCCAGCGGCTGCGCCAGCCATCGCTTCGTGCGCGACAATGTCGCCGTGGTGGACGCTCGCGTCGATCAGACCGACGCCAATGTGACCCAGGTCGCCGGCACGGCGGGCGAGGCGCTGACCCGCGCCAACGCCGCGCACAAGCTGGCCGAAGGCAAATTCCTGTTCGAGATGGTGCTGTCGGATGACTCGGTGAAATTCCCGACCAACGCCGACCAGCTATCGCCCGAGGCGGAACAGCGCCTGGCCGAACTGGCCCAGCGGCTGAAGGCCGAGAACCGCAACGTCTATCTGGAGATTCAAGGCCACACCGACGCGCGCGGCGACGAACGCTACAACCGCCAGCTGGGCGAACAGCGCGCCGAGGCCGTGCGCCGCAGCCTGAGCCAGCAGGGCATCGCCCTGAACCGCATGGCCACCATCTCCTATGGCGAGGCAGCGCCGGTGGCCCCGAACGACACCGCCGACGGCCGGGCCCAGAACCGGCGCGTGGCCATCATCGTCCTGAGCTGACGATGCGGACCGGCGGCCGCGCTGCGGGGCGCGCGGCCGCCGGGTTCGATCATTTCAGGAAGTCGTCCACCGCCTCGGCGAACGCGGCGGGCTGGTCCATCATGATGAAGTGGCGGCTGCCGTCGATGCGGATCAGGCGAACGCCCGGCAGGTCCGCATATTGCGACGACCACATGGCGTCGGCCATGGCCGCCGGGGCGCCGCCGTTGGCGTCCGAGGCGTAAAGCGCCGTCACCGGCGTCGAAATCCCTGCCAGCAGGGGCCGCATGTCGGTGGTCATGACGTCGCTCATGGCCGCCGCCAGAGCATGGCGGTCGGTGGCCAGCGACCATTGCACGATGCGTTCGCGGTCGGTCTCGTCGCGGGCCATGCCGTTGGCCGTCATCCGCTGGCCGGCCAGGAAGTCCTGTTCCGACGATCCCAGCACGATGGCGCTCATCCGTTCGGCGGCGGGGCGCACCGTCTCGACCGTGGCGGTCGGTCCCATCAGGGCGCCGAAGAAGGGCAGGCTGTCGACGCTCATCAGCCGATCGACGCGATCGGGGTGCTGCTGGGCCAGCATCAGGCCGGTCAGGGCGCCCATGGAATGGCCGATCACGGCGGGGCGGCCGTCCGTATGCTGGGCCACATAGCGGGCCAGCTCGTCGATCATCGGCTGCAGGAAGGCGCCGTCGCCGTGGACCCACGGCTCGCCCGCGAACCCGGCCAGCTGCACCAGATGCACCCGGTGCGTGGCTTTCAGCCGCTCGGCCTCGGCCTGCCACACCTCGCGCGACGAGGCCATGCCGGGGATCAGGATGACGTCCGGCCCCTGTCCCACCACCTGAACCGACAGCCGGTCCGAGACGAAGGAGGCGGGCGCCTGGGCGGTGGCCGGTTCGGCGTGCACGGCCGACGCTGCGGACCCGACCCCCAGGGCGACGGCCGAGGCCAGGAACAGGGCGCGCAGGGTCAGGCGGCTCGTGGAAGAGACGATGTGAAGCATGGGTTTTCTCGCGTAAGGTTATCCTGACGTACGGTCAGGCGTGGGGGTTCTGGAAGATGTCTTCGACCGGGCAGGCGAACAGGGCGGCGATGCGATAGGCCAAGTCCAGCGACGGGTCGTGTTTCTCGGTCTCCAGGGCGATGACGGCCTGGCGGGATACGCCCAGACGGTCGCCCAGCTCCTGCTGGGTCCAGCCGTGTTCGGCCCGCAGCACCTTCAGGCGGTTTTTCATCAGCGGCTGGTCCGAATGAAGGGGGTGACCAGGCCGAACATGGCCCAGAACAGTGGATAGATCAGCCAGGCTGGAATGTGCGGCGCATCGCCATAGGTCTCCATGAAGCCCCAGGCGGTGGCCAGGGCCATGGCCAGGCCCGAGGCGACGATGAACCGTTTGGCCGTGACCGCGCGCACGAACTCGTCACTGTCGTTCATCAGGGCCAGGGTGGCCCACAACTGACCCGCTACGGGGGCGGCGACGACCAGGCCCAGAGCCAGGCCGCCCGCGCGACCGATGTCGTCGAAGGCGCCGAAGATGGCCGCCACGTTCACGGCCGTATAGCCGGCCATGAAGGCGAAGGTTCGGAACAGATATTGCTTGTGGGCGCGGGTTCCGCGGGTGTTGGCCATGTCCATGTCGCTCTCCTTGTGTAAGGACAACCTGACACCGACTTTATGTCGTGTCAACCTGACAAAATGTAATTGCAGCCTGACATGGCTGCGGACTTTGCCTGGATGAGGCGGGCCGCCTATTCTGAGGCCATGCCCGCCGCGCCCCGCATCGCCGCCGCCAGCCTGTTCAGCCCTGAGGACTGGGCGCCGTTCCAGCAGCGGTCGGCCTGGATCGGGCCGCTGCTGGTGCTGCATTGCTGGGCGGCCATCGTCGCGGCGGTGGTGGTGGGGGTGGTCTGGCCCTGGCTGATCCCCCTGTCGATCATGATCATCGGCACGCGCCAGCTGGGCCTGGCCATACTGATGCACGAGGCGGCGCATGGGGGCCTGTCGCCCAATCCGCGGCTGAACGACTTTCTCGGCCACTGGCTGTGCGCCGTGCCGGTGGGGGCCAGCCTGCGCGCCTATCGCCCCTATCACCTGTCGCATCACAAATATGCCCAGCAGCCGGAAGACCCGGACCTGCCGCTGTCGACGCCGTTTCCGGTGACGCGGGCCTCGCTGCGGCGCAAGCTGGTGCGCGACCTGACGGGCCAGACCTTCTTCAAGCAGAGGGTGCTGTTCGCGCTGAAGGCCTTCCGCGACGCGCGCGACGAAGACCTGGCCGAGGGCGCCGTCGTCACGGGCAAATCGGTGGCGCCCTTCCTGCTGGTCAATGCCGGGCTTCTGGCCGTCTGCATCGTGGCGGGGGCCTGGTGGGCGTGGTTGGTGCTGTGGCTGCTGCCGATGGCGACCTGGTTCCCGATGGTGACGCGCCTGCGCAACATCGCCGAGCACGCCTGTGTCGAAGGCTCCAGCCATGACGCCTTCCGCGCCGCCCGCACCACGCGGGCCAACTGGCTGGCGCGGGCCTTGATCGCCCCCTACTGGGTCAATTTCCACGCCGAGCATCACCTGTTCATGCACGTCCCCTGCTGGCGCCTGCCCGACCTGCACTACGCCCTGCACGCCCGGCCCGAGGGCGCGCGGATGGAGGTGGCGGACGGTTACGCCCAGGTTCTGAAGAGGGCGACATCTCGCGCATGACCATCCTCGATCCGGCGGCCTTCATCGTCGCCAACACCCGGCTTCAGCCCGTGCCGCATGCGCCGGAGATTTCGCTGTGGCTGGCGGACGAGGTCACGCCGATCTGGCGGCTGACGGAGGAGGAACTGGGCCAGATGGGCCTGCCGCCGCCGTTCTGGGCCTTCGCCTGGGCGGGGGGGCAGGCGCTGGCGCGCTGGCTGCTGGATCATCCGCACGCGGTCGCGGGTCGCTCGGTGCTGGATTTCGCCGCCGGGTCCGGCCTGGTCGGCATCGCGGCCATGAAGGCGGGGGCGGAGCGGGTGCTGTGCGCCGACATCGACCCCTTCTGCGGGGCGGCCGTCGGGCTGAACGCGGCGGCCAACAGCGTTGTGGCCGACTTCACTGACCGGAACCTGCTGGACGCGCCACCCCCGGCGGTGGACGTGATCTGCGCCGGCGACGTCTGTTACGAACGGCCGATGGCCGACCGGGTGTTGGACTGGCTGCATCAGGCCAAGGCGGCCGGAACGCGGGTGCTGATCGGCGATCCGGGGCGCACCTATTTCCCGCGCGAAGGCCTGACCTTCCTGGCCGAGTACCGCGTGCCGACGACGCGGGAGCTGGAGGACCAGGAGATCAAGCGTTCGGCGGTCTGGGCGCTTTAGGCGGTCGGTCGCGGGGCGTCGGCGGCGGCCTGCGCCTGGCCGCGATGGCGGCCTTCGGCGAATTCCTCGATCATCTTGGCGTTGAAGGCCGGGATGTCGTCGGGGCAGCGGCTGGTGACCAGGCCTTCGTCCACCACCACCTCTTCGTCGACCACAGTGGCCCCGGCGTTCCGGAGGTCGGTGCGGATGGTCTTGAACGCCGTCAGGGTGCGGCCTTCCGCCACTCCGGCGTCGATCAGAACCCAGGGCGCATGACAGATGGCGGCCACCGGCTTGCCCTGATCGAAGAAGGCGCGGACGAATTTAAGCGCATCGTCATCGCCCCTGAGCGCATCGGGATTGGCCACCCCGCCGGGCAGCAGCAGGCCGTGATAGGAGCCGGCGTCCACATCCGCCACGGCCTTGTCGACCGGCACGGTGTCGCCCGGCGTCAGATGGTTGAAGCCCTGGATCGGCTGGGTCTTCAGCGAGACGATCTGAACCGTGGCCCCGGCGTCTTTCAGCGCCTTGACCGGGTCGGTCAGTTCGATCAGCTCGACGCCGTCCGTCGCCAGGACGGCGATGGTCTTTCCGGACAGGGACTGGCCCATGGGGGTTCTCCTTTGCGGGTGGGAAGGTCCGCAAGGAAACCCGTGAAGTCGGTCCGGGTTGCCCCGAACCGTCAGCCGCGCGGGGCCGGGGCGTCGCCGGTCTTGACCGGGGCGCCGGCGAACTCGTCCGCATAGGCCGGGGCCAACAGGGCGCGCAGGGCGCTCTGCGGCACCACCACCTCATACGGCCCCTCGACATAGGGGCCCAGCTGATAGGCGCCGATCAGGAAGGTCAGACCGCCCGCCTTGCCCGCCACCGTGCCGGGGGTCAGGACGAAGGGCGTCTCCAGCGCCTTGGGGCACGACCACATTGTCCCGCGCGCCGGATCCAGCGACACCGGCTCGGCGTCGGGCACGCGCTGGCGCTTGGCGGCGTTGGCGGCGGCGCACAGGGCCTGGTCCAGCGCCCGCATGTCCACGCCCTTGCGGAACAGGTCGGCGACCGTGATCTGGCGCTTCATCGCCTTGTCCCACAGCACCCCGGCGAACAGGGTGTTGCCGTGCGCCCCCCCGGTGAAGTCGTAGTCCTGGCGTTTCAGGCTGAACAGCTTGCCGGTCTCGGCGCCGGGCTGGATCTCGATGATCTTCTCATAGGGGGGCATGCCCGCGTCGCCGCCGGCCTCGGTGCGGTCGGCCTGGGCGCCCTCGACGAACTGGCGCAGGTCGCGCACCGCCCCGGCGTAAAGGGCCGCATGCAGGTCCGGCTGGGTCTTCAGCGCCGGGGGCAGGGTCAGCTTAACCGAGGCGAAGGCGTTCTTGCTCTCATAGGCCAGGGGCGCGCCGGCGTCGGCCGTGGTTGCCGGGGCCGCGGCGGACGGAGCGGCCGGATCGGCGGCCTTTTCCCGATCACGATTGCAGGCGGCCAGCGTCAGGGCGGCGACCGAGGCGACAAGAACAAGGCGCAGGGCGGACATGAAGGGAGGCTCCGAGAGGGCGTTCGTTACACTAACGCGCCAAGGGTGATGGCGACCAGCAGAACCAGTCCGGCCTCGCGATTGGACTTGAACAACCGCAGGGCCAGGGCCGGATCGTCGGCCCTCAGGGACCGGATCTGCCAGGCCAGATGGGCGGCGTAGGCGATCAGCACGCCGAAATAGCCCGCCCCCAGGTTCGCCGACCAGCCGGCCACGGCCGCGAAGATCACGGCCAGGCCATAGAACACCCCGACCCCGAGCCGCACCCGGCCGCCCAGGCGCCGGGCCGAGGACTTCACCCCGACCATGGCGTCGTCCTCTATGTCCTGAAGCGCATAGATCGTGTCGTAGCCCAGGGTCCAGAACACCCCGCCCAGCCACAGCCACAGCCCGGCCCAGATCAGGGGGGTATAGGCGCCCAGGATTGGATACAGCCCCGCCGTGGTCACGAAACCGCCCGCCGCCGCATAGCCCATCAGAGCGCCCCAGTTGAAGGTCAGGCCCAGCCAGGCCTGGGGCCACCAGGTGATCCGCTTCATGAAGGGATAGGCCGCCACCAGCCCCAGCGACGCGACGCCCAAGAGGATGGCGGTCAGATTCAGAGTCAGCAGGATCAGCAGCGCCGCCAGGCTGCACCCGACGATGAAGGCCCATGCGGCCTTCACGCTGATCCGGCCCGAGGCCACCGGCCGGGCGGCCGTGCGCGCCACCTGGCGGTCGATGTCGCGATCCACGATGTCGTTGAACGCACAACCCGCCGCCCGCATCAGACAGGCCCCCAGGGCGAAGCCGATGAACAGCCAGATCTCATAGGCGCCGGGCGTCTTGCGATAATGCGCCAGGGCCAGGGCGACCCCCTGCCATCCCGGCAGCAGCAGCAGCCAGACGCCGATCGGCCGGTCGAACCGGCCCAGCTTCAGCCAGGGCTTCAGTCCCTCGGGCGCATGGCGATCGACCCAGTTGCGGCCCGCATCCGGCAGGGGCGCGTCGGGCAGGGGCGCATCAGGCAGGGAGGCGTCGCTCATTTCGCCAGCCGGCCCTCGGATGCGTCGGCGGGAAAGACGATCTCCGGGTCGGGCCGTTCGCACTCCAGCCCCGGCCGGTCCAGCCGCCGCAGGATGTGGCGGATGATGTTCAGCCGGGCCTTTTTCTTCTTGTCGGTGGCGATGACGGTCCACGGCCCGTGCGGCGTGTGGGTCTGGGCCAGCATTCTATCGCGGGCGTCCGAATAGGCGGCCCAGCGTTTCTGGGCCTCGGCGTCCAGGGCCGAGACCTTGAAATGTTTCAGGGGGTCTGCGACCCGCGCGGCCATCCGTTCGGCCTGCTCGTCCTTGGTGATGTCCAGCCACAGCTTGATCAGGATGATCCCGTCGTTGGTCAGCATCCGCTCGAACCGGGGCGCGTCATGCAGGAACTGCTCATGCTGGGCCGGGGTGCAGAAGCCCATCACCGGCTCGACCCCGCCGCGATTGTACCAGGACCGGTTCAGGAACACGATCTCGCCCGCCGCCGGCAGGTGCGGGACATACCGCTGGAAATACCACTGGCTGGTCTCGCGCTCGGTCGGCTTGGGCAGGGCCACCACGCGCGTCTGGCGCGGGGCCATATATTCGACGATGCGCTTGATCGCCCCGTCCTTGCCGGCGGTGTCGCGCCCCTCGAACAGGACCAGCACCCGCAGGCCCTTCTCGATGGCCCACCCCTGCGTCTCGACCAACTGGATCTGCAGCCGCTCCAGCGCCGCTTCGTAATCGTCTGACTTGCTCATGGCCCCATGTTGCCGCGCCGCCGGTTGCGGGTCCAGCGGGCCTTTGCCGAACCGCGTCGGGCCGTTAAGGCTTTTTCGCCATGGATCGCGACTTCGCCGATTTCTGGAATCTGTTGTGGGAGCTGGGGCTGGGCCTGTGCGCGGCCTTCGCCCTTCTGAACCTGTTCGCCCCGCACCAGGACCTGCCGTGGAAGCCGCTGGATCTGAACCGGCCGGTCGGGGCGGCGACGGCGTCGAAAGTCGGCGATTTTGAACTGGCCCGCAGCGCCGCCGCGGAAGAGGTGGCGGCCACCACCGACGCCTGCATCCAGGTGCTGCGCGAGGCGGGGGTGCAGGTCGAACGCGCGCCCGATCGCGATGACGGCGGCTTCTGCGTCGTGCGCGGCGCGGTGCGCATCACCGGCGGGGCGGTGACGCCGCTCAGCCCCGGCGGCCTGGTGATGCAGTGTCCGCTGGCCGTCCGCTATGTCATCTGGGACCGACAGGTGCTGCAACCGGCGGCCCAGGCGGCGTTCGGCGTCGGGGTTTCGCGGGTCGAGAATTACGGCAGCTATTCGTGCCGGCGCATCTATGGTTCGACCCAGGAGAACGACCGGCCCAGCGAGCACGCCCGCGCCAACGCCCTGGACGTCGCCGCCATCCGGCTGGAGGACGGGCGCACCGTCAGCCTGACCAAGGACTGGAACGGCCAGGGACCCGAAGGGGCGCAGGGCGCGGGCTTTCTGAAGCGCATCCGCAACGGGGCCTGTCGGGTGTTCTCGACTGTGCTCAGCCCCGACTACAACGCCGCCCACGCCGACCACCTGCATCTGGACGGCGCGCCACGGGGCCTGTGCGCCTGATACCGGTAACCCTGTTCGCCCGTGGCGCGAATCGCTTTTCCGTTGACCGACCTCGACAGTCAGGAGAAAACACCGCCGCAGTCCGGATACGGCGCGGCGTCCATAGTCGCGTTTTCGCTCTTTCTACCGAACGAGCTGTCCAGATGGGCTGACGGGCGATCCTGCGGGACGCCTGCCTGGAAAGCGCGTTTACGGAGACGCAAGACATGGCGACCGGCACGGTTAAGTGGTTCAACCCCACCAAGGGCTTCGGCTTCATCCAGCCCGAAGGCGGCGGCTCGGATGTGTTCGTTCACATCACCGCCGTTCAGAAGGCGGGCCTGGCTGGCCTGGATGAGAACGCCAAGGTCGAGTACGAGCTGGAAACCCAGCGCGGCAAGACGGCGGCTGTCGATCTGAAGCTGATCGGCTAAGGCCTTTCGGATTTCAACGAGTTGAAGGCCCGAGAGCAATCTCGGGCCTTTTGCTTTTTTTGCCCTATCGCTCGCCGCGCGGCGGCTCGCTGCTTGAGGGCGGGGTTGGCCCTATCGCTCGGCTCGCGGAGCCTCGCTGTTTGAGGGCGGGGCGGCAGGGACCACGGCGCGGGAACGTTGGGCCAGGACGATGGCCGCCAGCACCAGGGCGCCGCCCGCCGCCTGGATCAGCGTCAGGGTCTCTCCGAAAACCCACCAGCCCAACAGGGCCGCCACGATCGGCTGGACCAGAATGGTCACGGCGGTGATCGACGCCGGCAGACGCCCCAGCGCCCAAGCCACGCCGCCCTGGCCGAACACATGCATGACCCCCAGACCGACACAGGCGGCCCATCCGGCGGCCGTGGCCGGCATCATGTCTTCGCCCAGCAGCAGCGCCACGCCCCCCATCAGCGGAACCCCCACCAGGGTGGCCCAGAAGGTGACGCGCATCGCCCCGGCCGTGGTGCGCGCGCGTTGCACCGCCAGGAAATAGCCGGAATACCAGACCGCCACCGACAGGCTGAACAGATCGCCCAGCAGGGGGTTCGAACCCTGCTGGCCGCTGGCCCCCGCCGCCATGGCGAAGGCCCCCAGCAACGCCAGGGCCAGGGCCACCAGGAACAGGCCGTCGGGCCGCTGCTTCAGCACCATCCAGGCGAACAGGGTCACCACCACCGGCGTCAGGTTGCACAGCACGGTGGCGTTGGCCACCGAGGTCATGACGATGCCGTAGTGCCAGAAGCTGAGGTCCAGGGCGAAGAACAGGCCCGCCAGCAGCATCCATTTCGACGGCCGCCCCAGCCCCTCTGCGCCCGGCCGCGCGGTCAGCACGAACAGCAGCGGCAGCGCCAGGGCGAAGCGCCAGAATCCCGCCGCCGCCGGCCCCGTCTCGGTCAGCCGCACCAAGATCGGCGCCAGCCCCAGCACGCAGGCCGCGAGCACGAGAACGAACAGGGCCAGGGCGCGCGGCGACATGGGCCGCTCCTATCCTTCCCCCGCCTGCGGGGGAAGTGTCCCGTCTTCGCCGAAGGCGAACAGGGACGATGGGGGAAGCCGAAGGAAGCAGACTCCCCTCTCCGACCCTCGCGGCGCTGCGCGCCGTCGTCGGGCCACCTCTCCCGCATGCGGGAGAGGGATTTAGACTCCCAGCTGCGCCCGCACCTGATCCGCGCTCACGCCCCGCTCGCGCATGTCAGCCAGAGTCGCGGCCCGGTCGCGCTTGGCCAGGCGCCGCCCGTCCGGCCCCAGGATCAGCCGGTGATGGCGATAGACCGGCGTGGGCAGGTCCAGCAGCGCCTGCAAAACCCGCTGGACGCTGGTGATCGGCGCCAGGTCCACCCCGCGCACGATATGGGTCATGCCCTGCGCCGCATCATCGACGACCGAGGCGATGACATAGCCCGCGCCGATGTCCTTTCGCCCCACCACCATGTCGCCCAGGGCCTGGGGCGCCGCATGGCGTTCGCCGGGTTCGACGCCGTCCTCGATCCAGGTCAGGCGGTGAAAGCCGCCCAGCCGCGCCTCGGCCGCCTTCAGCGACAGCCGCCAGGCGAAGGCCTCGCCCCGCGCCAGGCGTTCGGCCTCTTCATTCGCATCGACGGGGCCGCCGGCGAAGGCCTGGGCGTCGCCCGGATCCTCGGCGTGCGGGGCGCCGCCGGCCAGGGCCATCAGCTCCTTGCGGGTGCGAAAGCATCGGTACAGCACCCCCTGGTCGCGCAGACGCTCCAGCGCCGCATCATAGTCGGCGCGATGATCCGACTGGCGCCGCACCGGCGTCTCCCAGTCGATCCCCAGCCAGGCCAGATCCTGAAACACCCCCGCCTCATACTCTGGCCGACAGCGGGTGAAGTCGGTGTCCTCGATCCGCAGCACGAACCGTCCGTCGGCCTCTCGGGCGGCCGTCCAGGCGGTCAGGGCCGAAAAGGCGTGGCCCAGATGCAGGCGGCCGGTCGGCGAGGGGGCGAATCGAGTGGCGAACACGCGGGCCAGGATAGACGTTCAGACCACCCGGGCCAGGGCGCCCGCCTTGACCGCCGCCTCGACCGCCTTGCGCAGGGCCTCGGGATCGTGCCCCTCGAACTCAGCGATCAGGTCTTCGATGGCGAAGGCGGGCTGGGCGAAAACCCAGCGCAACGGGGCCGCCATCAGGCCGGCCGGGATCACCGGCTGAAGCCCCGTCACGCGATAGAAGGTCAGCTCGGCCGCGCGCGGCAGGTCATAGGGCGACAGGCGCGGCGACAGTCGGGACTGGGCCAGGGCCACCTCTTCGACGAAGGCGGGGCTGGCCATATGGTCGGTGATGCGCCGGGCCAGATCGGCCAGATGCTCGGCCAGGGCGCGGCCCCCGTCCTGATGCGCGGGCGGCAGGAAGGCGCGGAAGGCCGAATCCTGCACCGCCGTCTGGGCCAGTTGCGTCACGATGGCCCGCCCGTCCAGCGGCGCCACCGAATAGGTCAGGTGCAGCGAGGCGCCGCCATCGGCCAGGGCGTCGTGATACCAGCCGCGCGGCAGATACAGCAGATCGCCGGGCTTCATGCGGATCTCGGCCATCACCGGCCCGCGCGTCGCCTCGACCCAGCGGCGCGTCTCGGGCGAGTCCGGCGGGAAGACGTGGGGGTTGTCGGCCCGGTTCTGATACAGGCGCCAGACCTTTTCGCCCTCCAGATGCAGGGCCCAGACATCATGGTTGTCGAAATGGGTTCCGAAGGCCCGCACTCCGCTGAACGAGCAATAGGCGTTGGCCCCCACCAGCGCCCCGAACCGGCGGGACAGCGCATCGGCCACGCCCGCCATGGCGGGGTTCAGCGCCTGGATGTCGTTGGCCACTAGGCTGGCGCCGTCGGCCAGGCAGATCTGCACCTTGGCGGGCGCCGGACGCCACTCGATCCGTCCGTCCGGGCGGGGCGTGCGGTTGCAGTAGTCCGCCTCGGGGATGGCCGTCACATCCTTGTACAGGCGCAGATTGCGGCTGTCCCAGACCGAGGTCTGATCCAGAAGGGCGTTCAGCCGCGCCCAGTCCAGCACGCGCCGCGCGGGTGATCCGTCGGCGGCGGCGGGCACATGCAGCGGTTTCCGGTCGTGATAGTCGGCGAAGAACTGGTCCGGGGTGATCGGCGCCAGGATTTGGTCCAGGGTGCTCATGCGCGTGACGCTAGACCATTTTTGCGTGCGGATTGATTCAAACCTGCAACTAATCGGGCCGTTCATGCCTGTCGCCCCTGATGCTTCGACCCTGGCCGCCGCGCGCGATGCTCTGGCCGCCGCCGATCCGGCCCTGGCGCGGGCGCACGAACAGACGCCGGTGTTCGAGTGGCGGCTGCGGCCAGGCGGGTTCGAGGGTTTGTTCCGCATGATCGTGGAACAGCAGGTGTCGGTCGCCGCCGCCGCCTCGATCTGGAAACGGGTCTGCGACGGCCTGGGCGAAATGACGCCCCAGGCGCTGCTGGCGCGCGATGGCGAGACGCTGCGCAGCTTCGGCCTGTCGGGACAGAAGGCCAAATACGGCCGCGAGATCGCCCTGGCCCAGGTCGAGGGGCGCATCGATCTGGCGCATATGCAGACCCTGGACGACGCGGCCGCCATCGCCGCCCTGACGGCCATCAAGGGCGTCGGCAAATGGACGGCCGAGACCTATCTGATGTTCTGCGAAGGCCGCACCGACGTCTTTCCCGGCGGCGACGTGGCCTTGCAGGAAGCGATGCGCTGGGCCGACCGGGCCGAACTGCGCCCCAATGAGAAACAGGCCTATGTCCGCGCCGAACCGTGGCGCCCGCACCGCGGGGTGGCGGCGCATCTGCTTTGGGGCTGGTATGGCGGGGTGAAGCGGGGCGAGATCGTGCTAGACAACCCGGCATGACGACGCCCCTGGTCGATCCGGCCATCGCCAATCCGCAGACGGTGCTGGGCGCCCTGGACTTCGCCGGGGTGGCGGTGTTCGCCGCCACGGGCGCCCTGGCCGCCGCACGCGAGCGGCACGACCTGGTCACCTTCGCCTTCTTCGCCGCCATCACCGGGGTCGGGGGCGGCACGCTGCGTGACCTGCTGATCGGGGTTCCGGTCTTCTGGGTGCAGGACTGGCGCTATATCGCCGCCTGTCTGATCGCCGCCGTCGCCATCTGGCTGCTGGGCTATCGGCCGTGGCGGTTCCGGCTGCTGCTGTGGCTGGATGCGCTGGGGCTGTGCGCCTATGGGGTGCTGGGCGCCGCCAAGGCCGAGGCGGCGGGCGTCGCGCCCCTGATCTGCATCGTCATGGGGGCGCTGACGGCCTGTTTCGGCGGGGTGGTGCGCGACCTGCTGGCGGGCCAGCCGTCCATCCTGTTGCGGCGCGAGATCACCGTCTCGGCGGCGCTGCTGGCCGCGACCCTGTTCGTGGGCATGCGCGCGCTGGGTCTGGACCCCTGGCCCGCGGCCATCGCCGCCTCGGCCGCCGGTTTCGCCCTGCGCGCCGGCGCCCTGGTCTGGGGCTGGAGCCTGCCGGCGTTTCCCGGCCGGGCGTCATAGCCCCGTCGTCGAATCAGGCGTAGGCTTTCCCCATCAGACAAGGGGGAGCGTGTCTTCAGTCCTGTCGCCTTGATCATCCGTTCCAAACGACGGAGGGCCTGAATGATGCAGGCCCATGCTGGTCCTTTGGCCCGCCCGCACGGGGGCTTTCCCGCCCTGGTGCTGAACGCCGATTTCCGGCCCCTGTCCTATTACCCGCTGTCGGTCTGGCCCTGGGAAGAAGCGGTCAAGGCGGTGTTCCAGGATCGGGTGGACGTGGTGTCCTGCTATGATCGGGTGGTGCGCTCGCCGTCGCTAGAGATGCGGCTGCCCAGCGTCATCGCCCTGCGCCGCTATGTGGAACAGGACCGCCAGCCGGCCTTCACCCGCTTCAACGTCTTCCTGCGCGACGGTTTCGCCTGCCAGTATTGCGGCGAGGTCAAGGAACTGACCTTCGACCATGTCATCCCGCGCAGCCGGGGCGGGCGCACCACCTGGGACAATATCGTCGCCGCCTGCGGACCGTGCAATCTGCGCAAGGGCGGCCGCACCCCGCTTCAGGCCGGCATGCCCATCCGCCGCGAACCGCACCAACCCAGCGCCTGGCAGCTTCAGCAGGCCGGCCGCCGCTTTCCGCCCAACCACCTGCACCAGAGCTGGCTGGATTATCTCTACTGGGACATCGAGCTGGAGCCTTAACGGCTGGCGGCCCGGCGGGCGGCGGCGTCCTGGCGCTGGCGCTCCTGGAATTCCTCGATATGGGCCAGGCGGCGCAGCACGCGGTTGCGCGGGTCCAGCAGGATGTGCGCCCCGGCCGGCGCCGTCAGCTCGCCGCGCCCGCCCTCCATGGCCAGGGTTTGCACCTGTCCATCCACCTCGACCTCGACCGGCATGGGGAAGGGTTTGCCCGAGGGCGTGACCCACTCCAGCGTCACCCGGTCCCCGTCGCGCGTCATCTGCAGGTCCGGCAGGCCGGCGGTGTACAGATAGGCGTCGAAGAACCAGCCCAGGTCGCGGCCCGACGCGGCCTCGGCATTGGCGATGAACTCGGGCGTCGTGCCGTATCGGGGCGTGAAATTGCCCGGCCGGGGGTCGGGGCGGCCATAGACGCTGGTGCGCACCGCGCTCCAGAACGCCTCGTCCCCGATCAGCAGCCGCAGGCTGTGAGCGATCAGGGCGCCCTTGTAATACAGGTCCAGCCCCGGCCCGGTGGCTTCTTCATAGACCTGGCCGGCGGTCTGGGACCGGCCCGACACCACCGGGAAGCGGTTGATCAGCCGCAGGCGCATGGCCTGAAGCTCGGTCTCCATGGCCCGGTCGCCATTCAGCCAGCGGGCGTAGAGCGGCTGCATATAGCTGCCGAACCCTTCGTGCAGCCACATGTCGTCCCAGTCGGCGTTGGTCAGCTGGTTGCCAAACCACTCGTGCGCCAGCTCGTGCTGCAGCAGCCAGTCATAGCCCTTGCCGTCCAGGGCGTAGCCGTTGCCATAGGCGTTGATCGTCTGGTGCTCCATGCCCAGGTGCGGCGTCTCGACCACCCCCATCTTCTCGTCGCGGAACGGATAGGGGCCGACCGTGGCCTCGTAGAAGTCCAGCATGGGCGCGAACTGGGCGAACAGGGCGCGGGTGCGCTCCGGGTCCGACGAGGCCAGGGGCCAGAAATGCATCGGGAACCGGTCCCCGAACCGGCTGGCGTATTCGTCCGTCAGCTCGACATAGGGTCCGACCGCCAGGGTGATGGCGTAGGTGTCGGGATCGCGCGTGGTCCAGTTCCACGTGGTCCAGCCGTCGCCATGGTCTTCCTTGCCCACGAAGCGGCCGTTGGACGGCGCCGACAGGTCGGACGGCACGGTGATGTGCAGATCCACCCGGCCCGGTTCGCCCTGGGGGTGGTCGATGCAGGGCCAGAACAGGTCGCAGCCCTCGCCCTGGACGGCGGTGGCGATCCACGGCTTGCCGTCCGGCGTCGTGGCCCAGACGAAGCCGCCGTCCCACGGCGCGCGCGGCGCCTGGCGCGGCGACCCGTCATAGGCGATGCGCACCTGAACCGAGCGTCCGGTCGCCAGGGTGCGGGGCAGGCGGATGGTCAGGCGGCCTTCCGGATTCGACCACTGGCGGGGGTTCAGCGCCTGGCCGTCGACCGACACGGCCGAGACGGGCAGGGCCGTATCCAGTTCGACCACCACGGCGCGCACCGGGGCGGTGGCGGTGAAGTCCAGCACGGCCACGCTGTCGATGGTCTTGGTGTCGGGATGGATGCGGAAACTCAGGTCCGCCTTGTCGAACCGCAGGGCCAACTGCTCGGCCGTGCGCGCCCGGCCGGTGTCCAGGCTGAAGGCCGTGGTTTGCGGCGCAGCCGATTGGGCCAGGGCCGGGGCCGCCCCGGCCGTCAGGGCCAGACAGGCGGTGGAGATCAGCAGGCGACGGATCATCGGGCGGCTCATGCTGCGGGAAAAGACCCCGCCACCCTATCGACGCCGCGCGCCGCGTAAAAGCGGGATCGACGCCCGCTCAGTCCATGCCGCGCGCGCGGCGCTGGGCTTTGGTGGCGCGGCGGGCCCAGGCCTTTTCGATCTGTTCGCGCAGCCGGCCGGGGTCGGCGACGCCATAACGCACCAGAACGGCGGGCCAGCCGTGGAAATGCGGCGTCTGGAAATAGGCCGCCGGCTCGGTCTCCATCAGAAAGGCCACGGTGGCGTGGTCCAGCGCCAGGGCCAGGGCGTCCGGTTCGCGCGAATCGTTGACGATCCAGTGGCCGCGCACCCGCACACAGCGCCCGCCGTGCAGGGTCGAATCCTCTGCGCCCGGCTGTTCCAGCGCGCAGGCGAACATCTGATCGCGGGTCATGCGCCATCCTGGCCCGGCGTCGGACAAAGAAAAAGGCCGGCGTTTCCGCCGGCCTCGTTCAATCGGATTGTCGTCGCGATCAGGCGGCGGCTTGTTCAGCCAGCTTGGCCTTGATCTGGCGCTTGATGCGCTGGGCCGTGGTCGAAAGCTGCTCGTCGCGGGCCTTGACGATATAGGCGTCCAGGCCGCCCTTGAAGTCCAGGGTGCGCAGCGCGGCGTTCGAGATGCGCAGCGAGAAGGTCTGGCCCAGGGCGTCCGACGTCACCTTGACCGACTTCAGCGACGGCAGGAAGCGGCGCTTGGTCTTGATGTTCGAGTGGCTGACCGAATGGCCGACCATCGGGCCGACACCGGTGAGTTCGCAACGACGCGACATCGTCAGATCCTTGGGCTTGCACCACACGAGGGGCGCATGAAACAGAAGCGCGCGGAAGACGGGCCCCGCGCGAGAGGGGGCCGTATAGTCGAAGGCCGGGGGGCGGGTCAAGGCGTTCAGTAAGCCGACGTCAGGCTGCGACGCTTGTTCAGCCGTCGTTCAACCGCCACCTTCCATGACTATAGCCCAAGAGCCTGTGGATCGAGAGAGCCAGACATGAGCATCAAGACCCTGACCCGCGCCGTCGCCCTGGCCGCCCCGCTGATCGCGGGCGCCGGTGTTCTGGCCGCGCCCGGCGTGGCCGGCAGCCAGTCCGCCCAGACGCCCCAGCCCGGCTATTGGGAATACACCACCAGCGTCATGGGCGTGCGCGACACTGAGACCAAATGCGTCCGCCCCAGCGAGATCAACCGCTTCTTCGGCGGCCTGTCGACCCGCCGCTGGCAGTGCGTCTATCCGGTGCGCGAGGTGGGCGGCGGCAATGCCCGGTTCGAGGGAACCTGCACCGACCGCAAGGGCCGGCGCGTCAATGTGCGGCTGAACGGCCCGTATCAGACCGAGAGCTTCAGCTTCCGCGGCGGCGCCCAGCTGTCGCGCGGCACGCCCTATATCCCGGCCAGCATCAGCGCCCGGCGCGTCGCGGCCCAGTGCCCGGCCAACGCCGAGTATTTCTGACGCGATCTCTCAGACCGGCTGGACGCGGGCCACGACATAGGTGTGCTGACGACCGTCGGCCAGCGTCAGGCTGACGTATTCCCCTGGCACGAAGCGTTCATCGCCGAAATGGAAGCCTGTGGCGTCTTCGGCCACGCCTGGCTCGAAGTCCAGCAACCAGCGCCCGCCCGGCCCTCGGGTCAGTCTTCCGGCAGCGGTGGTCCGGTCCTGGGTGAAGGCCCGGACGCGGCCGCGCTGCGGCTCGGCCTTCAGCGCCTCGCCATCCAGTTTTCCTGCGTCGTTCAGGGGCGCGACGATGTCATAGCCCGTATCGGGATCGCCGCTGGGGCTTCCGGGTTCGCGGGCCAGTTCCAGGCGGATGTGGTGGAAGGTCGTCATGATCGCTCCGGCTTTCAGGGGCTGACATGAGCGCAGGCTGCTCCCGTGGCGCCGTGAACGCCTTGATCCAGCGCAAGGCTGCAGGCCAGGATCGGCGCGACAAGAAACCGAACGGGAGGGGCGGATGCGACGGTTGGGACTGATCGGGCTGATTCTGCTGGGCGGCTGCGCGGCCCAGGCCGGGGCGACGACCGGGGCGGGCCCGCAGGCCGCCTTCGCGGCCCTGCCGGCCGAGGCGGCCGGATCGCCCGGCGCGGGCGGGGTTCTGGCGGAACAGTTGTGCGCCGGGTGCCACGCCATCGGTCGCGACGGCGCCAGCCCCATGCCCGCCGCTCCGGCGTTCCGCACGATGGGCGCCCTCTATCCGGTGTCGGACCTTCAGGAAGCCTTCGCCGAGGGGCTGGTCACGGCCCATCCGGCCATGCCCGCCTTCGAGATGGAAGCGCAGCAGATCGCCGACATCATCGCTTATCTGGAGAGCGTTTCGGGCGGCCGCGCCGAGCGGTGAAACGAAAAAGGCCCCGGATCGCTCCGGGGGCTTATCGCAAGGGATTCGAAGACCGATCAGGCCGCTTCGGCGGCGACCACCGGCTTCTTGGCGCTGAGCGACTTGGCCAGCAGTTCGACCGCCGCGTCCTTGTCGATGCGGTTGGCGGCGGCGACTTCGCGGGCCATGCGGTCCAGGGCCGATTCATACAGCTGGCGTTCCGAATAGGACTGTTCCGGCTGGGTCTCGGCGCGGTGCAGGTCGCGCACCACCTCGGCGATCGAGATCAGGTCGCCCGAGTTGATCTTGGCCTCGTATTCCTGGGCCCGGCGCGACCACATGGTGCGCTTGATGCGGGCGCGGCCCTTCAGCGTGGTCAGGGCCTTGGTCACGACGTCCTCGCCGGCCAGGGTGCGCAGACCGGCGGTCTTGGCCTTCTTGGTCGGGACGCGCAGGGTCATCTTCTCGTGGTCGAAGGTCACGACATAGACCTCCAGCGACATGCCGGCGACTTCCTGGGTCTCGATCGCCGCCACCTTGCCGACGCCATGCGCCGGATAGACGACCGCGTCGCCAACCTTGAATTCTAGACCGCTCTTGCTCGTCATGTCTCAGTCCTTTCCCGGCTCAGGAAGGACGGGGATAACGCCGCGCGCAAAGCAGAACGGGCTTCGCCCGGCGAAGACGCCGGGGGAAAGTCGTCAAGGCTTCAAGCGTGGAAGCGGATCACCGAACCTCTGGCCGACCCCGCCTGCGTGGGCGAGGTTCTGTCGCAAACGCGGGCGGCGCGAGAATTTCGCGGACCGCCCGACCCAATAGGTAGGAACCTATCACAAAACTGCAGAAATTCAAAACGTCCACGGCGCCAGCCGTTGCGACGCGGGAAAACGCTGCCGCAGGGCGGGCGAAGTCGGCTTCAGGACCCCTTGCCGGGCTTGGGGCTGAAATACTTCTCGTACTTGCCCGTCTCGCGCTCGAACTGTTCCTTGTCGGCCGGCGGCGTGCCCTTGACCGTGATGTTGGGCCAGACCTTGGCGTATTCGGCGTTGATCTGCAGCCATTTGCCGTCCGGCTCGTCCTCGGTGTCCGGCACGATGGCGTCGACCGGGCATTCCGGTTCGCAGACGCCGCAGTCGATGCATTCGTCCGGCGCGATGACCAGGAAATTCTCGCCCTCATAGAAGCAGTCGACCGGGCACACCTCGACACAGTCCATGAATTTGCAGCGCACACAGGCGTCGGTGACGATGTAGGTCATGGCGCGGCGGGCGGGATCACGGCGGGATCAGGAGGGGCGGGAGAGGCCGGGACATGAGCCGCCGGGCCGCCGGTGTCAACCGCCCGGCGCGCCCAGCGGCGCCGCCACGTCGTCACAGCCTTGGCGCCGTCTCGATACCGTCTTGATTCTGGGGGCTTGAGCCGGACGCCCTGTTGGCGGCACAACGAACAGAAGATCATGGGCCGTGCGCGGCCCGGCGCGTCCGTCAGCAAGGAAACCAAGACCGTGCGGCTGCCTTCCCTGCTTCGACGCACGCCGTTTCGCCTGACGCTGCTGTTCCTGGCGCTGTTCGTCACGGCGGCGGGATCGGTGCTGGCCTGGGTCTATATCGCCTCGGCGGCCGAGGCGCGGGCGCGGGCCGAGGCGGACGTGCGCAGCGAGGTGGGGGTTCTGGCGTCCCTATACCGCGCGCGCGGCGTCGACGCCCTGAACCAGGCGCTGGTCGAACGCTCGATCCGGGGCGGACCCTATCTGTACCTGCTGATGGACGCCCAGCGTAAGGCGATCACCGGCAATGTCTCGGAATCGCCGATCGAGCCGACCGAGGGCCGGACCGTGGCCCAGTGGAGCAGTTTCCGCCTGACCGACACCGATCAGGAAGGCCGCGTCCGCCGCCGCCAGGCCATGGGCGTCGAGATGCAGCTGTCGGGCGGCGAGATCCTGTTCGTCGGCCAGGACATCGGCGACACCGAGGCCTATCTGGGCCGCCTGACCCAGGCCCTGTGGGCGGCCATGCTGATGGTGCTGGTTCTGGGCGCCGGCGGCGGCCTGTTGGTCAGCCGCAATGTCGAACGTGCGATGGGGCGGCTGAACCGGGTTGTGCACGCCGTGCAGAACGGCGACCTGAAGGCGCGCGCCGAGGTGCGGCGGTCCGGCGATGAACTGGACGAATTGGGCGCCGGGCTGAACCAGATGCTGGATCGGCTGGAGGCCTCCATGGCCTCGATCCGCCATGCCGGCGACGCCATCGCCCACGACCTGCGTTCGCCCCTGACCCGGATGCGGGCCAAGATGGAGGTCGCCCTGATCGACGCCGAGGCGGGCCGGATCGACGGGGCCGACGCCCTGCAGGTGGCGCTGGACGAGGCGGACGCCCTGCTGAAGACCTTCAACACCGTTCTGGCCATCGCCCGGCTGCAGTCGGCGGCGGGGCGCACGCCCGATCCGGTGCTGTTTGACGCGGCGGATCTGGCCGCCGACCTGGCCGAGCTGTACGAACCGGCGGCCGAGGACAAGGGCATGGAGTTTTCGGCCGAGATCGAGCGCGGCCTGATGATCGAGGCCAACCGGCCCTTCCTGGCCCAGGCCCTGGCCAATCTGATCGACAACGCCATCAAATACACGCCCGAGGGCGGGGCGGTGAAACTGCGCGCGCGGCGGCGCTCGTCGGGCGAGATCGAATTCTCCCTGACCGACACCGGGCCGGGCGTCCCGGCCGAGGACCGCGAGCGGGTGGTCCAGCGGTTCGTGCGGCTGGACAACAGCCGCACCGAACCGGGGTCGGGCCTGGGCCTGTCGCTGGTCACCGCCGTGGTCGAGGCGCACGCCGGTCGGCTGACGCTGGATGAAGGGCCGGGCGCCTATGACGGCTATGGGCCGGGCCTCAGGGTGGCCATGGTGCTGCCGCCGGCCCTGGCGGCGGAGACGGCGTGAGCGTGCTGGCCCAGCGCCTGATCCCCTGCGGCCCCGTGGTCGATCCCGGCGCGGCTGATCGGACCCGAGAACGGCTGGCCGAAGCGGCGACCCAGGCCAACTGGGCGCCCTTGCTGGACCAGGCGTGGCCCGCCCTGGCGCCGGTGTTCGCCGCCTCGCCCTATCTGGCCGGGCTGGCGCGGCGCTGGCCCGAGATGCTGGCGGCGCTGCTGGCGGCCGACCCGGATGACAGCCTGGAGGATCTGCTGGGGCGGGTCCGGGCGCTGGACGGCCTGCCCGACGACATTCGCGCGCCGTTGCGGCGCATGAAGGCGGAACTGCATCTGATGACCGCCCTGGCCGATCTGGGCGGCGTCTGGGATCTGGATGCGGTGACCGGCGCCCTCAGCCGTTTCGCCGATGCGGCGACGGTGGCGGCCCTGGCGGCCGTAGCGGCGGACCAGAGGGCGCGGGGCAAGCTGATCTCGGCGCCCGACGATCCGGCCGGTCCGGTCCCCGGCCTGTTCGGTCTGGCCATGGGCAAGCACGGGGCCAATGAGCTGAACTATTCCAGCGATATCGATCTGTCGCTGTTCTACGATCCCGACCGCCTGGCCCCAGCCCTGGCCGAGGGGGTGGAGCCGCAGCGGTTCCTGGACCGCCTGGCCCAGGCCTGGGCGGGGCTGCTGAGTGAACGGACGGCCGAGGGTTACGTCTTCCGCGTCGATCTGCGCCTGCGGCCCGATCCGTCCTCGACCCCGCCGGTCGTGGCGGCGCCCATGGCCCTGGCCTATTATGAATCCGTCGGCCAGAACTGGGAGCGCGCGGCCTTCATCAAGGCCCGGCCGGTGGCGGGCGACGTGGCGGCGGCCGAGGCCTTTCTGAAGGCGCTGGTCCCCTACGTCTGGCGCCGCAGCCTGGACTACAAGGCCGTGCTGGATGTCCAGTCGATCAAGCGCCAGATCCACGTCCACAAGACCGGCGAGGGGCTGGAGGCGGCCGGCGCCAATCTGAAGCTGGGCCGCGGCGGCATCCGCGAGATCGAATTCTTCGCCCAGACCCAACAGCTGATCCTGGGCGGCCGCGACCGGTCGTTGCGGTCGAACCGCACGCTCCAGGCGCTGGCGGCCCTGATGGTCGCGGGCCATGTGACGTCCGAGGCGGCGTCGGAACTGACCGCCGCCTATCAGCGCCTGCGCGCGCTGGAGCATCGGGTCCAGATGCTGGACGACGAACAGACCCACGCCCTGCCGGTCGATCCGGTGCGGCGCGCGGCGGTGGCGGCCCTGGCGGGCGAGGGCGATCTGGCGGCGTTCGACGCGGGGGTCGAGGCCCTGCTGGCGGCGGTCAACGCCCGCTATGGCGAACTGTTTCAGGACGAGGAGGACCTGTCCTCTCCCTATGGCAGTCTGGTGTTCACCGGGGTCGAGAACGATCCCGAGACGCTGCAGACCCTGGCGCGCATGGGCTTCGCCGAACCGGCCGCCGTGGCCGACACGATCCGCAGCTGGCACCACGGCCGCATCCCCGCCACCCGCACGGCCCAGGGACGCGAGCTGTTCACCCGGCTGGCGCCCAAGCTGCTGACCGCCGTGGCCGACACCGGGGCGGCCGACGCCGCCTTCCGCCGTTTCGCCGTCTTCTTCTCGGGCCTGTCGGCGGGGGTGCAGGTGCAGGCCCTGTTCCTGAACCAGCCGAACCTGTTCGATCTGGTGGTGCGGGTCATGGCCTTTGCGCCGCGTCTGGCGCGGATGCTGGGGCGGCGTCCGGCGGCGCTGGACGGCATGCTGGACGCCCGCTTCAACCGCGACCTGGATCAGGATTCGGGCGTGATCGCCGAACTGGCCGCCGACGCCGCCTCGGCCGGAGACTTCGAGGGCGCCATGGACGCGGTGCGCCGCATCCACCGCGAACAGATGTTCCGCATCGGCATGCAGACGGTCACCGGCCTGGCGGGGCCAGAGGCGGCGGGGCGCGGTTACGCCGACCTGGCCGACGCCGTGATCCGGGCCTTGGCCCCCTCGGCCCTGCGCGACGTCGAGCGCCAGGGCGGGGCGATGTCGGGCGGGGCCGTGGCCGTGATCGCCCTGGGCAAGGCCGGATCGCGCGAGATGACGGCCGGATCGGACCTGGACCTGATCACCCTTTACGATGCACCGCCCGAGGCGATGTCGTCGGGCAAGGGCTGGGGGCCAGAAGTCTTCTACGTCCGCTTCACCCAGCGGCTGATCGCGGCCCTGTCGGCGCATACGGCCGAGGGCGGGCTGTACGAAGTGGACATGCGGCTGCGGCCCACGGGGTCCAAGGGGCCGGTGTCGGTGCGCCTGTCGGCCTTCGACCACTATTACGCCGCCGAGGCCGACACCTGGGAGTTCATGGCCCTGACGCGGGCGCGGCTGGTGTGGACCACCGACCCCGACTTCGGTCGACAGGTGGAGGCGACGATCCAGGCGGCCCTGCGCCGCCCGCGCCCCGGCGCCGACATCGCCGGCGACGTGCGGCGCATGCGCGAACTGATGGCGCGCGAGCGGACGCCCTGGGGCTTCTGGGATCTGAAGCTGTCGCGCGGCGGTCAGGTGGACGCCGAGTTTCTGGCCCAGTATCGCCAGTTGCAGGGCGCGCCGACGGGCGGCCCCCTGACCGTGTCGACGCTGAAGGCCCTGGTCGGGGAGCCCGAGGCCGCCGCCGCCTGGCGGATGCAGCAGGCGCTGCGACAGCTGTTGGCCTGCGCATCCGACGACGACATCGACCCGGAGGGCGAACCCGAGGGCTTCCGCGCCCGTCTGGCCCAGGCCGCCGGCGCGCCCGATTTCGAGACGCTGAAGGCCCGGCTGGTTCAGGCAAGGGCCCAGGCTCTGGCCGTCTTCGACCGCGCCCTGCCGTCGTCCGCGACGGAGAACTGATCCGGCCGCGTTCAATCCTTCGGCAAGCCCACAGGGGGGCGTTTCCACACCAAAGGGAAACCTGTCCATGAAGACCATTGTGACCGCCGCCTGCACCGCGGCCCTGTTGCTGACCGCCGGCGTCGCCGCGGCTCAGCAGACGACCCCTCAGAACGCCCCGGCCCGCATGGCGCGTGTCGACGCGGACCGCGACGGTCGTCTCAGCCAGGCCGAATACCTGGCCCGCTTCGACCGGATGGCGGCGATGGACGCCAATGGCGACGGCGTCGTCTCGGCCGACGAGCGCCGCGCGGCCATGCAGGCGCGCCGGGGCCAGCAGCGCACCGCCGCCTTCGACCGCCTGGACGCCGACAAGGACGGGGTCATCAGCCGCGCCGAGTTCGAGGCCCGCCCCGACCGCGCCCCCCGCGCCCGCATGATGCGACGCCAGGGCCCGCGCCGCGGCGGCGACCTGAACCTGGCCCAGGCGCGCGAACGTGCGGTCCAGGCCTTCGCCCGCATGGATCGTGACGGCGACGGCTATGTCAGCGCCGATGAACGTCGCCAGTCGCGCCAGGAGCGCCGTCAGGCGTCGCCTGCGGCCCCCGTTTCGCAGTAGGGTGATGCGCCGGCGGGCCGGCATGGGCGGGTCGACTCTTTCGACCGGTGCGGAGGCGCGCTTCCTTGGCGGTGGACGACCCGGACGAGGATCTGGTGCGCCGGGTCGGGCGCGGCGACCCGGCCGCCGTCCAGGCCCTGGTGGCGCGCAAGCTGCCGCGCATGCTGGCCCTGGCCCAGCGCATGCTGAACGACGCCGCCGAGGCCGAGGATGTGGCCCAGGAGGCGATGCTGCGCGCCTGGCGTCAGGCGCCGTCGTGGCGGCCGGGCCAGGCCAAGTTCGACACCTGGCTGCACCGGGTGGGACTGAACCTCTGCTACGACCGGTTGCGGCGCCGGCGCGAGATTGCAACCGACGCTCCGCCCGACCGGCCGGACGAGGGGCCTGCGCCCGATCGCGGCATGCTGGCGGCGGATGTCGGGCGGCGCGTGCAGGCGGCCCTGTCGGTTTTGCCCGATCGCCAGCGCGAGGCGCTGGTTCTGTGTCATTATCAGGAGCTGACCAATATCGAGGCCGCGCGGCTGATGTCGGTCAGCGTCGAGGCGCTGGAAAGCCTGCTGTCGCGCGGACGGCGGGCGTTGCGTCAGGCCCTTGCGGACCTGGCGCCGGGGGCTGAAGGAAGCGGGCTATGACTGAGCAACGACTGATGCAGCTGATCGCGGCCTATGGCGCGTCCTGGCGCCGCTGGCCCGAGGGCGAGCGCGAGGCGGCGCGCCGCCTGTTGGACAACCGCCCCGACCTGGCCGCGCGGCTTCAGGCCGAACGCGATCTGGACGATCTGATGGACGCCGCGCCGCGCCTTCAGCCGTCCATGGCCCTGCATGACCAGGTGCTGGCCTCGGCCATCCAGGCCGGGCGCGGGCGGTGGCGCCAGCCGCGTCCGCTGGCGTGGATCGCGGGGGCGGGCTGGGCGGCGGCGGCCTGTGCGGGCGCCCTGTCGGGCCTGGCCCTGACCGGACACATGACCGCCGATGCGCGGGCCGAGGCCGTCTACGCCCAGGCCGCCTTCGGCGCCATCGACGACGCCGAGGTGCTGGGATGACCGGTCGCACGCTGAAGATCCTGCTGGGCGTTTCGGTGGCGCTGAACCTGTTCGCCGTGGCGGGCGGGGCCGCCCTGTTCGCCAGCCGCGCCAAGGTCGAGCGCCAGGTCGAGGCCGAGGCCCGGCCCGGTCGCGGTCATTCCTTCATGGCCATGATCCAGCAACTGCCCGAGGGCGAACGCGACCGCGTGCGCCAGGCCATGCGCGCCTCGGCCCACGCGGCCAAGCCCGACTTCGAAGCCGCGCGCACCGCCCGCAAACAGGCCGTGGCGCTGGCGGGGGCCGAGACCTTCGATCCGGTGGCGGTCCAGACCCTGCTGGAGCAGTCGCGCCTGGCCGAGATGCGCGGCCGCGCCCGGCTGGAAGGCGACGCCCTGGTCATGCTGGGATCGCTGTCGCCCCGGGATCGCGCGGTGATGGCCCCCATCCTGTCGCGCCGCAGTTCGCGCGGGCAGTCGCAGCACCCGCCCAAGCCCCAGGCTGCGTCCCAACCCGCGCCTCAGCCCGCCCCGGCGGGATGAGCCGGCGCATTACAGCCTCTTAACTGTCGCGGCCGCCGCGTCTTGATACGGTGCCGCCGAAATCACCCCGAACGCGGACCTGACATCATGAAACGCCTTGCCCTGATCGGCGCCTCGCTGCTGGCCCTGACGACCGCCGCCCCGGCCCTGGCCCAGACCGCTCCGGCCATCACGCCGCCGCCGCTGCAATATACGCATCGCGAGCTGGCCAACGGGCTGGACGTCTACGCCATGCCCGACCCCTCGGCCGGAACCGTCACCATCCAGATGTGGTACGACGTCGGCGGCAAGGACGACCCGGAGGGCCGCTCTGGCTTCGCCCACCTGTTCGAACACATCCTGTCGCGCAAGACGGTCAATCTGCCTTATGGCCACATCTCGACCATGGTCGAGAATGCGGGCGGCAGCCGCAACGCCTCGACCGGCCAGGACTTCACCAACTATTACGAGACCGTCCCGCCCCAGTATCTGGAGCGGATGCTGTGGGCCCACGCCGAGCGCATGGCCCGCCCGGTGGTCGATGAGGCCGTGTTCCAGGCCGAACGCTCGATCGTGAAGGAAGAACTGCGCCAGCGCGTGCTGGCCCCGCCCTATGGCCGGTTCCAGCGGTTCGTGATCGGCGACAACAGCTTCGACACCTCCATCTATCGCCGCAGCGTGATCGGCTCGATCGAGGAGCTGGATTCGGCGGTCATCGACGACGCCCGCGCCTTCCACGAGGCCTATTACCGCCCGGCGATGGCGACCCTGATCGTGTCGGGCAATTTCGATCCGGCCCAGCTGGATCGGCTGGTGGACGAATATTTCGGCGCCATCCGCAACCCCGACCGTCCGGTGCCGGTGTTCCAGCGCCCGGTTCAGGCACCGCGCACGGGGCCGCGCCATGTCGTGTCCTACGCCCCCAATGTGCCGCTGCCGGCGGTGGCGGCCCTGTATCCCGGCGTGGCCGCCTCTGACCCGGACAACGCCGCCCTGGACGTGCTGTCGGCCATCATGAGCCGGGGCCAGAGCTCGCGCCTGTATCAGGCCCTGGTCTATCGCAGCCAGCTGGCGACCAGCGCCGGCTTCGGCGTCAACGGCATGGAGGAGGACGGCTCGATCACCGTCAACGCCGTCGCCGCCCAGGGCAAGGCCCCGGCCGAGGTGCAGGCGGCGCTGGACGCCGAACTGGCGCGGGTGCGCGACACGGCCGTGACCGAGGCGGAACTGGCGGAGGCCAAGACCGAACTCTTGGCCCAGGATCTGCGCCAGCGCGAAACCGCCGACGGCCGCGCCTTCATGCTGGGCCAGGCCATCGTGTCCGAGAACAACCCCAAGGCGCCGGACGAACGCATCGCCGCCATCCAGTCCGTCACCGCCGCCGATGTCCAGCGGGTGGCCCGTCGCTTCCTGAACGACCAGGTGCGGGTCACGGTCGAATATCTGGACGAGAGCCAGAAGCCCGAGGGCGCGCCCGACGAAGGCTGGCGCAACCCGGCGCCGGTCCCGACCTATCTCAGCGTGCCGCCGGCCATTCTTCCGGCCAACGAACTGCTGCCCGAGGATCAGCGCATGGCCCCGCCGGCCCTGGGCGAGGCGCGCGCCGTGGCGGCGCCGCGCATCCAGGAGCGCACCCTGCCCAACGGCCTGCGGGTCATTGTGGCCCAGTCGACCGACCTGCCGATCATGAGCGCCCAGCTGGTGCTGGACGGCGGGGCGGCGGCCGATCCGGCCCAGCGGCCGGGCCTGGCCGATTTCACCGCCACCCTGGCGCGACGCGGCGCCGGCGGCCAGAGCGCGCCCCAGATCGCCGCGCGGCTGGAGGCCCTGGGCGCCCAGGTCGGCGGCGGGGCCGGGCCGGACGCCACCACCCTGTTCGCCTCGGCGCCGATCGCCTCGGCCCCGGCCATGGGCGCGTTGCTGGCCGACATGGTCCAGCGGCCCGACTTCGACGCCGCCGAGCTGGAGCGCGCCCGCGCCCAGGCCGCCAACGGTCTGCGAGTGGCGATGCGCGAGCCGGGCTTCGTCGCCGGCGCCGTGCTGAACCGCCTGGCCTTCGGGGCCGCCCCCTATGGCGCGCCGGCCAATGGCACCCAGGCCTCGGTCGCCGCCGTGACCCGCGACGAGATCCGGGCCTATCACGACCAGTGGTGGCGCCCGGACGCCGCCACCCTGATCGTCACCGGCGGCATGGACGCCGAGGCGGCCTTCGCCTTCGCCGAGGCGACCCTGGGCGGCTGGGCCCGGCCCCAGACGCCGCGCCCGACCGTCGAAGGCCGCGCCGGTCAGGCCCAGGCGCCGCGCATCGTGGTGGTCGACATGCCGGGCGCCGGCCAGGCCGCCGTGGCCGCCGGCTTCCGCGCGCCGCGCCGCACCGATGCGGCCTGGTATCCGCTGGCGGTGGCCAACGCCGTGATCGGCGGCGGCCAGGGCGGCTTCCTGTTCCACGAGATCCGCAGCATGCGCGGTCTCAGCTATGGCGCCAGTTCGGGCCTGGGCCAGCGGGCGGACAACGCCCTGCTTCAGGCCGCGACCCAGACCAAGAACGAAAGCGCCGCCGAGGTGGTGGATCTGGTTCTGGCCCAGTTCGACCGTCTGAAGACCGAGGCTGTGGCCGAGGCGCGGGTGGGCGAGCGCGAGACCTTCGTCAACGGCGGCTATCTGCGGGCGCTGGAGACGACCAACGGCCTGGGCGGCGTCCTGGCCGGCGCGGTCCAGCAGGGCCTGCCCCTGTCGGACATCCAGGCCTATCCCGACCGCATCGCCGCGACCGACGCCGACAGCCTGCGCCAGGCCGTGATCGACTATCTGGGGTCGGAACGCGCCTATGTGGTGGTGGTCGGCGATGCGTCGCAGTTCATCGACGCCATCCGCGCCAAACATCCGCAGGTGCAGGTGATCCCGGCGGCCGAGCTGGACCTGGGCGACGCCGGCCTGGGCGCCCGATAGGGCCTTCGGGGGCGGGGGCGGTTCGTCGCTCCCGTCGCCGGCCTATTTCGCGCGGAAGGCTTTCACGGCCTGAACCGTCGTCTTCACCTGGGCCTCGATCGCGGCCCAGTCGCCGGCCCTGACCGCCGCATCGGTGATCAGTTTCGACCCCATGCCGGCGGCGGTGATGCCGCTGCCGAACCATTTGGCGATGCTGGCCGCGTCCGGGTCGACGCCGCCGGTCGGCATGATCTTGGTCCAGGGCATCGGCCCCAAGACCGCCTTGACGAAGTCCGGCCCGCCGACACTGGCGCCGGGGAACAGTTTCACAATCTCGCAGCCCAGTTCGTGCGCCCGGCCGATCTCGGTCACCGAGCCGCAGCCGGGGAAATAGGCGGTCATCCGCCGGTTGCAGACCCGCGCCACATCCTCCACCAGACAGGGGCTGACCACGAAGCGCGCGCCCCGGTTCAGGAACAGGGCCGCCGTGCCCGCATCGACTACCGAGCCGATGCCCAGGATCACCTCGGGATCGGTCTTCTGAAGCTCGCGCGCGATCTCGCCGAACAGGTCGCAGGCGAAGTCGCCGCGATTGGTGAACTCCACCACCGGAGCCCCGCCGCGCGCGCAGGCGCGGATGACGTTCAGACAGACCTCGGGGTCCGCGTGATAGAAGACGGGCGCGACGCCTTGCGTCTCCAGCGCGGTCAGGACGGTCAGGCGGTCGTGGGGCATGGGCGGCTCCGGATGCTGATCCTCAGTCTGACGGGACCGGGTTCACGTCAAGTGAACCGCGATCAATCCCGGTGTCAGCCGCGCGCCAGCTCGGCGATCCGCCCCACCATCGCGTTGTCGGCGTCGAACAGGGGATCAAGCACGGTGAAATGGTTCAGGCCGGGCAAGGCCTCGAACCGGGTCTGCACCCCTTGCGCGCCCCAGGTGTCGGCCATGACGCGGCTCTGACGCAGGAATTCCTCGCTCTCGTCCCCGCCGACGATACAGTCCAGAACCGTGCCGCCGGGCGTGGCCCCGTTCGGCGCGGGCCATCGCAGAATGTTCAGGGCGCGCGCTTCCCGTTCGTCCAGTTTCAGCGCGTCGTTCAGCGAGGTTCCGATCAGCGGCTCCAGGTCGAACACACCGGAAAGGGCGACGGCGGCGCAGGCCCGGCCCTCGCTCAGCATGGCCGCCGCCATATGGCCGCCCGCCGAGTGGCCGAACACCAGCGGGCGGCGCCCCGTCCGCGCCCGGATCGCCTCGACCGCCCGGCGCATCTGGCCGACGATGGCGCCGACACGCACGGCGGGCGCCAGGTCATAGCTGGGAATGGCGACGCTGATCCCGTGGGCCGCAAGGGCGGGGGCGATTCCGCCGAACCAATCCTTATCCAGCGCCTGCCAGTAGCCGCCGTGGATGAAGACCGCGACCGGCGCGTCAGGGGCGGCTTCGAACAGGTCCAGAGTTTCGCGTTCGCCGTCGCCATAGGCGATCCGGATCATGGGATGGGCCGTCCGCGCCGCCTCGGCCCGTTCGCGCCAGAGGGCCATGACCGCCGGGTGGTCGGGCACGCGGGCGCGGTTGTTGTACTGGGCCTCCAGATCGACCTTACCCGTCACGCATCCATCCGCTACTAGAGGCCCGGACGCCGCGCCGGAGACCCTTGCCATGATGACCGCCATCTTCGTCTTCATCAAATGCGAGCTGGGCCACGCCAACGATGTGGCGGCCGACATCGTCGACAATGTCGAGCATGTGTCCGAATGCTATTCGACCTCGGGCCAGTATGACCTGCTGGCCAAATTCAGCCTGCCTAAGGACATGGACATCGGAACCTTCGTGACGAAATCGGTCCAGACCCGGCCGCACATCCGCGACACCTTCACCGTCATCACCTTCTCGCCCTTCACGCCCAGCCGCTGAGGGTTCGTCCCTGACGCTGCGTCAGGCGGAATCGCTGCTAGGGTGCGGGGCATGAGCGAACTGGACGATTTCCGCACCGAAACCCGCGCCTGGCTGGAGGCCAACTGTCCGCCCGAATGCCGCGGCCCGGCCGATGAGGGCGCCGCCATCTGGGGCGGGCGCAACGCCGTCTTCAAGACGCCCGCGCACAGGCTGTGGCTGGACCGGATGGCCGCGCGCGGCTGGACGGCGCCGGAATGGCCGACCGAATACGGCGGCGGGGGCCTGAGCCGCGAACAGGCCAAGGTGCTGGCGTCCGAGCTGCGCCGCATCCAGGCCCAGCCGGCGTTGAACAGTTTCGGCGTCTGGATGCTGGGCCCGGCCCTGCTGCAGTTCGGGACCGAGGAACAGAAGCAGCGTTTCCTGCCCGAAATCGTGCGCGGCGAAATCCGCTGGTGCCAGGGCTATTCCGAACCCGGCGCGGGATCGGACCTGGCCTCCATCCAGACCCGGGCCGAAGATCGCGGCGACCACTGGATCGTCAATGGCCAGAAGATCTGGACCTCCTACGCCGACAAGGCCGACTGGATCTTCTGCCTGGTCCGCACCGACCCCCAGGCGCCCAAGCATCTGGGCATCAGCTTTGTCCTGTTCGACATGGCCACGCCGGGGGTGACGACCCGGCCAATCACCCTGATTTCCGGCAAGTCGCCCTTCTGCGAGACCTTCTTCGACGATGTGCGGGTGGAAAAAGCGAACCTTGTGGGCGCCCTGAACCGCGGCTGGGACGTGGCCAAACACTTGCTGGCCCACGAACGCACCATGATCGGCGCCATGGGCGAGGTCGGGGCCGGCCGGCCGGTGGGCCAGGTCGCGGCCGACCATATCGGCCTGGACGAGACGGGCCGGCTGGACGACCCCATGCTGCGCGCCCGTATCGCCGAGCTGGAGATCGACGCCGCCGCCTTCCGTCTGGCCATGGAGCGGGTGGGCGATCAGGTGAAGGCCAGTCAGGCCCATCCGGCCATCGCCTCCATGCTGAAATACTATGGGTCCGAGCTGAACAAGCGCCGCCATGAACTGCTGATGGCGGCCGGCGGGCACGAGGCGCTGGAGTGGGAGGGCGAACGGTCGCGCGACGGCGTCATGGCCCGCGACTGGCTGCGCACCAAGGCCAATTCCATCGAAGGCGGGACCAGCGAGGTTCAGCTGAACATCATCGCCAAGCATCTGCTGCAACTGCCGGGAGCCTGAGCCGATGCCCCTGATCCTGACCGAAGAACAGACGATGCTTCAGCAGGCCGCCGACGGCTTTTTGAACGAACAGGCGCCCATCGCCCACCTGCGCCAACTGCGCGACGACCGCGATCCTGAGGGCGTGTCGCGCGACCTGTGGCGGGCGTTCGGCGACATGGGCTTCGCCGGCGTCCTGATCCCCGAGGCGCACGGCGGCATGGGCCTGGGCGCCGTCGAGGCGGGGGTGATCGCCGAAAGCCTGGGGCGCGCCCTGACGCCCTCGCCCTTCTTCGGCACGGCGGTGCTGGCGGCGCGGACGCTGGCGGCGGGATCGGAAGACCAGCGGGCGGAATGGCTGCCGCGCATGGCGGCGGGTCAGGCCATCGTGTCCCTGGCGCTGGATGAGGGCGCCAAGCATCGGCCCGACCGCATCGCCACGACCGCCGAACGTGCCGGCAACGGCTTCACCCTGAAGGGGGCCAAGGCCATGGTGCTGGACGGCCATGTGGCCGACGCCCTGATCGTGGCGGCGCGGACGGATGAGGGGACCACCCTGTTTCTGGTCGATCCGAAGGCGGCGGGGGTGATGGTCGAGCGCACGGTCATGGTCGACGCCCACAACGCCGCGCGGGTGATGCTGGCCGACGTCGCGGTCGACGCCGATGCCGTTGTGGGACCGGTGGGCGGGGGCGACGCCGTTCTGGAAGGCGTGCTGACGCTGGGCCGCGCCTGCGCCGCCTCAAGTCTGGTCGGCGCCGGAGATCAGGCGTTCAGGATCACCCTGGACTATCTGCGCACCCGCCAGCAGTTCGGCAAATTGATCGGCGAATTCCAGGCCTTGCAGCACCGCGCCGCCCATCTGTTCAGCGAGATCGAGATCGCCCGCGCCGCTGCGCTGGCCGCGCTTCAGGCCGTGGATGCAGGCCGCGACGACGCGCCCATGGCCGCCTCGGTCGCCAAGGCCAAGGCCGGGCGCACGGCCGAACTGGCGGTGCAGGAAGGGGTCCAGATGCACGGCGGCGTCGGCATGACCGACGAGTTCGACATCGGCCTTTTCATGAAGCGGGTCCGCGTTCTGAACGAGACCCTGGGCGATGCGGGCTTCCACACCGAGCGGCTGGCGCGGGCGCAGGGTTTCTGAGGGAACTGCGCGGTTTGACCTTGCTCAATCCTGCGTCCGACAGGGTGACGCTGGCGCGCGCGGTCGCTAAACCTCCCGCAACGGGAGAAACGCACATGACGACGCGAACCAATGCGCCGCGCTACCTGACCGGTTTCGGCAATCATTTCGCCACCGAGGCGGCGCCGGGCGCCCTGCCCGAAGGGCGCAATTCGCCCCAGCGGGCGCCGATGGGCCTGTATGCGGAGCAGCTGTCGGGCACCGCCTTCACCGCCCCGCGCAGCGAGAACCGCCGCAGCTGGCTTTACCGCCTGCGCCCCTCGGCCCAGCACGGTCCCTATCGCCCGTTCGATCAACGGGGGGTCCGCTCCGGCCCGTTCGACGAGACGCCGCCCAACCCCAACCGCATGCGCTGGGATCCGCTGCCCCTGCCGGGCGAGCCGACCGACTGGGTCGAGGGGCTGGTCACCTATGGCGGCAACGGCGACCCGGACGCGGGGGGCGGATCGGGCATCCACATGTACGCCGCCAACCGGTCGATGACCGACCGGGTCTTCTATTGCGCCGACGGCGAACTGCTGATCGTGCCGCAGCAGGGGGCGCATCGCTTCGTCACCGAGTTCGGCCTGATCGAGGCGGCGCCAGGCCACATCGTCGTCATTCCGCGCGGGGTGCGCTTCCGGGTCGAGCTGGACGGGCCGATTCGCGGCTATGTATGCGAAAACTACGGCGCGCCCTTCCGCCTGCCCGACCTGGGGCCGATCGGCTCGAACGGCCTGGCCAATCCGCGCGATTTCGAAACCCCGGTCGCCGCCTTCGAGGATGTGGATCGCCCGACCGAATGCGTCCAGAAATACGGCGGCAAGCTGTGGGCGACCACGTTTGACCACAGCCCGCTGGACGTCGTGGCCTGGCACGGCAATCTGGTCCCCTATCGCTATGACACCGCCCGGTTCAACACCATCGGCACCGTCAGCTATGACCACCCGGACCCGTCGATCTTCACCGTCCTGACCAGCCCGTCGGACACTCCGGGCACGGCCAATATCGACTTCGTCATCTTCCCGCCGCGCTGGATGGTGGCCGAGAACACCTTCCGTCCGCCGTGGTTCCACCGCAACGTCATGAGCGAGTTCATGGGCCTGGTGTTCGGCGAATACGACGCCAAGGAAGGGGGCGGCTTCGCCCCCGGCGGCGCGTCGCTGCACAACCGCATGAGCGGCCACGGCCCGGACCAGACCAGCTATGACAACGCCATCAAGGCGGAGCTGAAGCCGGTCAAGATCGACAAGACCCTGGCCTTCATGTTCGAGACCCGCATGCCCATCCGCACCACCGCCTGGGCGGAAGGGTCGCCGACGATGCAGCTGGACTATGACGACGTCTGGACCGGTTTCGACAAGGGGCAGGTCCAGCCGTGATCCGCACCCTGGCTCTGGTCGGCGCCTTGGCGCTGGCGTCCTGCGCGCCCGCGCCGGTCACGGACGAGACGCCCGGCGCGACCCAGACCCTGACCGCCGCCGAATGCACGGCGCGGGGTGGCCAGATGCGGCCTGTAGGGCGGATGCAGAGCGTGCGCTGCGTCCTGCGTTACGCCGACGCCGGCAAGCGCTGCACCGACGGCGCCCAGTGTCAGGGCGACTGCCGCGTCGAGGGCGAGGCGACCGCGCGCGAAGGCGATGCCGTCGTGGGCCGTTGTCAGATCGAGAACGTGCGTTTCGGCTGTTTCACCACCATCGCCAACGGCCGGGCCCAGGCGACCCTGTGCATCGACTAGGCTGAGGCTCATCGCGGGCTTGCCCCCGCGCGCCGCAGTTGCGAGGGGAGGCGCATGGGGATCGCCGACCTGCCTTTGTCCGACCTGCTGATGCTGGCCGCCGCCATGATCGGGGCGGGGCTGTTCGCCGGTGTGATCGCGGGCCTGTTCGGGGTCGGCGGCGGCACGGTGATCGTGCCGGTGCTGTTTTACGCGTTCGAGATGCTGGGCGTCGGCGGACCGGCCAATCTACATGTCGCGGTCGGCAGTTCGCTTCTGACCATCGTCGGAACCTCGTGGCGGTCGCTGGCGGCGCACCGGCGCCATGGGGCGGTGGACGAGGCGGTGCTGCGCGCCTGGACGCCCTGGGTCGGCTCCGGCGCCCTGGTCGGGGCCGCCATCGCCGGCGTGGCCTCGATGCAGGGTTTAGCCGTCGTCTATGGGGTCTGCCTGGCCGGGATCGGGCTTCAGATCGGCCTGACGCCCGAGGGCAAGACCCTGTGGCGCGGCCTGCCCACCGGCTGGGCGCGGCGCATCGTCGGCGGAACCATCGGCGCCCTGTCGGCCATGATGGGCATCGGCGGCGGCAGTTTCGGCGGGGCCATGATGACCCTGTGCGGGCGGCCCATCCATCAGGCGGTGGCCACCGGATCGGGCTTTGGCATCGCCATCGGTTCGGCGGCGACCCTGGGGTTCGTCGTGTTCGGCTGGGATGCGGCGGGGCGGCCGCCGCTGTCGCTGGGCTACGTCAATCTGCCGGCGGCGGCGATCCTGGGGGTGGTCACGACGCTGGCGGCGCCGTGGGGCGCGCGGCTGGCGCACCGGCTGGACCGGCGGGTGCTGAAGCGGATCTTCGCCGCCTATATGATCCTGACCGCCCTGTCGGTGGTGGTGAAGGCGCTGTAGCTCAGGGTCGCAGCGTCAGGCCCGTGGGTGTCGCCTCGAAGGCCGACAGCCGGCCCAGATAGCTCATGCCGAGAAGCGAATGCGGCAGGCCATCCTTTAGCACCAGGGCCTCGACCCCCTGAACCTGGGCGCGGCCGACCGACACCCGGTCCAGACGCACCGGCGCGGCCGGAACAGGGCCGGAGGCGGTGCGCACCGTCTGGGTGAAGTCCGCCTCGTTCGGGCGCAGGCCCAGGCGCGCGGCGTCGTCCAGCGTCAGGGCCACCACCGTGGCGCCGGTGTCGATCATCACCCGCACGGCGCGGCCGTCGATGTCGGCTTCGGTCCAGAAATGGCCGTCCGCGGCCTTGACCACCTGGGCGGCCGATCCGCGCGCGGGCGCAGGATCAACAGGGGCGGCCACGACCACCGCCGCCTGGGCTTCGCCCGGCCCGGCCAGGCGGTTCAGCCAGAAGGCCGCGCTCAGAGAGGCGGCCAGCGCCAAGCCGACCACGGCGACGGAAGAGGCGGCGAGACGGATCATTCAACCCACGCTTCACGCGGGCGCCTTTTGCGCCCAGGCCCCGATCCTTAGCGCCCGGCCGTTGGGATGCGGTGAAACGACGTGGTTGACGAAACCTCAACTGCGCCCGGCGGGGTCCGCGCGCTCGGCCCGGCCGGGCAGTTCGGCCATGACGGCGGCGCGTTCGGCGTCGGTCATCCGGCTCCAGGTTCCGATCTCCTGCAGGGTGCGCCAGCAGCCCAGACACAGGCCCGATGCGCCGTCCACGACGCACACCTGGACGCACGGAGTGGCGATGGCGCGTGGCGGAGAGGAAGAACTCAAGATGACGACCTTGCGAAAAACGATCCGATACCGGAACAAAAAACTTGCAATCCGCAGCCGGGTGCGGTACGTTCACCATGACGCGAAACGACTATGAGGGTGAAACCCCCGAACAGCACGACGTGTCTCTTTTCATTCGATTGCGAAAGGAGACGCCAAGAATGAACAACAAGGAGCGCAACCTCCAGCACGCCATGATGTCCTTCGCCCTGTGGGGCGGGATGCTGGTGAACACGAAACAGACGAACAACAGCCGGGTGGTCAGCCATCCGTCCAACTTCGTCCCCATCGACATCAAGAAGCGGCGCTGAAGGCCCCCACCGCGCGCGCCCGTAAGGCGAGCGTCAGGGGCCATACCCTATCGTCCCCTCAAGCAGCGCGCGCCCGCGGCGCAAGCGTTAGGGGTGACAAAGTCCCGCCTGCATCTTGATCCTCAACGCCCCGGCCCCGAAAAGGCCGGGGTTTTGCATTTCGGGAGCATGGGTATGGGCCGACTGATCCGGCGCGAGCGGCGCGGGGGCGTCGAAATCTGGACCCTGGATCGGGCCGAGCGATTGAACGCCCTGCCGGACCTGGGCGACGAGGCGGATTTCGTCGCCGCCGCCGAGGCGGTGAACGCCGACATGGATGTGCGCTGCGTGGTGATGACCGGGGCGGGGCGGGCCTTTTCGGCCGGTGGCGACCTGAAGGCCATGCGCGACAAGACCGGCCTGTTCGCCGGGACCGAGGATCAGATCCGCGAGAACTACAAGGCCGTGGTCCACGGCATCGTGCGGGCGCTGTACGGGCTGGAGGTTCCGCTGATCGCGGCCGTCAACGGCCCGGCCATGGGGCTGGGGTGCGATATCGCGGGCCTGGCCGACATCCGCATCGCCTCGGACCGCGCGGTCTTCGGCTTGCCGTTCCTGAAGCTGGGCCTGGTTCCGGGCGACGGCGGCGGCTGGATCACGCCGCGATACGCCGGCTACGCCCGCGCCGCCGAAATGCTGTTCACCGCGCGCACGGTGGACGCCGCCACCGCCGCCGACTGGGGCATGGTCAGCCGCGTGGTTCCGCACGAGACGCTGATGGACGAGGCCCTGTCGCTGGCCGATCAGATCGCGGTCCAGCCGGCCCAGGCCCTGCGTATGACCAAGAGCCTGCTGCGCCTGGGCCGCGAGGCGCCGATGGACCAGGTGCTGGACGCCACCGCCGCCCTCCAGGCCCGCGCCCATCTCAGCGCCGACCACGCCGAAGGCGTCGCCGCCGCCCTGGAGAAACGCGCGCCGCGGTTCGGGGGTTAGGTCGGCGCCCGGGGCCGCAGTCCCATCGTCAGACCCAGCATGGCCAGGCACATCAGCGACGAGACGGCCAGCGCCGTCTGCACAGACATATCCAGCACCAGCGCATAGGCCGCCGGCGCCGCCGCCTGGAGATATCGGGCCGGGGTCAGCAACAGCGCCTGTCGGACGGCGTAGCGGTCGGGGCCGAACACATGCAGCGGCAGAACGCCCGAGGCCACCGACAACAGGCCGTTGCCCGCCCCCTGTCCCGCCGCCAGCAGAGGCGCCAGCCTGGCCCCGCCCAAAAGGGCCGCCACGGCGCCCAGCGGATGCAGAAGACTGGCCAGCCGCAAGGTCAGGACCGGATGGCTGCGATGCAGGAACACCAGATCGACCAGCCGCGCGCCGATGGCGCACGCCGCCATCAGTCCCGCCGCCCAGGCGGCCGGTCCCGCCGCCAGCCCCAACAGGTTCAGCACGCGCGGCAGATGCGCCCCCATGGCGGTCGAGACCATCCAGGCCAGGGCGAAGATGGCGGCGATCTGGACCATGGCTCGGTCCCACGCCACGGGCGCGGCCGGCGGCGTCTCGGCTGGGCGGGGCCCGGTCGCCGGCCTTCGCGGCAGCACCGTCAGCGTCAGCGGCAGGCAGACCGCCAGATGCGCCCCGGCCCAGAACAGGCAGGCCAGTCGCCAGTCCCCCGCCTCGATCAGCGCGCGGCTGGCGGGCCAGCCCAGGCCCCCGCCCAAAGCGCCGATCAGGGAAACGGCGGTGATGCCGCGCCGCGCCTCGCGGCCCTTCTGTTCCACCACGAGGGCGAAGGCCGTGCCGTAAAGCCCCGTTCCCATGCAGACGCCCAGAAGGGCGATGCCCAGCCACAGCATGGCCACCCCGGTCGCCGCCGCCAGGATCGCCAAGGCCAGGGCGAAGGACAGGTGGGCGAAGGCCAGAACGGACCGCCCCCCATGCCGCTCGATCGCCGCGCCCGCAAAGGGTGTCAGAACGGCGGAAATCAGGAAGGCGGCGGACAGGGCGGTATAGAGGACGGCGGGGGCGACCGCCGCCGATCGCGCCATCGGGTCGGCGGTCACTCCCAGCAGATAGTAGCTGGAGGCGAAGGCGACCATCTGGCCCAGCCCCAGCACCGGAATGAACAGGCGGTCTTTCATCTCCGGCTCTTCCGCGCATTGCCGCCGGATTCAAAGCAACATATCCGAGGGGCCATGTGCGAAAAACTCACAATCGGACGGCGGCTGCCGTCTCTGAACGGCCTGCGCGCCTTCGAAGCGATGGGGCGGTTGGGGTCGGCCACGCGGGCATCGGTCGAACTGGGGGTGACGCCGAGCGCGGTCAGCCGGCAGGTCCAGGCGTTGTCGGTCGCGCTGGGCGTGCGCCTGTTCGATGGGCCGCGTCACGCCCTGACGCTTACGCCGGAGGGGCGGCGTCTTCTGGAGGGGCTGACGGCCGGTCTGGACACCCTGGCCGGCGCGGTGCGATCGGTGCGCGTCGATCCAGAGGCGACCGTGGCGGTGCACGCCAGCCTGGCGGTCAAATGGCTGATCCCACGCCTGGGGGATTTTGAACGGCGCCACTCGGACCTGACCCTGCATCTGCGGGACCTGCCGGTGACGGCCATGCGTCAGCGCGAGGCCGATCTGGTGGTGCGCTTCCTGGACAGGCCGCAGATGGATCAAGCGGGCGTCCAGCAACTGGCCCCCAACCATATCGGCCTGGTCGTCCGTCCCGACCAGCAAGACAGAATGGACGAACTGCCGCGTCTTTCGACGTCCAGCCACCTGCGGGGATGGCGCGACTGGGAGGCCCTATCCGGCCGCAGCGTCCCGGGGCGAGGGGAGCGAACCCTGTCGCATCTGCACTATGTGCTGGACGCGGCCGTGACAGGTCTGGGCGTCGCCGTCCTGCCGTGGATCCTGGTGTCGGACGCCGTGGAGAAGGGCGAACTGGCCGCGCCGTTCGGCTTCGTCGCCGACGGTGGCGGTCTGGCGGCGGTGAGCATGAGCGACCAACCGGCGCATCCGGTGCGGACGGTGGGTCTCTGGCTGAAGGCGCAGGCGGCGGCGACCGCCGCCCGCGTTCCGTTACAGACCTAGACCGATTTCGCTCTAGTTGCGCGTCGGCGGGGTCTGCATGGCGCGGTCGGGGCCGACGCCGGGGCTGGTGGTGCGCGGGGCGCCCGCCGCCTTGCCCGGCTTCATGAATTTCACCAGCACCCGCTGACCGATCAGCAGCGGCGCGTCGCCGGCGGAAACCACCACCTCGACCACCCGCTCGTCAGAGCGCTGGCTGGGGTCGTCAGAAGCCAGCTTGCGGGCGCCGAACACCGCCGCGCGGCGCAGGACGGCGCCGACATAGACCTTGCTGGGGTCGCCTTCGGGCTGGATCTCGACCGCCTGGCCGACGTTGATGTTGGGGATGTCGCTTTCCACGATCTCGGCGCGGACGATGCGCGGGGCGTCCGGCTCCAGGTCGAACATGGTCGAGACGTTCAGGGTCGAGGCGCCGGCGCCGGGGTTGGCGTAGCGGCGCACGATCCGGCCGCTCATGGGCGCGCGGATGACCGTCAGCTCCAGATTGTAGGCCGCCTCGTTCTGGCGGGCGCGGGCGGTCTGGACGCTGGCCTGCTGGGACGCCAGCCGGGCCTGGGCCGTGGCCACGGCGTCGCGGGCCTGGTCGATGCGCTGGGCGGCGACGAAGTTGGAATCCACCAGCCGTTGCAGGCGCTCCAGCTCGCGCTGGGCGGTGTTGATGTCGACGCGGATGGCCGACAGCTGGCTTTCGGCCTGGGCCACCTCGGCGCTGGCGCGTTGCAGGGCCAGGCGCGGCTCATCGTCTTCCTGGCGGGCCAGGATCTGGCCGGCGACGACGCGGTCGCCTTCCTGCACCAGCACTTCGCGCACCACGCCGCCGCGTCTGGCCGCGATCTGGATGATGCCGCCCTCGACGTCGGTCTTGCCGTTGGCCACGGCCGCATAGGGGCTTTCGACCTTGGCGGCGGCGGCCTTTTCGGCCTCTTTTTTCTTGGCGGCGTTCTGGCCCTGGACGACCTGGAAGCCGACCAGCAGGACGATGATCAGCCCCAGGCCGATCCAGGTCCATTTGTTCTTCAGAAAGGCGGGCATGGCGGAATCCTAAGGGCGTATCAGTGGGCCGCGAAGGCGGCGTCGGGGTTGGGGGTGCGGCGCTGGTCGTCGGTGATGACGCCGTCCTCGATATGGATCACCCGGTCGGCCCAGGCCTCCAGGCGCGGGTCGTGGGTCACGCAGATGACGGCGGCGCCGTGTTCGGTGGCGGCCCGGCGCAGCAGGCGGATGACCACCTGGCCGTTCTCGCCGTCCAGGGCCGACGTCGGTTCGTCGGCGAACAGGATCTGGGGGTCCTTGGCCAGGGCGCGGGCGATGGCCACGCGCTGTTTCTCGCCGCCCGACAGGGCCGCCGGCCGCTGGTGCAGGCGATGGCCCAGACCGACTTCCTCCAGCGCCAGGGCGGCGCGCTTACGGGCCTTGTCGGGGCTCAGGCCCTGGAATTTCAGCACCGTCTCGACCTGTTGCAGCGCGGTCAGGGCGGGGAACAGGTTGAAGCCCTGGAAGATGAAGCCGCAGTGCTCCAGCCGGAACCGGTCGATGCGGCCATTCGACAGCTTCCACAGATTGTCGACGTCCAGGATGTCGACCCGGCCTTCCTCGGGCCGCAGCAGGCCCGACAGGGCCGCGATTAGCGTGGACTTGCCCGAGCCGGACGGTCCCATGACCATGGTCAGGTCGCCGTGGCGGGCGTCGAAATCCACGCCCTTCAGAACCTCGACGAAGCTCTTGCCCGACTTGAACCGCTTGACCAGGCCCTTGGCCTCGATGGCGAAGTCGCCGTGCTTTCCGTGCGATTTGGTATGGCTCATCGCAGCAGGTCCGCAGGTTGGCTGTTTTTCAGGACGCCCATCGACAGCAGGCCCGACATCATGGCGATGACGATCAGGCCGCCGCCCACCACGATCAGCAGGCTGAGGGGCAGGGCGATGATGACCGCATTGGCCATGGCCAGCAGCGACACCAGCCAGGTCAGCAGGATGGCCGCGCCCACGCCGACCACCCCGACCCAGAAGCTCAGCTCCAGCACGATGCGGTTCAGCGATCCCATGCCGACGCCGAGGGCCCGCAGGGACGCGAACTCCTTGATGTTGGCCATGATGGCGCCGCGCAGCGTCTGCCAGGTGATGGCCACGCCGATGATGGTGCCCAGAACCACGCAGCCGCCGATGATGATGACCAGGATGCCTTCTTCGAACATGGCGCTGGCGTTGGCGTCGGCCAGGCCCTGGCGGGTCCAGGCCTTCCATTGGCCGTTGCCCATGGCGTTCAGCTGGGCCGCCACGATCTCGGCGCGGGCGGGATCCTTCAACTTGACCATCAGCGGGCCGACGCGCGGGCCGGTGTCGGCCTGACCCAGCATGCGCAGGGTGTCGCGCGACATGATGACGGTCGACTGCATCATGTTGGGATAGCCGCGGGTCACGCCGACCACGGTCACGGTCTGGCCGTTGTACAGCGCCCGGTCGCCCAGCTTGACGCCCAGTTTGGGCAGGGCCGTCTCGTCGACCGCGACCGTATAGGGCTGGCGCAGCGCCTCGACCAGTTCGGGCGAATAGTCGGTGGGGATGGTGACCGATCCGGGCGTGGTGTCGATGACCATCGACTGCACATACTGCTGGCGCGGGGCGCCCTGACGCGCGCGGTCGGCCTGGCTCATGGTCGGATCCACGTTCTTGACCGACTGGAAGCTGCCGCCGGCGCCGTCTAGGGGCTGAACCTCGACCACTTCGGGGTGGTTATAGACCAGGGGGATGAAGCGCCGCGGCACGCCCGACGGCCCGCCCATCAGACTCTTGGCGCCGGGCTGCATCACCATGACGTCGGCGCCCGAGCGTTCGATGGTGGCGGTGAAGCCCTTGCCGATGCCGATGAAGACGCCGGTCATGGCCAGCACCAGCAGGCCCGAGAGGGCCAGCGCCATCACGGCCGCCATATAGCGCCGCCATTCAAACAGCAGGGTGGACAGGGCCAGGGACATGGACAGGGGCGCTCAGGCGGAGAAGATGGAGCGTTATCTGACCGCCACGACGTTTTCGGCCAAGTTAAATCGGGGTAAGTCGATTACCGATTTGCAATCCTTGGACGGGCGTATCGGGCTGGACGGCGCGGCGCCCGGGCCGCTAGCTGTCCGGCGACGGACCGGCCGCGGTCCGGCGTTGGATGCCTGAATGACCCTGCGACCCTTATTAGGCCGGCTGCTTGCCGCGGCGATCCTGCTGCCGGGCGTCGCCGCGCGCGCCGAAGAGGGGATGTGGCCGTTCGAACAGGCGCCCTTGGGCCGGATCAACGCCGACTATGGTCTGGCGCTGGATCAGGCGTGGCTGGACGGGCTGCGGGCGGCGGCGGTGCGTCTGAACGGCTGTTCGGGTTCGGTGGTGTCGGGCCAGGGGCTGGTGCTGACCAACGCCCACTGCGTGGCGGACTGTCTTCAGAACCTAGCCGACGCCGGCGAAATCGAACACGCCGACGGCTTCACCGAGGCCACGCGCGAAGAGGAGGCGGTCTGTCCTGGTCAGAGGGCCGACATCCTGGTGGAGACGCGCGATGTCACCGAGGCGATCCAGGCGGCCGGGCGCGACCTGGTCGGGGCCGAACGGCTGAACGCCCGGCGCCGGGTCGAGCAGACGATGATCGAACAGGCGTGCGCCGGCGACGAACGCCATTTCTGCCAAGTGGTGCGCTTCCACCATGGCGGCCGTTATGTGCTTTACCGGTATCGCGTCTATCGCGATGTGCGTCTGGTGTTCACGCCCGAGCCGTCGGTGTCGGGTTTCGGGGGCGACCCGGACAATTTCAACTTCCCCCGCTATGCGCTCGATTTCGCCTTCCTGCGTCTGTACGAGGACGGCCGTCCGGCCGTGACGCCCGATCGTCTGGCGTGGAATCCGCGCGGCCCGCGCGAAGGCCAGCCGGTCTTCGTCGCCGGCAGTCCCGCCTGGACCCAGCGCCAGCTGACGGCGGCCCAGCTGGAACGGATGCGCGATCAGGTGCTGCCGACCCTGACCAACCATCTGTCCGAGGCGCGGGGCCGCCTGTTGCAGTATGCCGAGGCCGATCCCGACCAGGCCGCCGCCGTCGCGGGTCCGCTGGCGGGGGTCGAAAACAACTACAAGGTCTATCGCGGCCAGCTGGACGCCCTGCTGGACGGCGCCCTGATCGCGACCCGACGCGACGAAGAGGCCGCCCTGCGCCAGGCGGGCGCTCTGGCGGGCGTCGAAGACGGGCCGGACGCCGAAGACCCTTGGGCCGTCATCGCCCGCGCCGAGGCGGCGGCCCGCGATCTTTACGCCCCCTATCGCCAACTGGAGGCGGGGGCCGGCGCCGGGTCGTCGCTTTACGCCTATGCCCGCGCCATCGTCCGGTCGGTGACCGAGGGCGCCAAGCCCGAGGCCGAACGCCGCCCCGGCTACAGCGACCGCGACCGCGCCCGCCTGGCCGCCCGCCTGGGCGCCCCGCGCGCGTTCCAGCCGGATATCGACCGGCTCTATCTGACCTATTGGCTGCTGAAGACGCGCGAAGCCCTGAGCGTCGACGATCCGAACGTCCAGGCCCTGCTGGGCGACGAAAGCCCCCAGGCGCTGGCCGAGAGACTGGTGCAGGGAACAGGCCTGTATGACGCCGAAACCCGCACGGCGCTTCTGGCCATGACGCCCGAGGAACTGGCGGCCTCGGGCGATCCGATGATCGCCTTCGTCCTGGCCAATGACATGCCCGCCCAGCTGGCGCGCGCCCAATGGGAGCTGGCGGTCGAGGCGCCGACCGTGCCGGCCCAGGAGCGCATCGCCCGCGCCCGTTTCGCCGTGCATGGCGACGACATCTATCCCGACGCCACCTTCACCCTGCGTCTGTCCTGGGGGCGGGTGCAGGGATGGACCGAGCGTCGGCGCGACGTGCCCGCCTTCACCGATGTCGCGGGCCTGTATGACCGGGCCACCGGCGCCGATCCGTTCCGTCTGCCCGACAGCTGGGTCCAGGCCCGGGAGGCGCTGTCGCCGGACACGCCCTTCGTCTTCGTCAGCACCAATGACATCACCGGCGGCAACTCCGGCTCTCCGGTCGTGGATTCGCGCGGTCAGCTGGTCGGGGTGGCCTTCGACGGCAATCGTCACGCCATCGCCGGCGCCTTCGCCTATGACGGCGCCCGCAACCGGACCGTCAGCCTGACCACCACGGTGATGACCGAGGCCCTGCGCCGCGTCTATGGCCGCACAGATCTGCTGAAGGAACTGGGTCAGCGCTGAACCCGAGCGGTTGACCCGCCGGGCGCGACGGGGGCAGGTTGCGGCCCGCAAGATCATACCCCCGCCGTCTGTTCGGAGAGCGTTCCCATGCGTCACAACACCCTGATCCTGGCTGCCGTCTCGGCCACCGTGGCCGCGGCCATGGCCGCCGGCCAGGCCCGCGCCGAAGAAGGCATGTGGACGCTGGACAACTTCCCCATCGCCCGCGCCAACCAGATGCTGGGGACCAATATCAACCAGGGCTTCCTGGATCGGGTGCAGCTGAGCGCGGCCAAGTTCGGCGGTTGTTCGGCCGGCTTCGTCTCGGGCCAGGGGCTGGTGCTGACCAACAACCACTGCGTCGAAAGCTGCGTCGCCAATCTGTCGACCCAGGCGACCAACTATACCGAGACCGGCTTCACCCCCCGCACCCGCGAGGAAGAGCTGCAATGCCCCGGCGCCTCGGTCGAGGTGCTGACCGGCATCGACGATGTGACGGCGCGGATGCAGGGCGCGGGTCAGGGCCAGACCGGCCTGGCCTTCACCCAGGCCCGCGACGCTGAGGCGGGCCGCATCGAGCGCGAGGCCTGCGGCGACGATCGCGGCAAACGCTGCCAGGTGGTGACCCTGTATCGTGGCGGCCAGTTCAAACTCTATACCTACAAACGCTATTCCGACGTGCGCCTGGCCTTCGCGCCCGAGAATGCGGCGGCGGCCTTCGGCGGCGATCCGTACAATTTCAGCTTCCCGCGCTTCTCCATCGATGCGGCCTTCGTGCGCGTCTATGAGGACGGCCGCCCGGCGGTGACGCCCAACCACTTCACCTGGAAGGCCGACCGCCCGGTCGAGGGCACGCCCGTCTTCGTCGTCGGCACGCCCGGCGCCACCCAGCGCCTGTTGACCCAGGACCAGCTGGCCAGCATCCGCGACGTCTTCCTGCCGCTGGACCAGATCATCAGCTCCGAACTGCGCGGCCGCATGATCCGCTTCTCCGAGGAAAGCGACGAGAACGCCTTCATCGCCTTCGATCCGTTGGGCGGGGTCGAGAACACCTTCAAGCGCGGCATGGGCCGGATGAAGGCCCTGATCGATCCCGGTTTCATCGGCCAGCGCGAACGGGCCGAGGCCGACTTCCGCGCCCGCGTCGCCGCCGATCCGGCCCTGGCTGCGCGCATCGGCGACCCCTGGGCCGACCTGTCGGCGGTCCAGGACGACTATCGCGAACTGTTCCCCGCCTATCACATGCTGGAGACACGGGCCGGCGGCGGCTCGGCCCTGTTCGGCTGGGCGCGCACCCTGGTCCGCGGCGCCCAGGAACGGGCCAAACCCTCAGAAGAGCGTCTGTCCGAGTTCGCCGACAGCCGTCTGCGCGCGGTCGAGACCGGCCTGACCGCCAACCGGCCCAGCTATCCGGCCCTGAACCAGCTGCAGCTGGAATGGTGGATGTCCAAGACGCGCGAACTGCTGACCGCCGACGATCCGCGCGTCGAGGCCCTGCTGGGCGCCGAATCGCCGGAAGCCCTGTCGGCCCGCCTGGTCGCCGGCACGCGCCTGGCCGATCCGGCGGTGCGCCGCGCTCTGTGGGAAGGCGGGCTTGAGGCCATCCAGGCGTCGGACGATCCGCTGATCCAGTATGTCCTGGCCATCCAGCCGCCGACGCGCGAGATCCGGTCCCAGTGGGACGAGCGGGTGCAGGGGCCGACCGACCGCGCGTCCGAAACCCTGGCCGCCGCCCGCTTCGCCGCCTATGGCGACACCGTCTATCCCGACGCCACCGGCACCCTGCGGGTCTCCTACGGCCTGATCGAAGGTTCGGACGTGCCGGGCCAGAGGTTCGGCGCCTTCACCACCTTCGCCGGCCTGTGGAGCCGCGCCACCGGCGCCCCGCCGTTCCAGGCCGCGCCGCGCCTGCTGGCGGCCAAGGACCGGATCGATCCCGACACGGTGCTGAACATGGCGGTGTCGTCCGACACCATCGGCGGCTCGTCCGGTTCGCCCGTCATCACCGAGCGGATGGAGATCCTGGGGGCGAATTTCGACTCCACCGTCATGAGCCAGCGCAACGCCTATGGCTATGACCGCGACGTCAACCGCAGCGTGATCGTGACCACGGCGGCTGTGACGGCCGCCCTGCGCGACGTCTATGGCATGGAGCGACTGGTGCAGGAGCTGGGGGCCGACTGACCGCCCGCTTCATCCCCTTGCATTCCCGGCGTCAGCCCATCTGGCGCCGGGCCTCGCGGAAATACTGCACCCCGGTCCAGACGGTGATGACGGCCGCCACCCACACCAGGCCGTAGGCGAAGGTCGAAAAGGCGTTCAGCCAGTCCAGGCTGAAGCCGAAGCCGTCCCACAAAAGCACCAGTTGCAGCGCGCCCAGGGCCACCATCTGCAGCGTGGTCTTCCATTTGGCCAGCAGGGTGACCGGCAGCTTGACCGACCCGGCCACCGTCTCGCGCAGGGCCGAGACCGCGAATTCGCGGAACAGGATCAGGCCGCAAGGAATGGCCGCCTGCGGCACCGAGCCCCAGGCCAGCACCCCCAGGATGGCGCCGGTAATCAGCACCTTGTCCGCAATCGGGTCCAGAATGGCGCCCCAGCGCGTGGTCGCCCCCCACCGCCGCGCCAGGAAGCCATCGACCCAGTCGGTCGAGGCGGCGATGACGAAGATGATGAAGGCGTTGCGTCCCAGCCGGAACTGATCGTCCGGCGACAGATACTGCGACAGCAGCGGTATCCCCTGCGGCGCCGCGCCCGCCAGGATCAGGAACATCACGATCCCCGCGATCAGCCGCAGGCCGGTCAGGATGTTGGGCAGGGGATTGGCGTGCGGATTGGGGGTCATCGGGGGCTCCCGCTCGAGGTTTCCAGCACGGACGCCAGCAGCGGATGCAGCGTCTCGGCGAAGGGGTTGGCGACGGTCGTTCCGCGATAGACGAAACCGTCCTGCAAGTCTTCGGACAACAACAGCGCACACCCCGCCGAAGCGGCCGTGGCCAGGATCATGGCGTCCCATATCTGCAAGCCGCTGGTTTCCGCCAGCATCAGGGCGTCACCGAAATCCGTGGTCGTGCTGGGCGCAAGCTCCAGCGCCGTGGCCCAACTCCGCACGACCTGGGCGGCGACCGGCGCCGGATGCGCCCCCTTGCGGCGCAGGACATTGTAAAGCTCGCCCGCCACCTGTTGCGGCAGGACCAGCGCCGCGCCGGACAGGGTCTCAAGCATTCCCAGCGCCCGGTCGCGCCGGCGGGCGTCATCGATGCCGGCCGCATAGGCCAGGACGTTGGTGTCCAGTGCGATTCTCACTCGTAACCGTCGTCGCGGTTCACGCGGCCGGCGTTCCGCACAGGCAAGGACGCCAGGGTCTCCAGCAGGGCGCGCATCCGCTGGCGCCGTTCTGCGGCCGTCTCGCCGACCGGCTGAACCGGCGTCATCCGCATGACGGGCTTGCCCCGCGAGGTGACGACATAGGATTCGCCGCCCGCGATTTCGCCCATCAGGCGCGAGAACTCACGATTGGCGTCGGTCGCTGAGATGGTGCGTTCCATCTCCACAATGTAGTGGATTTCACTACTTTTCGCAAATCAGTCCAGCGGCTGGAACCGCTCGGCCTCGGTCAGGGCGGTCAGGGCGCCGTCGGCGATGCCGAAATGCAGGCCCGACAGGCGCAGTTTTCCAGCCGCCTCGCGCTCGGCGATCCAGGGGAAGGTGCGCAGGTTCTCGATCGACAGCCGCACCACCGCCTCTTCCGATGCCCGTTCGATGTCGGCCGGGAAGGTCTCGCAGGCCCGGCGCACGACCTCGGCGCCCTGTTCGACCCAGGGGCCGACGAAGTCGCGGCAACTGTCGGGGGCGCCCGTGCGCATGGCGTTGACGCCGCCGCAATAGGCGTGGCCCATGACCACGATCCGCTGGACCTCCAGCACCTTGACCCCGAACTCCAGCGCCGCCGACACCCCGTGCAGATGACCGTCTGGCTGATAGGGCGGCACCAGGTTGGCGACATTGCGCACCACGAACAGCTGGCCCGGCGCGGCGTCGAAGATCAGGGCGGGGTCGGCGCGGCTGTCTGAACAGGCGACGATCAGGGTGTGCGGCTTCTGTCCGGCCGCCAGGGCCTCATACTCGGCGCGCGCTTCGGGCCAGCGGTCCTGGCGAAAGCGGTGATAGCCGGTCAGCAGGGGATCGTTCGGTCCTTGGGGCATGGCGGGTGTCTAGCCTGATTTCCTTATGACGCGCACCTGAGGATCGCATCGACAGTTTCCGTCAGCGGCGCGGCGCGCGCATTGGCCGTAACGCTTGGCGCATGGAATGGATCATGCGCGGCATCGGGGCCTTCTACGTCTTCTGCGGCGTGATCCTGATCCGTCAGGCGATCATCAACTGGCGGCTGGAGCGGATCTTCGGCGCCTTTCTGGAGACGCCGCGAGCCGAAAAGGCGGCGGATGTCATGCTGACGATCATCGCCGTCCTTGTGCCGATCTCGGGTCTGGGGTTGCTGACGCTGCATCCCTATGCGGTCCCTGCCGTCCTGGCCTGCTGGGCCATGCAGGCCGTCTATCTTCTGTGGGCCAACCGCTGGCATCGCCCGGTCGAGCCGGAGCTGATCAAGCTGCGGCGCCAGACGACCAACGCCTTCTTCGTCTATACGGCCGTCACCCTGATGACCCTGTGGGGCCTGCGGGCGGGCCTGTTCGCCTAGACGATTCCGCGTTCGCGAAGCGCCGCGACGTCCAGCCCCAGGGCGCCCAGAACCGTCTCGGTGTCCTGGCCCAGCGCCGGCGGGGCGGCAGGGTGCACGCACGGCGCGCCATCCATGCGGATTGGCGAGGCGACGGTGCGGATGGGGGCGTCCAGGTCGGGCCGCGTCTGCTCGACCGTCAGGCCGCGATGCAGGGCCTGGGGCTCGGCGAACACCTGATCAATGGTGTTGACCGGCCCGCACGGCACGCCTGCCGCCTCCAGCATCGCCATCAGCTCGGCCATGGTCAGCGGTTGGGTCAGGGCCGCCAGCAGGGGCGTCATCAGGGTGCGGTTGCGCACACGCTGGGCATTGGTCTCGAACCGGGCGTCGGTTCCCAGCGCGGCCTGGCCCAGGGCGGCGCACAGGGCGCGGAACTGGCCGTCGTTGCCCACCGCGATCACCACCGCTCCGTCGGAACAGGCGAAGGGCTGATAGGGCGACAGGTTCGGATGCGCGTTGCCCAGCCGCGTCGGAACCTGGCCGCTGACGAACCAGTTCGTCGCCTGATTGGCCAGCATGGCCGCCTGAACGTCGAACAGGGCGATGTCCAGATGCGCGCCCCGGCCCGTCGCCCGCGCCTGCATCAGGGCCGCCAGAATGGCGTTCGATGCGTAAAGGCCGGTGAACAGGTCCGCCACCGCCACCCCCACCTTCATCGGCTCGTCGCCGGGCGCGCCAGCGGGCTGTCCGGTGACCGACATCAGGCCGCCCATGGCCTGGATCATGTAATCGTATCCGGCCCGGTGCGCGTCCGGCCCGTCCTGGCCGAAGCCGGTGATGGAGCAATAGACCAGGGCCGGATTGACCGCCGACAGTCCGGCGTAGTCCAGGCCGTATTTGCTTAAGCCCCCGACCTTGAAATTCTCGACCACCACATGACTGTCGGCGGCCAGGCGGCGGATGATGTCGGCGCCTTCGGGGGCGGCCATGTCGACCGTCACCGATCGCTTGCCCCGGTTGGCGGCCATGAAATAGGCCGCGTCGCCGCGCCCCCCATCCGTCGTGGTGGTGAAGGGCGGGCCCCACAGGCGGGTGTCGTCGCCGGCGCCGGGCCGTTCGATCTTGATCACCTCGGCGCCCAGGTCGGCCAGGGCCTGTGTCGCCCATGGCCCTGCCAGCACACGCGACAGGTCCAGCACCCGCACCCCGGCCAGAGGCCGGTTCAGGACAGGTCCGCTCACGGCGCCAGATCCGCCGGCAGGGTCTGGCTGGCCAGCAGACGCTGCATGGTCGCCCAGTGATCCGGCCCCTGCCGCTCGACCCAGTCGCGCACCATGTCGCGCCCCAGGCCATAGTTGATGACATAGCTGCGATAGGTCTCGATGAAGCTCAGCCGCTGGGTCGCCCGCGCCCGGTCCGACAGGCCATAGGTCTGCAGCCGGTTCAGCGTCTCTTCGCGATCCACCCGGCCCGACAGGAAGTCGTCGGCGATGACGTATTCGGCCCGCTTCAGCCGGTCGGTCAGGGCCAGAAGGCGCAGGCCGTCCTGGGCCGTCGCCGGGTCCAGCCCCGCCAGCGGATACAGCACCCGCGCCTCGTATTCAGCGCGCTCGGCGCCGGGGAAGGCCAGGTCGATGCCATAGTTGGCGCTGCCTTCGGCGATCAGGCTCATGGGCGAAAACAGCGGATAGACGCTCATCTCGACCCAGCCCTTTTCGCGCACGAAGGTCTGTTCCAACAGGGCGTTATAGACGTGGTGGCCGGGGTATCCCTCGTGGCACCCCAGATCGACGGCCCGGTCGATGTAGATGGGCAGGTCGGTGTTGATCTGGATCAGGCTGTTGGCGTCGCCCTTGTAGTAATTATAGCCCGACCACGGCTTGTCGGTGACGAACTCCAGGGTGAACCGCTCATGGGCGGGCAGGGGGATGCGGCGCGCCGTGCGGGCGCGGCATTCGGCCATGGCGGTGCGCATCACCTCATCCAGCCGGTCCTTGGGAATGACATAACGGGCGCGCAGGGCCGCCACCCGCTCGTTCAGCGGCCCCTGGCCAGGAACCAGGGCGTCCAGCTCCGCCAGCACGGGATCGAAACTGCTCAGCGGCGGCAGGTCCGGCCGCACCCCGAACAGGGCCTCGGCCTCATCGGCGAAACCCATCCGCTCGCCCCCGATCATGCGCAGGCGGGCGGCGGCGGCCGACACATGGGCCATCAGATACTGCCGCCGCTGTCGGCTTTCGGCGTCCAGCCCCGCCTCGGGCACGGCCTGAAGGCGTTGGGTCAGGGCCTGCGCCGCCTGGCCCAGATCGGCGACCGACCGGGGGTTGGCCTTGGCCGCCGCGGCCCATTCCGGCGGGCCGTAATAGGCGTCGACATAGCCGTCTTCATGCTCGCCGATCTCCAGGATCAGCCCGACATAGTCGCGCGCGATGGCGTCCAGCCCGTCGGGCGTGGCGGCCGCGCGGGGCGTGGCGGCGCAGGCCGCCAGCAGCATCACCACACTCAGAACCAGGGCGCGCATCGGCCTCTCCTCACATCGCTCCAGACGGCATGACGCTTAAGCCCCGCCGCCCTGCCCGCCAAGTCCGGCCCGGCCGAGATGGAGGAAGACGGTGGGGGATTGAGACGCCGCCGCCCATGCTGTAGAGGCCATGCCTCGCCCGCCAGGGCCGACCGCACCCGTAGCTCAGCTGGATAGAGCGTTGCCCTCCGAAGGCAAAGGTCACACGTTCGAATCGTGTCGGGTGCGCCATTTCTCCGCGGTCTTGTCCTGATTTGCTTATCTACCGCCCCTTCCTGAACCGCTCCGCCTTCTCCGCATTCGCCTCCGCCCGCCACCGCTTGGGCGCGGCCTTGTCGATCTCTTCCCCCGCGCCGGTCAGGGCCTCGTTGGCGAATTCGAGGTCCAGCAGCTTCATGCGCTTGATCTCGTCGCGCAGGCGGGCGGCTTCCTCGAACTCCAGGTTGGCGGCGGCCTCGCGCATGCGGCCTTCCAGGTCTTTTAGCGCGGCCTGGAAGTTGGAGCCGGTGAAAGGTTTGGCCGCCTCGGCGACGCCGGGGCGGGTCAGCTGGTCCAGGGCGCGGCTCTCATAGGGGCTGGCCAGGATCTCCTTGATGTCGCGCTTGACCGATTCCGGCGTGATGCCGTGGGCGAGGTTGTAGGCGACCTGTTTTTCGCGACGACGCTCGGTCTCGGCCATGGCCCGCTCCATGCTGCCGGTGATGCGGTCGGCGTAGAGGATGGCGCGGCCGTCCACGTTGCGGGCGGCGCGGCCTATGGTCTGGATCAGACTGGTTTCCGAGCGCAGGAAGCCCTCCTTGTCGGCGTCCAGGATGGCGACCAGGCCGCATTCGGGGATGTCCAACCCCTCGCGCAGCAGGTTGATGCCGATCAGCACGTCGAACGACCCCAGGCGCAGGTCACGCAGGATCTCGATCCGCTCCAGCGTATCGACGTCGGAGTGCATGTAGCGGACCCGCACCCCCTGCTCGTGCATGTATTCGGTCAGGTCCTCGGCCATCTTCTTGGTCAGGACGGTGACCAGGCTGCGATAGCCGGCGCGGGCGACGGCCTTCACCTCGTCGATCACGTCGTCGACCTGGGTACGGGTGGGGGTCGAGACGGGGCGCACCTCGACCGGCGGGTCGATCAGGCCGGTGGGGCGGATTACCTGCTCCACGAAGACGCCGCCGGACTGGTCCAGCTCCCAGGCGCCGGGTGTGGCGCTGACGTGGACGGTCTGGGGCCGCATGGCCTCCCATTCGTCGAACTTCAGCGGGCGGTTGTCGATGCAGGACGGCAGGCGGAAGCCGTATTCCGCCAGGGTCGATTTGCGGCGGTAGTCGCCCCGGTACATGGCGCCGATCTGGCCGATGGTGACGTGGCTTTCGTCCACGAACAGCAAGGCGTCGTCGGGGATGTATTCGAAGAAGGTGGGCGGCGGCTCGCCGGGCGCGCGGCCGGTCAGCCAGCGGGAATAGTTCTCGATGCCGGCGCAACTGCCGGTGGCCAGCATCATCTCCAGGTCGAAGCGGGTGCGTTGCTCCAGGCGTTGCGCCTCCAGCAGCTTGCCGTTCTCGACCATCCAGTCCAGCGTCTCCTTCAGCTCGGCCTTGATGCCGCCGATGGCCTGGTTCAGCGTCGGGCGCGGGGTGACATAGTGGCTGGCGGCATAGACGGTGACCTCGGTCAGGTCGTTGGTCGTCTTGCCGGTCAGGGGGTCGAACTCCTGGATCGCCTCGACCTCGTCGCCGAACAGGCTGACGCGCCAGGCGCGGTCCTCCAGGTGGACGGGGAAGATCTCGATCGTGTCGCCGCGCTTGCGGAACATGCCGCGCTCGAAGGCGGCGTCGTTGCGCTTGTATTGCAGGGCGATCAGGTCGGCCCGCAGCTTGGCCTCGTCGATCGTGTCGCCGACCTTCAGATCGAAGGTCATGGCCGTGTAGGTCTCGACCGAGCCGATGCCGTAGATGCAGCTGACGGAGGCCACCACGATGACGTCGTCCCGCTCCAGGATCGCCCGCGTCGCCGAGTGGCGCATGCGGTCGATCTGCTCGTTTATCGAACTGTCCTTTTCGATGTAAGTATCTGTTCTTGGGACATAAGCTTCCGGTTGGTAATAATCGTAGTACGAGACGAAATACTCGACCGCATTGTCCGGGAAGAAGGCCTTGAACTCGGAATAGAGCTGGGCGGCCAGGGTCTTGTTGTGGGCCAGGATCAGGGCCGGGCGCTGGGTCGCCTCGATCACCTTGGCCATGGTGAAGGTCTTGCCCGAGCCGGTGACGCCCAACAGCACCTGATCCCGGTCGCCGGCCTGGGCCTGGGCGACCAGTTCGGCGATGGCGGCGGGCTGGTCGCCGGCAGGGGTGTAGTCGCTGACCAGACGGAAGGGGATGTGGCGCCGCTTGTCGGGGCGCGACGGGCGGTGCGGCACCCAGTCGGCCGGGGCGCCAGGGGCTTCTTCCGGCGTCAGGCGGGGGCCGGCAACGGGGGCGAACATGGGCATCTTGCCGATGTCATGGACGAAGGACGCCGGCGCCTCGGCCACGCCTGACGCGGGCTTGGGCGTGCCGGATTTCGAGGGAGAACGGGCCATGAACGGAATGTAGTCGCCCCCGCCCGGCCCCGCCAGTGCGAAGCCGGGCCTTCCCGCATCAGCGGCGGATGCGGACGCGGGTCTCCAAATCGGTCAGACGGCGGTCCAGATAGGCGCGATCGTCGGCGGTGACGTTCAACCGGGCGTAGGCGGCCTGAAGCCGGGTCAGGTCCTCGTGCTCGGTGCGCAGCTGGGTCTGGGCCGCGCTGTTCAGTCCGCTGCCCGGCAGGGCGCGGGCGATGGCGTCCAGGCGCGCGCGCGGATCGGTCGAAACCTGGCCGCCGCCATAGCCGACGTCGCCCACGCGCTGATCCAGGGCGTCCAGCCGGCTTTCCAGATCGTCGCGCTCCTGACGGTTCAGCACGCCGTCGCGGCGATAGTCGGTCTCGACCCTGATCAGGGCGGCGTAGTCGGACTTGATCCGCGTGCCCTCGGTGCGGCTGATGCTGCGATCCCGCACGGCGGCGTCGACGCGGGCGTCGAAGGCGGCGCGGCCGTCGGCGATGGAGGTCCAGCCGGTGGCGCCGTCGTCATAGCCGCCCTGGTTCAGAACCTGAGTCAGGGCGGAATAGCGCTGGTTCAGGTCGTTGCGCTCCTGCTGGGTGAAGCGGCGGTCGGCGCCATAACGGGCCTCAAGCTCCACCAGGTCGCGATAGTCGGCCTTGGCGCGGTCGCCGGTCGAGCGCGACAGGGCGCCGGATCGGACCTCGGCGTCGATGCGGCTGTCGAACTGACTGCGTTGCTGGGCCAGCGGCAGGCGACCGGCGGCCCATTGGGCGTCCAGCCCGGTCGTGGCGCCCACACGCTCGCCGAACAGGGCGCCCAGAATGGCGCGCACCGCCTCCTGCTGCTGGGTCGGCTGCTGCTGTGTCGTCTGGGCCGAGGCGGGCGAAGCGGCGAAGGCGGCGGCGGCGACAAGCGAGGCGGTCCGAAGGCGGGTCATCGAGGGAAGGCTCCTGTTGATCTCGGTCACAGAACGGATCGGCGTGGCCGAGGTTCACCGAACGAACGGATTGACTCCCTCACACAGTATGCGACATACACTGTGCGTCACACACTATGTGACAGCAAGTGAGGGTCTGCCGTGGACGAGACCGATCTTTATGAGGCGATGCGGCTGGAGCTGAGGCGCGGCTCGCTGGTGCTGGCGGTGCTGGCCCGGCTGCGGGTCGAGCAATACGGCTATTCGCTGCGGGTCGCCCTGGCCCAGGACGGGCTGGAGATGGAGGAAAGCACCCTCTATCCGCTGCTGCGCCGTCTGGAGGGCCAGGGGCTGCTGGTCAGCGAATGGCGCGAGGAGGAGAAGCGCCGGAAACGCTTCTATCGCCTGTCGCCCGAGGGCGAGGCGGTGCTGGTCCGCCTGCATGCCGAATGGCGCCGGATTTCGGATTCGCTGGAGCGGATCCTGTGAACACCAACACGAACAAGGGGGAGGGGGCGATGACCCTGATCGAGCAATATCTGGCGGCCGTGGCCGCGCAACTGCCGGGCGAAAAGCGCGAGGACATCGTGGCCGAACTGCGTGACGCCCTGATGGAACGCATCGAGGCGCGCGAGGCGGAACTGGGCCGGGCCATGACCGAGGCCGAGACGGAAAGCCTGCTGCGTGAATTCGGCCATCCGCTGACGGTGGCGGCGCGCTATCGCGGCGGGCCGGACCATCTGATAGGGCCGGAGCTGTTCCCCTACTGGTGGTTCGCGCTCAAGGCGGCGCTGGTGGTGCTGGTGGTCGTGGTCGGGATCGGGGCGGTGCTGAGCGTGGCGGTCGGCCAGGCCAGTCCGGTCGACGCCTTCGCCGACATCTGGGAGGGGCTGCTGGACGGCGGCCTGATGATCATCGGTCTGGCCGCCATCGCCGGCTTCGTCATCGAACGCCAGCCGAACCGGCCGCGCTTCATGACCGACTGGAAGGTTCGGGATCTGGAGCTTTTCCGGCACTGGTCGCTGAACGGCGACGGGCTGAACCTGGCCATGGGGGACGAGACGGCGCCGAAAACGGCGATGAGCAAGGTCGCCCGCCGCAACCGCAGCCGCGCGGCCGAGGCCCTGTGGTGCGTGGCCATCTGGGCGGTGTTCCTGCTGTGGTGGGGCGGCGGCTTCCGGCTGGGCGGCCTGGACCCCCAGACCCTGCTGGCCTCGGCCGCGGCCCTGTTGCCCGGCGTCAGCCGTGACGGCGCCATGGAGGGACTGGTTCAGCCGCTGTACTGGCCGGTGATCGCCTATGGCTTGGTCCGCATCGGGCTGGAGCTGGCGCGGGCCGCCTCGCCGCATATGGCCGTGCCGGTGGCGCTGGGTGACCTGGTGATGGCGGGCGCCAGCGCCGCGATCCTGGCCTGGGTCTGGACCCGTTCGGTCCTGGCCCCCGTGGCGGTGATCGACAGCCCCGAGCAACTGATCGAGCGCACCACAGACCTGTTCCGCGGTCATTTCAGCCTGAGCCACATCCTGGTGCTGATCCTGATCTTCAACGCCCTGGAAATCGTGGGTCGGGTGCTGGGCGCCCTGCGGCGTCTGGCCACCGCGCGGGCGTGACCGCGCAGAAAGTGCGACAGCCCGCTTGACAGCTGTGTAACCCATAGGTGATATGTCACCTCAAGGTGACATGGAGCGAAGGGCATGGATCAGCAGCTGGAACAACGCGAAGCGCGGCGCGAGACGCGCAACGGCCTGGGCCGGTTCGTCATGGGGCTGGGGGTTTCGCTGATCGGGGTCGGGCTTCTGGTCCGGTTCGACGGGCCGGCGTCGCATCCCGATGCGGCGATGTGGCTGATGACCGCCGGGGCGCAGCTGGCGCTGGCCGGGGCGATCTGGGCCTGGGCCAACCGGCCGGGCGAGGACGCCAAACGGCTAGGCGCCTCGGTGGCGGTAGTCGAGCGGGCGCATCGCAACCGGTCGATCATGCTGGTTCTGTCGCCGCTGTTCATGCTGTTCTTCGCCGGGGCGTCCCTGGTCGCCACGCAGGATCTCTTGGCAGGGCAGGGCGACAATATTGACCGGCTGATGATCGGGGCGGTGATCGCCTATGCCTGGCTGGGGCCGCTGATCGTCATGGGGCGCGGGGGGCTGACGGCGCGGCAGCGGCGGGTGTTGGAGGATGAGCTGACCCGCCACCATCGGGCCATGGCCGTGGGGCTGGGGCTGGTGACGCTGCTGGCCGGGGTGTCGGGCGCGCTGGTCGTCGGCCTGTGGCGGCTGGAATGGGGGGTGCAGGCCCTGCCCCTGGTGCTGTGCCTGGCGGGGGCGGCGACGACGCTGCGCTTCGGCTGGCTGGACCGCAAGGCCGCCCAGGATGGCTGAACTGCGGATGGGCAGCCGGCTGAAGGCCGTTCGGACCGAAGCCGGCCTGACCCAGGCCGAGCTGGCCGAGCGGGTCGGCGTGTCGCGCAAGACGGTGAACACGGTGGAGAACGGGGTATTCACGCCCTCCACCCCGCTGGCCCTGGGGCTGGCGCGGGCGCTGGGGGTGCGGGTCGAGGATCTGTTCTGGCTGGAGGATTAGGACCATGACCGAGGCGATGGATCACAGGGCGCTGGAACGCGCCGAGCGGGCGCGCGAAAGCCGGATGAAGCTGGGCCTGACCTGGCTGGGCGTCGGGGCGATGAGCGCGGGGGTCGGGGTGATCAGTCCGGTGGACTGGAACGGCTGGATCATCGGCGCGGGCGGGGCGACGGCGGCGATCGCGGCGGCATTCGCCTGGGCCAACCGGCCGGGCGACCCGGCGCGGCGCCTGGAACGGTCGACCGGCGCCCGCGAACGGGCCCAGAAGGCGCGGGCCGAAATGCTGGGCGTCATTCCCGGCACCATGATCGTGTTCGGCGTTCTGTCGATCAAGGCCATGACGGCGATCCAGGCGGGCGAGGCTGAGTTCGGCGACTGGGCCATGATGGCGGTGGCTCTGCTGTACGCCTGGATGGGGCCGTTGTTCGTCATGGGGTGGGACGGCGCCTCGCTGCGCCGCCGCGCCCTGCTGGAGGATGAGCTGACCCGGCATCACCGGGCGCTGGCGGTCATTCCGGCCTTTGTGGTGCTGTTGGTGCTGATGACCGGCCTGTGCATCCTGGGGCTGTGGCGGGCCGACTGGGCGATCACGGCCATGCCGGCGGCCCTGTGCGTGTCGGGCGCGCTGGCGGCCTTCCGCTTCGGGCGACTGGATCGGCAGGCGGACGCGGGCGAATAGACGGCGGCGCGGCCGCCGTTTGCGAGGCATGATTTACCGGTGGCGCGGCGAAAGACGTCCGCATAGCCTGCGGGGATGAGCTCGATCCTGCCGCGCCCCCGTTTCCTGCCGCCGCTCAGCGTCGCGGTGCTGATCGCCCTGACGGTGGGGCTGGCGGCCGGGGCGGCGGCCCAGAGTTGGGGCCTGCCGGGGGGAGAGACGACGGCGGGGGGCATAGCCGCCGTGGGCGCCCTGTGGCTGAACGCGCTGAAGATGACCATCGTGCCGCTGGTCTTTTCCCTGCTGGTGACCGGCATCGCCTCCATAGCGGACGCCGCGCGCACCGGGCGGCTGGCGGGCAAGGCGATCCTGTGGTTCGCCATACTGATCACCGGCGCGACGATATACGCTGTGCTGGCCAACTATGGCCTGCATCAAGTCTGGCCCATCGACCCCGAAGGCGGGGCGCGGCTGATCGCCGGGGCCCCTGCGACGCCCGATGGCCTGCGTCCCGGCGCGCCGTTCAGCGAGTTCGTCAAGACCATCGCCCCGGCCAACCCCATCCGCGCGGCGGCCGAGGACGCCATACTAGGCCTGGTGGTGTTCGCCGTCTTCTTCGGCTTCGCGGCCAGCCGCCTGCCGGAAAGCCAACGCCTGCCGCTGGTCGGTTTCTTCGGCGCCGTGGCCGAGACCATGATCATCATCGTGCGCTGGGTGCTGCTGGCGGCGCCGTTGGGGGTGTTCGCCCTGGCGCTGGGCGTCGGCCTGTCGGCGGGGGTGGGGGCGGCCGGAACCCTGGCCCACTATATCGCCCTGGTGGTGCTGGCGCAGGTAGGGCTGATCGTCCTGATCTATCCTGTGGCCATGGTGTTCGGGAAGGTCGGCCTGCCGCGCTTCGCCCGCGCGGCCGCCCCGGCCCAGGTGGTGGCCTTCTCCACCCAGTCGTCCCTGGCCAGCCTGCCGGTGATGGTCGAGCGGGCGGTGGACTTCCTGGGCGTGGCGCGGTCGACGGCGGGGCTGGTGCTGCCGCTGGCGGTGGCCCTGTTCCGCATCACCAGCCCGGTGGCCAATCTGGCCGTGGTCATCTATTGCGCCCATCTGTTCGGGGTCGAGGTGTCGTTCGCCCATATCGTGGCGGGCATGCTGACGGCCATATTGGTCAGCATCGGCAGCGTCGGCCTGCCGGGCCAGATCTCCTTCTTCGTCTCCATCGCCCCCATCTGCGTGGCCATGGGGGTGCCGCTGGAGGTGCTGCCGCTGCTGCTGGCGGTCGAGGTGATCCCCGACATCTTCCGCACCGTGGGCAATGTCACCGCCGACCTGGCCGTGGCCCGCATCGTCCAGGGCGGTGACGCCGAGGCGGATGTCGGCGGCGAGATCTAAACCGCCGACCATTCGTGTCCGAAAACCGCGAGACGGGCCGGGCGTCAGGGCCTATCTGTCGCCCATGGACGAGACGGGACTGGATCAGGACGCCTGCTATCGCGCCGTCGTGACGCGCGACGCCCGGTTCGACGGGCGGTTCTTCGGCTGTGTGAAGACCACGGGGATCTATTGCCGCCCGGTGTGCCCGGCGCGGACGCCGCGGCGCGAGAACATGCGGTTCGTGGCCACGGCGGCGGCGGCCGAGGAGGCGGGGTTCCGCGCCTGCCTGCGCTGTCGCCCCGAGACGGCCCCTGATATGGGGGCGTGGCGCGGAACGTCGAACACCGTCAGCCGGGCTTTGGCCCTGATTGAGGCCGGGGCGCTGGACGCCGGATCGGCGGAGGATCTGGCCGCGCGGCTGGGTGTGGGCGAACGGCATCTGCGCCGCCTGTTCCGCCAGCATCTGGGCGCCGCCCCGGTCAGCGTGGCCCAGACCCGGCGGGTGCTGCTGGCCAAGGCCCTGATCCAGGAGACGGACCTGCCGATGGCCCAGGTGGCCCTGGCGGCGGGGTTCGGCAGCGTGCGGCGCTTCAACGAGACCTTCCAGGCCCTGTACGGCCGGCCGCCGGGCGAGCTGCGTCGCCGGGCCGAGCGGGCGGCGGGGCCGGATGTGCGGCTGAGCCTGCCGTACCGGCCGCCCTATGACTGGGACGGTTTGCTTCGGGCCCTGGCGGCGCGGGGCGAGGCGGTGGCGGACGGCCGCTGGTCGCGGATGCTGGACCGGGCGGTGGATGGCGCGGAAGGGTCGGTGAGCGTCGCGCGCGGCGCGGCGGGGCGGCTGAGCGTCGCGGTCCAGGCCAGCGACCTGCGCGCCCTGCCCGGCGTGCTGGCGCGGGTGCGGCGGGTGTTCGACCTGTCGGCGGACCCGGACGCCATCGCGCGCGATCTGTCGGCCGATCCGCTGCTGGCGCCCCTGGTGGCGGCGCGGCCGGGGCTGAGGCTGGCGGGCGACTGGATCGACGCGGGTGAGGATGCGCCCAGCGACCGGGCGCCCGAAGGCTGGAACGCGGCCATGCGGGGGCGGGTGGAACAGTGGCGGCCCTGGCGGGCCTATGCGGCGGCGCATCTGGCGGCCGCCGGGATCGAGATCGAGGAGACGAAGGATGCGGCCTGAAACTCTGACGCTGGAATGCCTGCCGTCGCCGGTAGGGCAGGTGCTGCTGGTGACCGATGCGGACGGCGCCGTGCGGGCGCTGGACTTCGCCGATTTCGAGGACCGGATGCGGCGCCTGCTGGCCCGCCACGCGCCGGGCGCGGGGCTGGTCGAAGGGACGGCCGATGCGAAGGCGCGGGCGGCGGTGGCGGCCTATTTCGCGGGGGACGCGCGGGCCTTCGACGGCGTGCCGGTGAAGACCGCCGGCACCGAATTTCAGGAGGCGGTCTGGGCGGCCCTGCGCGCCATTCCGCCGGGCGAGACCCGAAGCTATGGCCAGCTGGCGGCGGCCGTGGGGCGGCCCAGGGCCGTGCGCGCGGCGGGTCTGGCCAACGGCCAGAATCCGGTTGCGGTGCTGAACCCCTGTCATCGCGTGATCGGGGCGAACGGGACGCTGACAGGCTATGCGGGAGGGCTGGAGCGGAAACAGTGGCTGCTGGCGCACGAAGGCGCCACGGCTGTTGACGTGGGCGCGGTCCGAAAGGCTTCATAGGGTCGAACCCGGAGGCCTCGACATGACCAAGCGTTTTCCTTTGCTGGCCGCGTTGGTGCTTCTCGCCTCGCCAACGGTCGCCCTCGCGCAGGACGATGACTGGGAATTCCAGGAAGACCCGTCTCAGAAACTGTCGGTCGCGGCGGTGCGATATGAAGGCGGTCAGATGATCGCGCTTCAGTGCGAAGACGAACAGTTACGTCTGGTGATCACCGACCTGCCGCAGTTGGAAGGCCAACTTCACCTCACGGGGACGCGGGCCGACGGCAGAGGTGTGGAACAGGTCTGGACGCCGATCGCGCCCGGGGTCTATCGCAGTGCAATGCCTGGCCGGGACGCGCGCTTCCTCAGAGGCGGCGGCGCCTATTCCCTGAGGCCGAGCCGACATGAGACCGCAGCCATCAGCGTCGACTTTGACCTTCCTGCGGAGTCGGCCAATCTGGATCGGGTCTTGACCGCATGCGGCTGGGCGCTTGAAGACGACCGCGATCTTCTGCCCGAGGCCTATGAAGCCTATCTGTCCCCGAACATGCGCGAACGGGCAGGGCCGGATGAGGCGGTTCGATATTATCGGGTGGCCGCGAACCCCGAACGTGAAGTGAGCTGCATTGTTCGCGGCGCGCGGCTTGCCGACTGCCGGGCCGACCATCCCGCCAGCGCGAGAAACTCTCACGTCAAATCCCTGCTGCGCGCGGCAAGGGGCAGCCGGATAACCGTCGCGCAGGGCATCGACCCCGCCACGCTTGAGGGCAGGGTGTTCCGCGCCATCGCCAGCAACAGTTGGCTCGTGGTGGTTAACCGCTAGTCTGCCCATTCCATTGGCCCGCGCCCTTGCATCCCGCGCGGATCGGCCTACATTGTCCCTGCTTATGCTGATTATGAGCATAAGGGTGGAGCGGAGGTCCGGCATGGCGGACGGAGAGTTCGGTTTCGGCGCTGAGGTTGCCCCTGAGGTTGCGCAGGCCACGGATCATATCTGGCCGCGCGTGCGCGAGCATGTGACGCCGCTGGAATGGACCGCCAAGGCGCCGCTGATCGCCGAGATCAACCGGCTGAAGGCCGAGCGCAACGCGGTCATCCTGGCGCACAACTATATGACGCCCGACATCTTCCACGGGGTCGGCGACTATGTCGGCGACAGCCTGGGCCTGGCCAAGGAAGCGGCGCGGTCGGACGCCAGAGTGATCGTCCAGGCGGGCGTCCACTTCATGGCCGAGACGTCCAAGATCCTGAGCCCGGAAAGGACCGTGCTGATCCCCGATCCGCTGGCGGGATGCAGCCTGGCGTCCTCGATCACCGGGGCGGATGTGCGGCTGATCAAGCAGCGCTATCCGGGTCTGCCGGTCATCACCTATGTCAACACCACCGCCGATGTGAAGGCCGAGACCGACATCTGCTGCACCAGCGCCAACGCCGTTCAGATCGTGGAATGGGCGGCGGCCGAATGGGGCGTGGACCGGGTGATCCTGATCCCCGACGAATATCTGGCGCGCAATGTGGCGGCCCAGACCGAGATCGGCATCATCGCCTGGGCGGGCCATTGCGAGGTGCACAAGCGGTTCACGGCCCAGGACATCGCCGACATGCGCGACGCCTGGCCGGACGCCGAAGTCCTGGCCCATCCCGAATGCCCGGAAGAGATCCTGGAAGCGGCCGACTTCGCCGGATCGACGGCGGCCATGGCCGACTATGTTCAGACGCACCGGCCCCAGCGGGTGGTGCTGATAACCGAATGTTCGATGGCGTCGAACATCAAGGGCGACCTGCCCGAGGTGCAGTTCGTCGGCCCGTGCAACCTGTGCCCGCACATGAAGCGGATCACCCTGGAGAACATCCGCGACGCCCTGCTGCATCTTCAGTTCGAGGTGACGGTGGACGAAGCGGTGGCCGAGCGCGCGCGCCGGGCGGTGCAGCGGATGGTCGATCTGCCGCCCCCGGCGATCCCGGCGCGGTATGACCTGGTGCGGGCGCGGGGCCATCATCCGGCGGTGGAGCTGATCTGATGCACTATGTCCCCCAGGCGCGGGCGGTGGCGACGCTGGATGCGCGGACCCTGCGGCTTTTGGCCCTGGCGGCCTTGCTGGCGCGGCCCACGCCGCCCAGGTCGAAGCCATGAGCCGTAGTGAAGATAACCCCGCCCCCCTAGCAGGGTCTCGCCGCCCTGGACCCTGGGACCGCCTGCCCGAAGCGGCGGCCCCCGCCCCGGCGCCCGCGCGCGAACCGGAGATCGTCCATCGCGGTCAGAACCCGGTGTGGGCGGTGGTGTCGACCCTGCTTCTGGGCGGTTTCCTGTGGTGGATCACCGGCACCTGGGTCGCGGCGGTGGCCGGGGTGTTCGGCCTGTTCGTGCATGAATACGGGCACGTCCTGGCCATGAACCGGCTGGGCATGGGGCCGGCGCACATCCACATCATCCCCTTCCTGGGCGGCATGGCCCAGGGTCAGCGCGCGCCGCGCAGCGAATGGCACGGGGTGCTGGTGTCCCTGGCCGGGCCGGCGTTCGGGCTGCTGGCCATGATCCCGTTCGTGGGGGCCTGGGTCATCACCGGCGGCGGGGCCTGGCTGTTCGGGGCGTTTTTCATCGCCATGATCAATCTGCTGAACCTGGTGCCCGCCCCGCCGTTGGACGGGTCCAAGGCCCTGGGGCCGGTGCTGGCGCGGGTGCATCCGATGCTGGAGAAGGCGGCCCTGATCGCCGTCGGGGTTCTGGTGGTCTGGTGGGGCCTGACGACGGGGCGGTTCATCCTGGCGGCCTTTCTGGCCATCGCCGTGATCGGCCATCTGCGGCGCGGCGCCTGGCGGCCCGACGAAGGCCCCTTGAGCATCGGCCAGGCCATGCAGAGCCTGGGCCTGTATCTGGCGACCGGCGCGGTCTGCGCGGCGGCGGCGGTCGGCGCCCTGATCCCGCTGGGCGACGGCACGGTGATGGGCGCGCTGGAGTTGGGCGCGCGCTTTGTCGGCATGGATTTCGGCGGCGTCGCCGGTCCGGCGGCGTGAGCTGGATGCGCCATGACGGCCCTCTGATCGTCGGCGGCGGCCTGGCGGGCCTGTCGGCCGCGCTGGAGGCGGCGCGCGCGGGGGCGAAGGTGCGGGTGGTGACCCCCGAGCCTCTGTTGAACGCCTGCGCCTCGGCCTGGGCGCAGGGCGGGGTGGCGGCGGCCCTGGGCGCGGGCGACAGCGCGGCGGACCATGCGGCCGATACGGCGGCGGCGGGCGCGGGTCTGGTGGAGACGGCGCCGACCCTGGCTCTGACCGGCGCGGGGGCCGCTACGGTGGACTGGCTGGCCGCCCTGGGCGCGCCGTTCGACCGCACCGAAGACGGCGGCTACGCATTAAGCCGCGAGGCCGCGCACGGGCGGGCGCGGGTGGCGCGGGTCGGTGGCGACGGGGCGGGGCGCGCCATCCTGTCGGCCGTGGTCGCGGCGGCGCGGGCCGAGCCGAACATCGAGATCTGGGAGGACGCCCGCCTGCGCGGCCTGATGCAGGACGCCAAGGGCCGCGTGACCGGCGCGGTGCTGGAGCGCGTGGGCGGCCGGTTGGTGCAGGTGGCGGCGCCGGCGGTGATCCTGGCCACCGGGGGGATCGGCGGGCTTTACGCCGTGACCACCAATCCGGCGGCGCTGCGGGGCGAGGGGCTGGCCATCGCCGCCTGGGCCGGGGCCGAAATCCTGGACCCCGAGTTCGTGCAGTTTCACCCCACGGCCCTGGACCTGGGCCTAGACCCCGCGCCGCTGGCGACCGAGGCCCTGAGAGGCGAGGGGGCGCGGCTGATCGACGGCCAGGGGCGGTTCCTGCTGGGACCGGACGCCGACGCCGATCTGGCGGCGCGCGACGTGGTGGCGCGGGTGGTGCATGCGGCGCGGATGGCCGGGCGCGGCGCCTTTCTGGATGCGACGACGGCGGTGGGCGCCGCTTTCCCCGAGCATTTCCCGGCGGTGTTCGCCGCCTGTATGGGCGCGGGGCTGGACCCGCGCATCAGCCCCATGCCGGTGGCCGAGGCGGCGCACTATCACATGGGCGGGATCGCCGCCGACGCGGACGGACGCACCTCGCTAGATGGTCTTTTCGCCATCGGCGAATGCGCGGCGACGGGGGTGCACGGCGCCAATCGCCTGGCGTCCAACAGCCTGCTGGAAGCCGCCGCCTTCGGACGACGGGCCGGGCGGGCGGCGGCGGATCAGGCGCCGAGCGCCGACGAGGGCGCGGCGGGCCGGATCGCCACGGACCTGCCCCAGGCGGAGATGATGCAGCTGCGCGCAGCCATGACGGCCCATGCCGGACCGGTGCGCGATGCGGCGGGGCTGACGATCCTGATCGCCCTGATCGACAGGCTGCAGGCCCAGCATCCCGATGCGGCGGTTCTGACCACCGCGCGACTGGCGGCCGAGGCGGCGCTGGCGCGACGCGAAAGCCGGGGCGGCCACTGGCGCGCCGACTGGCCTCAGACGAATGACACGGCGGCGCATACGCGCCTGACGCTGAACACCAGGGACAAGGCGGCATGATGGATCTGTTGATCGAACCGGTGGTGCGCGCGGCCCTGGCCGAGGATCTGGGCCGGGCGGGCGACCTGACGGCCCAGGCCTGCGTGCCGGAACAGGCGCGGATGAACGGCGTCTTCGCCGCGCGCAAGGCGGGCGTCGCCGCCGGGATCGATGCGGTGCGGATCGCGGTGCGGATGCTGGACCCCCAGGCCGAGGTCGAGACCCTGGTCCTGGACGGGCGGCCGTTCGCGGCCGGAGCCGCCCTGGTGCGGGTCGAGGCGAACGCCCGCGCCCTGCTGGCCGCCGAGCGGACGGCGCTGAACATCCTGGGGCGGATGTGCGGGATCGCCACCCTGACGCGCGCCTATGTCGACGCCGTCGTGGGCACGTCGGCCCGCATCGCCGACACGCGCAAGACCACGCCGGGCCTGCGCGCGCTGGAGAAACACGCCGTGGCCTGCGGCGGGGGGATGAACCACCGCTTCGGCCTGGATGACGCCATCCTGATCAAGGACAAC